>NZ_JBNXUM010000021.1:0-134708 GCF_050563545.1 Falsiroseomonas sp. HW251
GCCTAAAATGCTAAAGTCGTAAAGTTCACCCCGCGCGGAGCGCCTTCTTCGCGACCTCGGCGAGGAAGCCGCTTGCGACCGGAAGGACCGCGTCGTTGAAGTCGTAGCCGGGGTGATGGAGTTCCCTGCCGTCCTCGGCCGGCCCGTTGCCGATCCACACAAAGGCGCCCGGTATCTTCTTGAGGAACCAGGAGAAATCCTCGCCCGTCATGGCCGGCTTCACGTCGCGCCGGACCGGGGCGACCAGCGCCCCGGCCTCGGCGGCCATCTCGCGGTCGGCGGGGTGGTTCGCGGTGACCTGCACGCCGGGGCCCCAGGACACCGCGGCCTGCACCCCGAAAGTCGCCGCCGTCCCCTGCCCGATGCGGTGCAGCGCCTCCTTGATCGACTCGCCCGCCGCGTCGTCGATCCAGCGCGCCGTGCCCTTCAACTTGACCCGGCGGGGGATCTGGTTCTGCGCCTCGCCGCCCTCGACCACCGTCACGGACACCACGCCGCCGGCCAGCGGGTCGAGATTGCGCGCCACCACGCTCTGCAGCGCCACGATGCAATGGCCCGCCGCCAGCATGGGATCGCGCGAGAGATGCGGCAGCGCGGCGTGGGAGGCATGGCCGTCGAAGACGATCTCGAAGCGCGTCCCGGCCGCCATCACCGCCTTCTCGTGCACGGCGATGGTGCCCGCGGGCAGGCCGGGCCAGTTGTGCCAGCCGAAGATGCGCTCCATCGGGAAGCGTTCGAAGAGCCCGTCGGCGATCATCGCCAGCGCCCCGCCGCCGCCTTCCTCCGCGGGCTGGAACACCAGGCGCACCGTGCCGTTCCAGGCGGTGTCGTCCAGCAGCAGCTTCGCCGCGCCCAGCAGCGCGGTCGTATGCCCGTCATGCCCGCAGGCATGCATCACGCCGGGAACCGTGGAGCGCCAGGGCAGGTCGGTGTTCGCCTCCTCGATCGGCAGCGCGTCCATGTCGCCGCGCAGCCCGACGCTGCGGTTACTGTCGCCGCGCCGAAGCGTTGCGACCACGCCATGGCCGCCAACGCCCTCCGCGATCTCCGCAACGCCCATCTCGCGCAACTTCCGCACCACGAAGGCTGCCGTGCCTTCCTCGCGCAGGGTGAGGCCGGGATTGGCATGCAGGTGGCGACGCCAGGCGGTGAGCGTCTCGGCGAGGCTGTCATCCATGCCATCAGTGGTAGCCCTTCCGCGCGTCAGGCTCCATACCCTGGCATGATGCTGCGCCCGGCGATCCTGGCCCTGCTGCTGCTGCTCGCCTGTCCCGTGGCGGCGCAGGAGCTCGACTATGCCACCACGCTGGTCCCCACGGGGGAGGGCGGGCTCGATACGAAGCTGCGCGATGCCTCGCAATTGATCGCCCTCGCGCGCGACGCCCCGGTGGATGCCAATGGCCTGGTCGCCCGCGCCGAGGCCGATCCGCGCCGGCTCGAGGAGGTGCTGCGGTCGGAGGGCTGGTGGGCCCCACGCATCACGGTGACGATCGCCGGCGAGCCCGCCGGCACCCCGGGCCTGGCGGAGCGGCTCGCCGGCCGTGCCCCGGTGCCGGTCGAGATCCGGGTGGATCCCGGCCCGCGCTACACGCTGCGGCGCATCGCCGTCCGCCCCGCGACCGAGGCCGACGCCGCCGCGCTCGCCCGCCTTCCCGAGCCCGCCGGCCTCCGCCCCGGCGAGCCCGCCCGGGCCGACGCCGTGCTGGATGCCGAGGCCGCGCTGAAGGACGACCTGCTGCGCGCCGGCCATCCGCTGGCGGCCGTGGCCGACCGCGAGGTGGTCGTGGACCACGACGCGCAGAGGATGGACGTCATCTGGACGCTGGCGCCCGGCCCGCGCGCGGATTTCGCGCGCCCGACCGTGGAGGGCGACACCCAGGTCAACCGCGCGCTGATCGAGCGCGTGGCGGCGGCGCGGTTGGAAGGCCAGCCCTACTCGCCGCAGCGACTGGAACGCGCGCGGCGCGACGTGCAGGCGCTCGGCGCCTTCGACGCGGTGCGCGCCCGCGCGGCCGACCGGCTGGACGAGGCGGGGCGGCTGCCCACCACCTTCTCCGTCACCGATCGCCCCCGCAACGCCGCCGGCATCAACCTGGCCTACGAGACGAGCTTCGGCGCCTCCGCCCGCACCTACTACGAACGCCGCAACCTCTTCGGCAATGCGGAGACGCTGCGCCTGGAGGCCGAGATCTCCCGCATCGGGGAAGGCGGGATCGCCACCGCCAACTACCGCGTCGGCGCCAACCTGCGTCGCCCCGGCCTCTTCGACGGCCAGACCGCTGTCGTCGCCGACACCTATGTCACGCGCGAAAGGCTGGAGGCCTATGACCGCGACGCCTTCGTCGTTTCCCTGATTTTCGAGCGCCGGCTCGGCGAGCGCTGGCTGCTGCGCGCCGGCCCGATCTTCGAGACCGGACGCATCGGCCTGACCGAGGACACGCTGTCGCCCTACACGCTGGCCGGCCTGGTCACCGCGGCGCGTTACGACAACACGAACTCGCTGCTCGATCCCACGCGGGGCTGGCGGCTCGATCTCGCCGCGACGCCCTATGCCGATCTCGCCGATGGCGGCGGCTTCGTGCGGATGCAGGGCACGGCGCGGACCTACCTCGACATCACCGGCGGCGGGGGCTCGGTCGTCGCGCTGCGCGGCTCCGTCGGCAGCGTGGTCGGCGACACCGCCAACATCCCGCTGGACAAGCGCTTCTATGCCGGCGGCGGCGGCTCGGTGCGCGGCTACACCTACCAGTCCATCGGGCCGCGCAATGCCGCGAACCAGCCGACCGGCGGCCTGAGCCTGGTCGAGGCGTCCTTCGAACTCCGCCAGCGCATCAGCGGGCCGATCGGGCTGGTCGGCTTCCTCGACGCGGGCTCCGTGACGAACCGCGAAGCGCCGAGCCTGCAGGACATGCGCTACGGCGCGGGCCTCGGCTTCCGCTACGCGACCGCGATCGGGCCGCTGCGCCTCGATGTCGGCGTGCCGCTCAACCCGCAGCCTGGCGATGCCAGCTACGCCTTCTATGTCGGCCTCGGCCAGGCCTTCTGAGCGGCGCATGCGCCGCCTCGCCACGCTGCTCGGCGTGGTGCTGCTGCTGCCGGTGCTGCTGCTCGCCGGCGTGCTGGTCGGCGCCAATACCGCGCCGGGGCGGGACGCGATCGCGCGTCTCGCCATGTCCTTCGTGCCGGGGCTGACGATCGAGGGGCTGCAGGGTCCCCTGCCCGGCCGCCCCGGCGTCACGCGCGTCACCATGGCCGACGAGCGCGGCGTCTGGCTGGAACTCGAGGATGCGCGCATCGCCTGGGACCCGCGCGCGCTGCTGCGCGGCGCGCTGCAGGTCGAGACTATCGCCGCGCGCCGCGTCGCGCTGCATCGCCTGCCGGAGGGCGAGGCTCCCGCGGAGCCCTCGCCGCCCGGCCCGCTGATCCCGCAGATCCCCCGGCTGCCGCTGGCGCTGCGTGTCGATCGCCTGGATGTCGGCGCGATCGAGATCGGCGAAGCCGTCGCCGGCGTGCCGCTCGCGCTCCGCCTCGCCGGGAGCGCGGCGCTGGATGCCGAGGGCGTCACCGCGACGCTGGACGCGGCGTCGCTGCAGGGCGCGACCTCGCTGGCGCTCGATGCGACGCTACGCCCGGCGACCGGCCGGCTGACCGCGCACGCGACGCTGCGCGGCGAGGCCGGCGGGCCGCTGTCGCGACTGGCGGGGCTCGACGAGCGGCCGCTGTCGCTCGATCTCTCGCTGGACGGCCCGGCGGAGAACGCGGCGCTCGCGCTGAAGGCGTCGGCCGGCGACGGGCTTGGCGCCGACATCGCCGGCACGGTCTCCGCGCCCGACACCTCGCGTTACGCCGCGCGGATCGAAGGCCGCGTGGACGCGTCGGGGCTGCTGGACGCGACGCTCGCGCCGCTCGCCGGGCCGCTCGATGTCGCGCTGGAGGCGTCGCGCAGTGCCGACGGCCTGGTCACGCTGCGCAGGCTGCGCGTCGCGGGGCGCGCCGGCACGGTGGAGGCCAGCGGCACGCTCGATGCCGAGCGCGACCGCAACGCGCTGACTGCGCGCCTGTCGCTGGCGCCGTCCGCGACCTTCGGCGCCCTGGTCCCCGATGTCGCCGCCTGGGACGCGGTGGAGGCGGAGGTGCGCCTCACCGGCCGGCTCGACGCGCCGCGCCTCGCGCTCGATGCCGCGCCGACCGCCTTCCGCTCCTCCAGCCCACAGGTCGCGGCCCTGCTCGGCGCCTCGCCGCGCATGACGCTGCGCGCGGCGCTGCCCGACCGCCTCGAGCGCGCCGAGGTCACGGGCCAGGCGCTGCGCGCGGAGGCCGCGGGCCGCGTCGGCGACACGCTCGACGTGACCTTCTCCGCCGACATCGCCGCGCCGGACCGCGCCGTGCCGAACCTCTCCGGCGCGCTCGCGCTGCGCGGCACCGCGCGCGGCGCGATGGCCGACCCGACGCTCACGCTGTCGCTGCGGTCGGAGAAGCTGGAGATCCCCGGCCTGGCCGTCGAGGCGCTGGCGCTCGACGCGCGCATCGCCAATCCCGCGACGCGGCCCGACATCGAGGCGAGCGGGACCGGCCGGCTCGACGACCTGCCGCTGGACATCGCGGTGCGCGCGACGCCGGAGGCCGATGGCTGGATCACTCTGCGGGAGGCGCTGCTGCGCCTCGGCCCGGCGAAGCTCGACGCCACCGGGCGCGTGGACCCCGCGGGGCTGCGCGCGGAAGGCAGCGCGAAGCTGGAGGTTGCGGACCTCGCGCCCTTCGCGCGCCTGGCCGGGCGGCCGCTCGCCGGCAGCATCCGGCTGGAAGCGCGCGGCGAGCTGCGCGACGGCGTGCAGGCGGTCAACGCCGTGCTCGACGTGCCGCGCCTGGCGGCGGAGGGCGTCACCGCGCGCGATGTCAAGGCCCATGTCGAGGGCACGCTGGATGCGCTGGACTTCACGCTCTCCGGCACGGCGCAGGACGTCACGGCGGAAGCGCGCGGCAGGGTGACGCAGCAGAACGGCGCGCGGCGCCTCGACCTCGCCGCGCTGCGCGCGACCGGCTTCAACGAGACGGTGCGGCTGGCCTCGCCCGCCACCGTCACGCTGAAGCCGGACGGCGCGGTCGAGATCGGGATGACGACCATCGCCCTGCCCCGCAGCGGCACGCTGCGCGCGGAAGGACGCTGGGGGCCCGGGACCGCCGACATCCGCGCGACGCTCTCGGCCCTCGACCTCGCCGCCTTCGCCGCGCTGATCCCCGAGGCGCAGCCCGCCGGCACGATCACCGGCGAGTTCCGCGTCACCGGTCCCACGGCATCGCCCGAGGTCACCGCCACTCTGCGCGGCACGGGCCTGCGCAGCGGCAACCCCGCCGCTCGCGGCCTGCCCGCGGGCGAGCTGCGCCTGGAAGCGAAGCGCGCCGGCGACGGTGCCGTCACCGCTGCCATGAACCTCACCATCGGCCCGCAACAGCGCCTGGCCGCGACCGCGCGCTTCCCGCGCGGGCCCTCCGCGGCCGCGCCCTTCGAGGCGACGCTGGACGGCAATCTCGACCTCGGCCCACTGACATCGCCGCTGCTCGCCGCCGGCGCGGACCGCGTGACCGGGCGCCTCGTGCTCGGGCTGCGCGCGAACGGCACGCCCGCGGCACCGAACTTCGGCGGCGACGCGCGGCTCGCGCAGGGCAGCTACCGCAACGCCGTGACGGGCGTCGCGGTCACCGACCTCTCCGGCACGCTGCGGCCGGACGGGCCGCGGCTCAGGCTCGACCTGAATGGCCGCACGACCGGCGAAGGGCGGCTGGCGCTCGCGGGCTCGGTGGAACCGCTCGCGCCGTTCCTGCCCGTTGACATCCAGCTCACCGCGACGAATGCGCAGCCCGTCTCGTCGGACATCGTGCGCGCCACGGTGGATGCCGATCTTCGCCTGGCCGGGCGCGTGCTGCAGGACGCCAGGCTGGCCGGGACGGTGCGCATACGCCGCGCCGAGATCCGCGTGCCGGAGAAGCTCGGCGGCGGCACGCGCACGCTCGAGCCCGTCATCCAGCGCGGGACGCCGCGCAACGGCGCGACGATCATCGCCGATCCCGCGCCCGCGGCGGCCGATCCGGGCGCCGGCCCGCCGGTCGCGCTCGCGATCGCGGTGGAGGCGGACCGCCAGGTCTATGTGCGAGGACGCGGGCTCGATGCGGAGCTCGGCGGTAAGCTCGACATCGGCGGCACCGTCGCGGCGCCGCAGATCACCGGGCAGCTCGCCATGCGTCGCGGCGACATCGCGGTGGTCGGGCGGCGCCTGACCTTCGATCGCGGGCGGCTCGACTGGCATGGCGGCGTGATCCCCGACCTCGATTTCCGCGCGACCAGCCAGGCCGGCCAGGTCAGCGCGCGCGTCGAGGTGACGGGTCCCGCGACGCAGCCGGTGATCGCCTTCAGCTCGACGCCCGAACTGCCGCAGGACGAGATCCTGGCGCGCCTGCTGTTCGACCGGCCGCTGCGCGACCTCTCGCCGCTGGAGATCGCGCAGATCGCGGCGGCCGCGGCGGGTGCGACGGGCCTGCCGGGCGGCGATGCCGCGACCGGGTTCCTGGATCGGCTGCGCCAGGGCTTCGGCCTCGATCGCCTGGCCGTCGGCGGCAACAACGAGAGCGCGGGTCGCAACAGCACGCAGGAGGAACGCGCCGGCGCGACGCTGGAGGCCGGGCGCTATGTCGCGGACGGCGTCTATGTCGGGGTGAAGCAGGGCACGCAGCCCGGTTCGAGCAGCGTCGGCGTGCGCGTGGACCTCACGCCGCGGATGCGGCTGGAGGCCGAGACCGGCGACAGCAGCCGCGGGAATCGCGTGGGGCTGAACTGGGAATGGCAGTGGGGCCGGTAGGTCAGCCCAGGCGCACCGCGACTTCCTTCACGACATCGGCGAACACCGCATCGGCATCGCGGCTCGCATCCAGCACCACGCAGCGCGCGGGCTCCGCGGCCGCGATCGCGAGGAAGCCCGCGCGGACCCGTGCATGGAAGCCGGCATCCAGCCGTTCGTAGCGGTCCGCCGCCACACCGCGCGACGCGGCGCGCGCCATGCCGGCCTCGGGCGGCAGGTCGAGGATCAGCGTCAGGTCGGGCGTGAGGCCCTCCAGCGCGAGGTCCGCGAGCCGGCGATAGACCTCGCCCGGCACGCCCTGGCCATGGCACTGGTAGGCCCGCGTGGAATCCGCGAAGCGGTCGGAGATCACCCACATGCCCGCGTCGAGTGCCGGGCGGATGGTGGCAACGACATGCTCGCGGCGCGCGGCGAACATCAGCATCGCCTCGGCGATGGGGTCGAAGCCCTGGCCGTTGAGCAGCACGGCGCGGATCGCCTCGGCGCCGGCGGAGCCGCCGGGCTCGCGGGTGAGCACCACGGGGACGCCGCGTTCCGACAAGTGCGCGGCGAGCCGGCGCACCTGGGTGGACTTGCCGCCGCCCTCGCCGCCCTCGAAGGTGATGAAGCGGCCGCGCGCGGCGGCGCTCATGCGCTCACGACCCGAACCAGCGCCCGATCACCGCGGGGATGCGCGGCAGCAGGCCGAGGCGGTCCACATCGGCGCCGGCGATCAGCGCGACCTCCATCTCCGGCACGCCCTGGCCCGAAATCATGAGCCTGCCGAGCTCCTGCCCCTTCGCGACCGGCGCCGGCACCGGGCTGTCGTAGCGCACGCGGGCCTGGATGCCGCGCCGCCACTGCCTGGGCAGCGTGACGATCAGGTCCCTCCCCGCGACCAGCGGCACGCTCGGCCGCTCACCCAGATAGACCGGCACCTCCTCCACCGTCTCGGCGGAGCGGAACAGCACGACGTTGTCGAACTCGCGGAAGCCCCATTCCAGCAGGCGCTCGCTCTCCTCGGCGCGGGCGCGCATGGTCGGCAGGCCATTGATCACGAGGATCAGCCGCCGCCCGCCGCGCACCGCGCTGGCGGTCAGGCCATAGCCCGCTTCCTCGGTATGGCCGGTCTTGAGCCCGTCGGCGCCGGCGACGCGCGACAGCGTGGGGTTCCGGTTCTCCTGCGTGATGTCGTTGTAGCGGAAGCTGCGCTCGTTGTAGATCCGGTAGTATTCCGCGTGGTCGAGGATGATGCGCCGCGCCAGCGTCGCGAGGTCGCGCGCGGTGACGCGATGCTCGGGGTCGGGCCAGCCCGTCGAGTTGCGGAAGGTGCTGTTGCGCAGCCCGATGCGGCGGCCCGTCTCGTTCATGAGGTCGGCGAATTGCTGCTCCGACCCGCTGATCCCCTCGGCCAGCACGATGCAGGCGTCGTTGCCGGACTGCACGATCACGCCGCGGACCAGGTTCTCCACGCTGACCTGGGTGCCGATCTGGACGAACATCTTGGACCCGCCCATGCGCCAGGCGCGCTCGCTGACCGGCATGGTCTGGTCCATGCGCAGCCGGCCGGCCTTCAGCAGGTCGAAGACGACATACATCGTCATCAGCTTCGACATGGACGACGGCGGCATCCGCTCATCCGCGTTCTTGGACAGCAGGACGGCGTCGGTGTCGAAGTCCACCAGCAGCGCCTGGCGCGCGACGGTGTCCACCGGGCCGAGCGGGGTCTGGGACGGCGTCATGGGCGGGCCGGCGGGCTGGCGCTGCGGACGCGCCTGCTGCTGCGGCGGGCGCGGCTGGGCAAGGGCGGGGGCGGCCACGGTCACCCCGGCGGCGGACAGCATCAGGTCTCGACGGCGCATGGTGCCCCCCTTCCCGGCGCGTCCGCGACTCCGCGGCCTCACTCCACCAGGATGCGGGCCTCGGATACGCCGGCGCGCAGCGTCCGCTCAAGCGTGCGGTCAGCCTCCGTTACATTTTGCAGGGGCCCGATCCGCACGCGGAAGGACTGCCGCCCCGGCGGGCCGAAGGCCTCCACCCCGCCGCCGACCCGCGCGGCCTGCTGGTCGGCCAGGGCGCGGGTGCTGAAGGTCGCGGTCTCGATGAAGAGCCGCCCGGGCTGCGGCGCGCCGCGCGTGACGCGTTCGGGCAGCCGGTCGGGCACCGCGGAGGCGGCTGGCCCCGCCGCCGCGGCGGCCGGGCCGGCCGAGGGCAGCGGGCGGGCCTGTCGGACCGACGCGGCCTGGCTGGCGCCAGGCGGCGGGGCGAGGTCCTCCCGCATCACGGCGCCGACCGGGGCGGCCGCGACCTGCACGCGCGGCGCCTCGGGGTTCGGCAGGTTGCCGGCGAGGGCGCGGCTCGCCTCCGGCACGACGGCGATGCGGACCTGCGCGGCGCCGCGGATCTGCAGCAACTCGGCCGCCCGGCGTGAAAGGTCGATGACGCGTCCCGGATTGGCGGGGCCGCGGTCGTTCACGCGCACCTCGGTCTCGAGCCCGTTCTCGAGGTTGGTCACCCTGACCACCGCCGGCAATTGCAGGGTCCGGTGGGCCGCCATCATGGCCGAGGCGTCCCAGCTCTCGCCATTCGCGGTCCGGCGTCCGTCCGGCGTGGCCGCGACGCTGGCCAGCCCCGTCTGCACCAGCGCGAAATCCTCGCGCGGATAGGACCAGGTGCCGGCGAGCTGGTAGGGGCTGCCGACGAGGTAGCGCGGCGGCGGGCCGCCCTGCTGCGCGCAGCCCGCCAGCACGAGCAGGAGAAGCGCCGCCCGGACGCGCATCGTCGCGCTCAGGCGACCCGGTCGGACAGCAGGCCGACGGCCAGCGCATAGAAGTTGGACGGGTTGTAGCGCCGGATGACGTTAAAGTTCGGGTAGATCACGAAGGCCTGGCCGCCCGGTGCGCCCGGGATGATGATGGCGGCCTCGATGTCGAGCCCCGGCAACGCCGAGCCGTCGGGCCGCCGCACGCCCATGCGCACCCAGTCGCGCAGCGGCCTGGTGTTCTCGCGCCGCGCATCCTCTTGATTGAAGCCGGCGGGCAGTACGACCTCGCGGCCCCAGGGCTCATCCTCCCGCCAGCCCGAGCGGGCGAGGTAATTGGCGATGGAAGCGAGCGCGTCGGGGATCGAGCCCCATATGTCGCGCCTTCCGTCGCCGTCCATGTCCACGGCCAGCCGGTCGAAGTTGGACGGCATGAACTGCGGATGCCCCATCGCGCCGGCCCAGGAGCCGCGCATCCGCTCCGGCGTGACGTGCCCGCCCTGCAGGATGCGCAGCGCGGCCAGCAGCTCGGCGCGGAAATAGGCCGACCGCCGCCCGTCCCAGGCGAGCGTCGCGAGGGATTCGATGATGTTGAAGTTGCCGGTGAAGCCGCCGTAGTTGGTCTCGAGCCCCCAGATCGCGACGACCACGCGGGCCGAGACGCGGAAGCGCGCCTGCACGGCTTCCAGCGTCGCGCGGTTCTCGGCGAAGGCGCGGCGGCCGCCGTCGATGCGGGCCTGCGAAAGGCGGGCGTCGCGGTACTGTTCCCAGGTCTGGGTGAATTCCGGCTGGCGGCGGTCGAGCTCCAGCACGCGCTCGTTCGGGCGCAGCCCGTTCAGGGCGCGGTTCAGGATGGCGTCGGACACGCCCTGCCGGCGCGCCTCGGCGCGGACGCCTTGGAGGAAGGCATCGAAGCTCTGCGTGGCGGCCATGGCCGGCGGCGCCAGCAAGGCGATCGTGGCGGAGACGGCGAGTCGCCGGGTCAGGACCATGCGCGTGGGATGCCACAGCCGGGGCGGAGGGGGCAAACGCAGAGGGGTCGCCACCCCTTGTAGCCGGCGCGGTCGCAGGCAAGTGTTGCGGCGCCGCAAGCGAAGAGCAGCGGCCAGCGGCACGGCCGCGCCGCCAGAACGGGGGATACCATGCCGAAGGCCTATTCGCGGCGGCGCGTGCGCGACGCCGCCTTCTTCGAGGAAGTGGATCGCCGCGGCACCGGCGGGCTCGACCGCTTCGGCATCACCGCCGACACGCTGAAGAAGCTGAAGGCCGCGATCACCGGCCATGTCGTGCTGCCGGGCGACCCGACCTATGACCAGGACCGGCTGCTGTTCAACCCGGTCTTCAACCCGATGCCGAGCCTGATCGTGTTCTGCCTGTCAGAGCTCGACGTGGCGGTCGCGCTCGACCTCGCGCGTGCGGCGAGGCTGCCCTTCACGCTGCGCTCGGGCGGGCATTGCACGGCGGGCTTCTCCGCCGGATTCGGCATCCTCATCGACGTGAAGGGGATGGATGCCGTCCGCGTGGACACCGCGGCGATGCAGGCCGAGGTGGGTGCGGGCTGCGATTTCGGCAGGCTCAACAAGATCCTCGCGGCCTATGGGCTGCACGTCCCGGCCGGTGAGTGCGAGGATGTCTGCGTCGGCGGCTTCGTGCAGGGCGGCGGCCTCGGCTTCACCTCCACGACCTTCGGCATGAACTGCGACAACGTCGTCGCCATGCGCGTGCTGCTCGGCGACGGGCGCGTGGTCGTCGCGAACCCGACGACAAATCGCGACCTCTGGTGGGCGATGCGCGGCGGCACGGGCGGCAATTTCGGCGTGCTGCTCAGCGTGACCTACCGGCTCTATGCGCTCGGCGACGTCACGGGCTTCGCGCTGGCATGGAAGATGGAGACGGCGGAGGACATCGCCCGCGCCGCCGACGCGCTGATGCTGCTGCAGTCCCGCTACATGCGCGACAATCCCTATGGGCCGAAGCTGAACCTGCAGGCGCTGATGGTCTGGCAGAGCATCATCGATCCGAACCAGCCGCCATTGCCGAAGCCGGTCTGCGTGCTGACCATCCGCGGTCTCTGGATCGGCGATCCCGCCGCGGTGCCCGCGATCGCGGCACCGCTCCTCGCCCTGCCGGGCGCGGTGCATCAGTGGACGATGACGGGCGGCTACTCGGAGGTGCTCGACGCGCTGCTCGGCAATCCGCAGGACCAGCCGATCATCCCCGACGGGATGGGCATGCCGAACGAGGACAAGGCCTCGCGCTATGTCGCGAAGCCGCTCGACAAGGCGAAGTGGGTCGAGATCCTGACCTTCTTCACGGGCCAGGCCAACAACACCATGGCCTACATGTACCTCGAGCTCTATGGCGGCGCGATCGAGCGCTATCCCGCCGCGGACAGCGCCTTCGTGCACCGCGATGTGCTGTATAACGCGGTGCTGGACGTGTTCTGGTATGCGCCCAAGGACCGCCTGGCGGCCGAGGCCTTCCTGAACGGATGGACCCACCTCATGCAGACCGTCTGGAACGAAGGCGTCTACCAAAACTATGCCAGCATCAACGTCCCGGACTACACGCGGAACTACTGGGGCGATGCGGTGCAGGGCCTCGCCCTGGTGAAGCGGAAATACGATCCCGCCCGCTTCTTCGACTTCGCGCAGGCAGTGCCGCAACCCGGTGCCGAGGGCGCCCTGCCGCCGGGCCTGGCCGAGGCGCTGGCCAGGCCGATCGATCCGACGGGCGGCGCCATGCTGCGCCGGCCGGCGCTCTGACCTTGGCCGGCGCGCCGCCCCCGACGCCCTTCGTCGGCCGCGCCGCGGAACTCGCGCAGCTGCGGGCGGCGCTGGCGTGCGAGGCGGGGACGCCCGCGGCGCTGCTGATCCGGGGCGAGCCCGGCATCGGCAAGTCGCGCCTGATCGAGGAGGCGCTGGCTTCCCCGGCGCTGGAGCTGCACGCCTCGCCCTTCGCGACGCGCAGCCCCTTCCACACGATCCGCCTGGCGCTGGCGCGCGAGGCGGGACTGCGGCCCGAGGACGACGCTGCGGCGCGGCGCGCGAAGATCGAGACGCTGCTCGCCGCCACCGCCGGCGCCACGAAGGGCAATTTCGCGCTCGCCGCCGCGCTGCTCGAGGGCGACTCGGGCGAGGAAGCCGGCGCCCCGCCGCCGGGCGAGCGGGCGCAACTGATGCACCTGCTCGGCGAGATCCTCGGCACGCTCGGCGCGCGGCGCGGCGCGATCGTGGTCGAGGACGTGCAGTGGCTCGATCCCTCCAGCGCGGAGCTGATGCAGGGCCTGATGCCGCAGCTCGCCGCGCGCGGCGTCACGCTGCTCGCCACCGCCCTGCCCGGCCCCGTGCCGGCCTGGCTGGCGCCGCCCGCCGGCGCGGTGCTGCCGCTCGGCCGCCTCCACGCCGCCGCGCTCGAGGCGCTGGTCGCGGCCGTCGTCGGTGGGGCGACGCTGCCGCCCGAGGCGCTCGCCGCGCTGGCCGCCGGTTCGCAGGGCCTGCCGCTGCTCGCCGAGGAACTGGTGCGCGGCTACCTCGACGCCGGCGGCACCGGGCCGGTCTTTCCCACGCTGGACGAGGCGCTGCGGGCGCGGCTCGCGCCGCTGCCGCGCGGCGGGGCGCTGGCCGGCATCGCCGCAGCGATCGGCAGGAGCTTCCCGCGCGCCCTGCTCGCCGGCCTGTCCGGCCTGCCCGAAGCCGAGGCCGAGGCGGGGGTGGAGGAGCTGGTCGGCACGGGCATCCTCGCTCCCACCACCGGCCCCTTCGGGGACGCGCTGCGCTTCCGCCACACCCTCGTCCGCGACGCCATCTACCGCCTGCTGCCGGCCGAGGAGGCCGCGGCGCTGCACGCAAGCATCGCCGATACGCTGGAGGCCCGCTTCCCCGCCATCGCCCGCGCCCAGCCCCAGATGATGGCGATGCAGCGCCAGGCCGCCGGTGAGCCCGACAAGGCGGCGCTGGAATGGACCCGCGCCGGCCGCGACGCCTTCCGCCGCTCGGCCTATGCCGAGGCCGTGGGCTTCTTCCGCCAGGGGCTCGAGGCGACCGAGGCGACGGAGCCCGGCGCCGCGCGCGACGAGCGCGAGCTCGACCTCCGGCTCAGCCTGATCGGCGCGCTGATCTGCGCCGAGGGCTATCTGGCTGACGATGCGGGCGCCGAGACCGAACGCGCGGTCGCGCTCGCCGAGCGGCTGGGCGGCCCCGCGCGGCTGATGCCCGCGATGCAGGCACGCTGGGTGCAGCTCGGCGCCGCCAACAAGGTCCGTGCCAGCCGCGACTTCGCGCGCCATGTGCTGGCCGCCACGACGCTCGAGGAGGTCGAGCATCGCCTGGTGGCGCACCGCATGTGCGGGACCTCCTCGCTCTTCTATGGCGACCTGCACGATGCGCTCCGGCACTACCGCGCCTTCATGGCGCTGTTCGACCCCGCGCGGCACGCCGAGGCGATGCGCGGCAGCCATTCCGACCATACCGCCTTCGTCCTGCTGGGGCTGAGCGAGGTGCACACGCTGCGCGGCGAGACCGAGGATGCCGCGACCTGGCGCGAGAAGGCGCGCGATTGGACGCGTCAATCCGGCCGCGTGCACGACGAATGCCACGTTCTGGCCTTCGCGATCCTGCATGCCTGCCTGCTGCGGCGAGACACGGAGGCACGACGGCAGACCCGGCTGTTGGAAACGCTGACCGCCGCCCACGCGCTGCCCAACTGGATCGGCTACCGCGACCTCTTCGACGGCGTGCTGCTCTGCCGCGAGGGCGACAGCGCGTCCGGCCTGCCGATCGCCCGCCGCGGCGTCGAGGCGCTAGTCGCCGCGCGCGCCTTCGGGAGCTGGTGGTACCTGCTGCACGCCGAGGCCTGCCTCGGCGCCGGCGCCCTGGACGAGGCGGCGGAGACGCTGGCCCGTGTGCGCCCGATCATGGAGCTCGGCGATGTGCGCTTCGGCGGCGAGTATCACCGCCTGGCCGCGCGGCTGGTCCTGGCGCGCGGGGGCGACGCGACGGAGGCCGGGCGCGAGCTGATGGCGGGCCTGGCCCTGGCCGACCGGCAGGGCGCGACTCTGCTCTGCCAGGCGCTGAGCGAGGAGATCGCGGCGCTGCCGCCCGGCGCGGTGCCGCCGGCGCCGTCGGACTTGATGCGCGGTCCCGCCCGTGCGACCGCTGCCCCGCGGCGCTGGACGGGTGGCCGAGTGGTTTAAGGCAGCGGTCTTGAAAACCGCCGTGGGTGCAAGCCCACCGTGGGTTCGAATCCCACCCCGTCCGCCAGAAGCCTAGCGAAATCAATCCGTTAAATCCAGACACCCGCGAAGTCCACAAACGGGTCCACAACATAGCAGTTGAGTCGCGCATTGGTCCGCGCTGCAAGAAGGCCCCGCTGACCAGGGCAGAGGTCAGCGGGGCTGAGGGGAGCGCGCGGGCCTCCACCCGAAGCATCCGAGGACGAGCGCACAGTCGCTCTCCCGGCCCGCGAAACCGATACGCGGCAACACCGAGTCAGTTCGCATTCCGCAATCACCTGTGAAGGCCACCAAGGCACCGAGCCGCCGCGCAGGCGTTACGCTGGCGTGCCGCCGAAGCCCTGCACACTGCATGAGCGCTTCCGACGCGCGATCGAGAAGGAGCTGCGCCGCAGCAGCCTCGAGGCCTGGATGCGCACGCACCGCGCCGAGATGCGGGCGATGCTGAAAGGCGGCCAAATGGACTGGGAGGCTGCGGCGCGGCACTTCCATCGACATCTGCGGGCTCGGGTGCGCTCGCTAATGCCAGCGGCGCATGCACCGCTTCGGCCAAGTCGTCCGGCATGTCCACTGCCGGCTCATTGATGCCCGGTAGCGTCGGGAACACGACTTGCAGCCACCCCCGACGCTGGCGCCGCGCGACGGTTACAGCCAGCACCACTTGGCCAATCTGCACGTCAACAAGCACCACCGGCCGGCGGCGTTGTGCCGAGCCCTCGGGCACCCAGACGCGCAGGACAGAACATGCGTCGGCGCCCTCGCGCGCGCGGTTGGGGGCGCGCGCGTTTTTCGAAGTCTCAGGGTGTGGACGCCGCCGGCACCGCTCGGCGGCCGTACAGTCCCTCGGTCGAGGTGCAGGACATCCCCCCTTCATGAACTCCATAGGGGAGTTGTCCCGCACCTAGTCAGCAAGGCGAGCGAGGAACTGGCGGGCTGCGGCGTCGCCGTAGGCACAGCCGCATCTCCCTGCTAAACTAGGCATCGCATCGAGAGCCGGGGCGCGAGCCCCGCACCAACCTGCGCTTCGCAAGGTGGGTCCGCGAGACATCGCGGGATGTGGCCGACGAGATCGGCAACGAAGCGGGGCCTCTCCGCTCGCGATGCATGGCGTGCGGAGAGGGACCAGCGGCGATGATCGTGATGTCGAGTGTCTGGCAGGCGACGCCTGCGGTGCACGCCGGGCGTGTCGTCTGGCGGGTCGAGAAGAACCGCGAGGTGCGCGCGCGCGGCGGGGGCGTCGCGGCATGGCGCCTGTCGCAGGAGTTCGCGACGGCGGGCGAGGCGGCAGCGGTAGCCGCAGATCTCAACGGCCGGCAGCATGGGGCGCGAGGCGAGAGGATCTGCAGCATCACCGACGAGGCCGTCGCAATGCGCGATGCGCGATGGGCGGCCGAGGCCGAGGCCAGGAAGAGAGCGGACGAGCAGGCAGCGCGGGAACTGGAGGCGCGACGCGCGATTGTGCTTCGCAGGCGGAGGCGGCAGCGCCGGCGGTGGTGGGCTTGATGGCCGGCTACAGCGCGCTGTCCGTCACCTTGCTTCGCTTAGCCGGGTGTCCGCGCGAACGTGGATCACGGATTTCGGCCCGGGAGCACGCGACCCGCGACATCGGTCGTCTACGAGTTGAGGAAGATCGCCGTCGAGGGCACCGCCGCAGTGTTCCGCACGGCGGCCCTCGCCATCGGTCACGCGACGTAGACGTAGCCTGCGCTCGTGACCGGGTCGCAAGTCACGCGAAAGGGGGAGGGGCGTCAGGGAGCGCCCTTCTCTCCAATCTCGTCCGCCATCTCCTTCGTCAGGGAGAAGACAATGATCTTGACGCCGACCATGTTGTCGGAGCCCTCGACCTCGTCGCGCCGCGACGCCTCGACGTAGAAGGGAGCGCCAGGATCTTGCCGCAGATGGTGTCGCGCCGTCTCCATGGCGCGCGCCTCCTCCTCGGCCAGCAGTTCATGGGCCTTCGCCAGCCGCGCCGCGTCATGGGCGCGTGCGGTCCGTGCGTCTTCCCTCTCCTGTTCGCTCACCACGGGACCTCCTCCGGCAGCTGGTGCTTCGTGCGGAACAACTGCGCCGTCACCTCGATCAGCGCGCACTCCCTAGCGATGAGGAGTGGCGGCACGACGGGACGCCCCGCGCCCCCAGCAAGTTCAGCATCACCGGTCGCCCGATCGTCGGCTTGGTCTCGCCGGCCAGCTGGTCAAGCCGCCCTCCCCCGTCTCGGTCACTAATGCCGGCGCAGCTAATGCCGCAGGGAAGTGAGCGTCAGCGAGCATGGCCGCGCAAGATTGCTCTCCCCATCGATGCGTTCCCGAGCAGCCCAGTTTTTCGTGAACGTCCTGTCTTCCCGGTAGCGACGCCGAAATCAGCGCAGCGCTGCGGGGCGGTGCGAGGGAGCGTACAGGCCCTGCTGCGGAGCAGGTCGCCTGTGGGCTCGGGCGCCGCGCGGACGGCGGAGAGGCCGAACTGCCTCGGTTTCACGTTCTGCCCGGCATCCTTCGGGATCCCCGGGTCGTGGTCATTGCGCTCGTTGCGCATTGACCCTGATTTCACGGACGCTCACGCAGAGCGAGCCGGCGCGGGCCGCCCGCGGGCTGGCTCCCGCCGGCGGCGGGCTCCGGCATGGAACGGCGCGGCTACAATGCCGGCAACAAGCGCGACAGGGAACGAGCGGTGCATTGCTACGCCAGCTTAGCAGGAGAGCGGTGAGGAAAGGCCATATCCGGCGATAGCGGCCGGGCCTTCCGGCTTGCCACCTTCCAACCGCGCGCACGCCGGGCTTGAAGCACGGACCGAGCGGG
Organism: Falsiroseomonas sp. HW251; assembly: GCF_050563545.1. Lineage (NCBI taxonomy): Bacteria > Pseudomonadati > Pseudomonadota > Alphaproteobacteria > Acetobacterales > Roseomonadaceae > Falsiroseomonas > Falsiroseomonas sp. HW251. Next base: position 17,623 of record NZ_JBNXUM010000021.1, read on the forward strand.
TCGTAGCTTCAGCGGCTGCAACGAACGAAGGCACCATACTGCTGGCGTAGCCGCGACCGTGGGGAGGATGCCCTATGCCGCAATCAGAGCGGACCGGCAGCCCAGACCTCGACGCCTCCGGCGCCATGATGCGCCTGATCACCGGCGCCTGGGCGGCGCGCATGGTGCACACGGCCGCCGAACTCCGCATTGCGGACCATCTGGCCGAAGGGCTGCGTGACGCGGGGTCCCTCGCCGTCGCCACCGCCTCGCACGCGCCCTCGCTCGCCCGCCTGCTCCGCGCCCTCGCCGCGATCGGCGTGCTGCGCGAGGACGAGGACCGCCGCTACGCGCTCACGCCGCTCGGGGCGACGCTGCAGAGCGACGTGCCCGGGTCGATGCGGCCGTGGGTGCTCCTCTGCTTCGGCGACGACCAAGGCAAGGCCTGGGAGGCGCTGACCCATGCCGTGAAGACCGGCGAGCACGCCTACCGGCACATCTTCGGCGTGGACAAGTGGACTCGCCTCGCGCAGCACCCGGAGGCGGCGAGGCTGTTCGACGCGGCGATGCAGAGCCTCACTGAGGGTGCGAACGGCGCGCTGATCGCGAACTACCCGTTCGGCGATCACCGCTGGATCGTGGACGTGGGCGGCGGGAACGGCTCGCTGCTCATGCCCGTGCTCGCGCGCCATCCGGGCATGCGCGCGACCCTGTTCGACTTGCCGCACGTGGCCGACGCCGCCCGCGCCCGCATCGCGGAGGCCGGGCTCTCGGACCGTTACGAATCCGTCGGCGGCGACGCGTTTGCCGCAGTGCCGGCGGGCGCCGACGCCTACGTGCTGAAAGGCGTGCTCCACGACTGGGAGGACGCCGAGGCGCTCGCCATCCTGCGCACGGTTCGCGCTGCGATGGGCGAGGGCGCGCGGCTGCTGGTGATCGAGCGCATCCTGCCCGAACGCATCGATCCTTCCGACATCCTCACGCCGGGGCGGTTCATCCACGATATCAACATGATGCTTAACCCGGGCGGACGGGAGCGGACCGAGGGGGAGTTCCGCGAGCTTCTGGCTCAGGCAGGTCTGAGGCTCACTCGGATCGTCCCCATACCCTGTCCGTTGTCGGTGATCGAAGCCGACCCCGCGTGAGCGCAACGCGGCACTCCTTGTCGATAGCCGCGCCGCGGGAACCATCAACCCGATCAGACCACTAGGCGTGGTGCGCTCTCCGCCAAAGCCAACTAGTTCTTATTTTGTTCTCCAGAGGGGCGTACGCTACCGGCATGCTGCCTCGCCGTCCTCGGTACTTGCTTCCGATGTCCATGACGGCTCGCTCGGATACGGGCCACGAGCTCGTGGCCGTGCTGCCGCTTTGCCGGGATCGAGCGGCATGCCAGCTCACCCTGCAGACTGGCATGGTGCGACTTGTATTTCCGCCCGACCAGGCGAAGCGGATCGCCGTCTTCATGGCTGACTGGTGGCTGCCGAATCACTGATGCAACTGAATTCTCGGCAAGCGGCAATTTCTTCCGCCAGTTTCTAGGCGATCAGCCGATCTGCCCCCAGGTCGATCTCGAAGAGGTCGGCCGCCTCGATCAGGCGACCGTCATCGACATGGCTGTTACCGTAATCGGCCACGTAGAGGTTCATCTTGTTAGGATCGTCGTTTGGATCGCTGCTCGGCGCGAACTCCAGATCCTTGACGTGGGTGCGCGTGCCGCTCACCTCGTTCCGGTAGGCGCTGAGGAGATCGATCGTCTGCAAGATGTGGCCGCCGCGGTCGACAACCCAGATGTTGGCGCTGAAGCCGCCGCCGACGAGAAACCGGTCGTGCTGGGCATCGTAGACCAGGGCCTCGGGGTCCGAGATTACGGTCGGCAGCGAAATCTGCGAGACGACCTGTGTGCCCGTGGTGTTGGTCTCGACGATGGTGCGCGGCGTCCCATTGACGATGAATAGATTGCCGGTGCTCGGGTCGACCGCCAGGTCCTCGGGGTCCGAGCCGCCGAGGGGTTTGGTCAGGAACTCCCCGCGCCTCGCGTCCGGGGTATTCGGATCGACCGAGAAGACCTTGAACTTGTCGTCGTCCGATACGTACAGCAGGCGATCGCTCGGATTGTAGGCCAAGCCCGTTGGTTCCTTGGTGAAGCTCGACAGGTTGAACCGGTCCCGGGGAGTCGCGTCAGTTTGCAGCAGGAACAGGTTAAAAGGTCGCGAGAACGGCGTCTCGTCCACTTCACTGTCGGACAGGAAGAGACCTTTTCCGGGCACATAGGCCAGCCCTGAGGGGTCCGTGCTGCCGATGTCGTGCGTTGAATGGATGGCGACGACTTTCGGCTTCCCGCTCGGCGGCGGAGAGGTATCGTCGTCCTTGATGGTGCCGGTCCCGCCCGAGGGGTTGGTGACTGTGAGCGACGCTCCATCCAGCGTTGCCTGATCGACCTTGAGCCTGAACGTCTCGTTGCTCTCGGCCGTATTGTCGTCGGTCAGGCCGATGGCGATGGTCGTGCCCGTCTGCCCCGCGGCGATCGTCGCCGTTTTGCCTGTCGCGCCGGTGAAATCGCTGCCGGCGGTGGCAGTGCCGTTAACCGTGCTGTAGGTTAGGAGCACGTTGCCGGTCGCCTGCGCGGACAGGCTGATCGTGAAGCCAATCGTGGCCGAAGTGCTTTCGATCTGCGGGCTGGGCGTGCCGTCCGCCACCGTCACCGTCAGCGGGGGGCTGGGCCCGCCGGCTGTCCACTCGACGTGGAGCAGCGGCGCCCCTGCGGCGCTGCCCTCGAAGGCTTCGGCTGTGCGGGTGCCCGAGCCGGTGAAGATGAAGGCCATGTCGTTGCTCGCCGCCCAGCCGGACCGGCCGACGATCTCCTGTACAACGGCCGAGAGGTCCGGCGTTTGCTGGGCCAAGCCCGCGGCGCCAACCGTCGTCCACGCCGGCGGGCTCCAGGCCGCGGAGGCGTCCGTCACTGAGCGCGCGGACAGATTGTCCGTGGCAGTGGTGAAGGCCGCGGCGTCGTTGACGTCCTCGCCGCGAATGAGGAGCGAGGTTGAGGCCGAGCCCACCTCGTCGGCGGTGAACTGGATGTAGGCGCGCGTGATATTGGCGCCAACGGGAATGTCGACGCCGGTGAACCGCAGCCCGACCTGCTGGACGGTCGTGCCGTCCTGGATGAGTTCGAGATCGGTGCTGCTCAGGGACATCGAGTGGCCACGCTGCTCGACGTCGTCGGCTCCGGACGCCACACGCTTCTCTAGAACAGCCATTACTTCCACTCCTGTCGGCTATAATCGCATTTGGCGCGCAGCCAGCAGGGATAAGAGAGTTCGCGGCCCATCACGCCGCCTGCAGCTGCGCTGCTGGTCGCACTTAGAGCGGGGAGGCTAACGCCAAGGCACGCCAGGAAAGAACGATGCAAACGGGCGAGAGCGTACCTCTTCTGGATGAGGCTTCACCGGTAGTGAACCGCGCTAGGCACGTCGGTGGGGGAAATAGCCGCCGCTCTCCGTTGTGACCTTCACCGCAGCAGACTCCCTGCCTCGGGATCGGCACGGGCAGCAGCCAACGCTAATTCATGCACCGCAGCGGCGAGGTCGTCCGTCATTTCTACGGCGGGCTCGCTGATGCCTGGCAGCGTGGGGACCAGGACTTGCAGCCACCCGCGACGCTGTCGGCGCGCGACGGTCACGGCCAGCACCACCGGGCCAATCTGCACGTCCACAAGCACCACCGGCCGGCGGCGCGACGCCGAGCCCTCGGGCACCCTGACGCGCAGGACAGAACATGCGTCAGCCGCCTCGCGCGCGGGCGGGTGCGCGCGCGTTTTTGCGCGTTTTTCCGGTCGTCTCAGCTTGTGTCATGCCGGTTCTCCAGTGCCATTGTCTGCGCGCCACAGCGCGTCCAGCCATCCGATTTCCTCAGCGCTGAGGGTCAGCTTCTTCGCGCCCAGCAACCGGGCGCGCAGACGTTCGAGCCGGGCCATGTCGGCGGGCGATGTGCCGGGCTGGCGGGCCAGGTGCGCCATCACCTTCCGAGCTGCGCGTCGGCTGGCGGTCGCGAAGGTGAAGGCGGGCGTGTCCTGCCGCTGCGTCTCAGCTGCGACCATCGCGGCGAAGGCGTGCCAGTCCATCCCGGCGGCGGCCAAGATGCGCCCGACAGCGCGGGCCGCAGCCAAGGCCTCCCCATGCTCGGGACTGCCGAGCAGCGGCAGCGCCTTGCCGAGCCGACGGGCAAGGGCGGGCGTCATAGGGACGCCTCCGATAGCGCAGCGTGCCCGGTGACGGGTGTGACGGGTTCTCCATTTCGAGCGTTACGCGCGTGCATGCGCGCGTGGACGGCTGAAAAGGGAAACCCGTCACATCCGTCACCGCTGGCATTCCGGGGCTGCAGCGGCGGCGGAGCGCGTCCAGCGGAAGGGCTTGGGACTGGCGTTGTGTGCGGCGATGAAGCCCTCGATCGCGGCCTGGAGTTCGGCGACCGAACGGTGCACGCCGCGGCGGATTTGCTTGTCGGTCAAGGTGGCGAAGAAGCGCTCGACCTGGTTGATCCAACTCGACGAGGTCGGCGTGAGGTGGACGTGCCAGCGCGGTCGCTTGGCCAGCCAGTCGCGGATCAGCTTCGTCTTGTGGGTGGCGTAGTTGTCCATCACGAGGTGGACGTCGAGCCCCTTCGGCACGGCGGCCTCGATCTCGTCGAGGAAGCGGCGGAACTCGGCGGCGCGGTGGCGGGGGTAGCACTTGCCGATCACCTGCCCCGTGGCGACGTCGAGGGCTGCGAAGAGGCTGGTGGTGCCGTGGCGGGTATAGTCGTGGCTGCGCCGGGCGGGCTGGCCGGGACGAAGCGGCAGCATCGGCTGGCTGCGGTCGAGCGCCTGGATCTGGCTCTTCTCGTCCACGCACAGCACCAGGGCGCGCTCGGGCGGCGCCATGTAGAGGGCGACCACGTCGCGCACCTTGGCGACGAAATCCGGGTCGGTGGAGAGCTTGAAGGTCTCCAGCCGATGCGGCTGCAGGCCGAAAGCTCGCCAGATCCGCTGCACCGTCGAGACCGAAACCCCGCTCGCGCGGGCCATGCCGCGCGAACTCCAGTGCGTCGCATCCGGCGGCAGGCTCTCGAGCGTGCGGGTCACCACCGCCTCGATCCGGATATCATCGATCCGGCGCGGCGCGCCGGAGCGCGGCTCGTCCAGCAGGCCGCCCAACCGCCGCTCCAGATAGCGCCGTCGCCACTTGCCCACCGTGTCGGCGCAGACCCCGAGTTGGCCCGCCACCGCTCGGTTCTCGGCCCCCTCGGCGCAGGCGAGCACGATCCGCGCCCGCAGCGCGAGTGCCTGCGCCGTCCGCCGCCGAGAGGCCAGCGAGGCCAACTCGGCGCGCTCAGCCTCGCTCAAACCCAAAGAGGGAAGCCGTCGCCCCGCCATCACCGCCTCGCCGCGACGAACTTCTGACTCGGGACACTAGATGGGCTTTGGCGTGCGCTTCAGCGGCGATCCTTTTAGTCAGCGTCCGGCGCTTCTTTCCCGGCTCCTGGCCGTTGAGAACGTCGAAGTACGCGACGAGGTACGCGACGAGGTACGCGACGTCATACGTCTTCTTGCCTGGAATTCCGCCAGGGGGCTTTTGCCCGACTGCATCCCAAATCCGCCGCGCCGCTTCCTCGGAAAGTCCCTTGACGATGCGCGCGCGAAGCTCCTCCGCTTGCCGAGTCAGTGCCTTCTCGGGATCGTACTGTGCCAGAGCATGCAGGCGACTGCTTGTGTCGCTCGTCTCGACCGATGCCTCCGCAGCGCGCTCCGCGTGACTGTCAGTGGAGCAACCCGGCGCGGACGGTTCGGACTTTCGGGGACCAGTCTAGCCCCGCCGAGACCATACTAGCTGACGGACTTTGCCGGAACGAGGTGCCGCGACAATGCCGGAGGGCCGACAGGAACCGGAGTGGCGCTCTCCTCAAAACATTCCCCCTGCGGAAACGGCCCCACTTCAGCGAGATGTCAACGCATAGCAGGGAGGCACAGCGGGCGGCGGATGTCAGGGTGCCCGCTGCGCTGTTCGACGGCGACCAAGCGGACGCCGCGCGGCGGACGCTCGCGGCAGGGCCGCCGACCCATTTGAGGGTGCTATTTGATGCCGGTCGACCACGTCTCCCTCCTCACGGTGCTAATCTTCTGTGGCATGGGAGTGATCGGCGTCTACCTGATCGCTCGCGTGTTGACGACGCACACCACCGTGGCGGTGCTTCTTGCAGTCTCAATCAGCGTCGGCGTCGTCGTCCTCTCGGCCTTCCCGAGAGGAGGAATGGATGCCGCGCAACGCCAGTCCCAGGCTGCCCGTATGACGGGGCTAGCGGATAGGGCGACTAACGGGGCGGGTGTCTCAGCACCCGTCGCCGCCGCTCAGGGTGGCGGGGAACCGGCCCAGCGCGGACCGATCAACCGGTAGCGCTGGCCTGCGCGACGGGCAGCGCGACTACCGAAGCGGGCGCCTTGGCGCAGAAGTCGGCCCAATCGGCCATCAGCTTCGCGCGCTTCGCAAAGAGGTCGCCGCGCCGATACGCGGCTTCCACCTTGTCCCCGATCGTGTGCGCCAGGGCGGCCTCGGACACCGCGTGGGGCGTGCTGGTCGCTTCCTCGCACCAGTCGCGGAAGGCCGAGCGGAAGCCATGCACTGTCAGATCCCCTCGCTTCATGCGGCGCAGCAGCATGAGCATGGCCATGGAGGAGAGCGGCTTGTCCGCCACCCGGCCGGGAAACACGTAGTCGTCCCCTGCCTCGGGGCGCAGCGGTGCTATGGACCGCAGGACCGCGAGCGCGGCATCGGACAGCGGCACGCGATGCTCGCGCCCGGCCTTCATGCGGGCGGCTGGCACCGTCCACACCGCGGCGTCCATGTCCACTTCGGACCACCGCGCGCCGATCGTCTCCCCGGTGCGTGTGGCGGTCAGGATGCAGAAGTCGAGCGCTCGAGCAGCCGTGCCAGCTGGCCCCGCAAGGCAATCATGAAGGCGCCCATTTCCTGCCACGGCAGTGCGGAGTGATGCTCAACGGGTGCCACCTTGGACCGGCGCGGCAGCAGTTTGGACACCCCGTCCGTTCCCCACCCGCCGCCGTGCATCGATGTTCCTTGATCGAACCGCCGTCTGCCGAATTCGCGATCAGGTTCCCAGTCGCGCGCCCAGGCTCGACCGCAACCCGCCAGGAAAGGAGGACGTCGCAACCTCTTCCTGCCGAGCTGCGGTTCCCAGTGCGCGGCGCGAGCGCGCAACGACTTTCGGCAGAAGCGCTCCCATGCATTCCTCGATCACGAAGCACAGGACGAGAAGCACCCCGAAGGCCGCCAGGATGGCGGGCAGGCCGGGGTTGAGGTTGTCGGTCAGGACGACAAGGCCAAACAACACGGCCTGGTGCAGCAGGTAGAGGCTGAAGCACATCCTCCCGCAGAGGCGCAGCCAGGCCGGCGACAGGCAGACCGCCACGGCGTGATTGGCCCGCAATGCGACAATCAGGCCCGAGCTGCCCGCCACCATCATCGTCGTGTCGGCCGCGACGAACCCCAGGGCAGTCCAGGTGGCGCTCAGGGCTGACGACAGCCGGCCGGATCTGTCGGCGGCCAGCAGCACGCCAAGCCCGAGCGCGTCCGACCTCCAGAGCGGTGACGTCCACGACGGCAGGTCCCATGTCGGCCCGAGCGCCCGCATCGAGGGGCTGACGGCCATGAGCAGCACGCCGAAGGCGATCAACCCGCGTCTGCCGCAGGCCGCCGCGGCCAGCGCCGCCACGACATAAAACTGCACCTCAATCGCGACGGACCAATATGGATTGAATATCAATGTCGGGCGACCCGACATGAAATTTTGCAGGAACACGAGATACGCCCAAACCGGGGGCGCCGTGTCGGGGTATCCGCCAATGAACGCGGCGTAGGCACCGAAGATCAGCACGCAGAGGTAGTAGAGCGGCAGGATGCGCAACGCACGGCGGATCAGAAAGCCCCGCAGAAAGTATTCACGGTTGCATTCCTTGAAGATGATACGGCCTATGAGGTATCCAGAGACGACGAAGAACACGTCAACGCCGTAGGTCAGGCTGCCGATGATGCCGGCAGCCTTTGTACCAAATAGAGTTGCGATGCTGGACCGGAAGGGATCCGCGATCCAATGCGCGACGATTACCCCGAGGATAGCCAGCCCTCGTATCCCGTCTATGCCGGCCTCGCGTTCCATGAATTGATACTGTAGTGCATTGTTGTGACGTGCAACTCCCGATCTCGACAAGAACCGTGAATTGTACGCCACGCGGCGTGCGCCACGGCCGTCGGCGCGGCACCCGCAGTGTCAGGCGTTCGCGCGTGAGAAGGGCGTCATGGGGCCATGCCAGGGCGCGACCCCGTGCCATAGGTCCGGTGGCGCCCCCCCTATTCCGGGCAGCTACGACGCCGATCGCCAATGTGTCGCTGGCCAAGCGATCCGATCGGCCGCTCTGTCACCAGAAGGGCCGCTCCCTGGGCCGCCGGAGCTGCAACACCGCCGAGGTACCGCGCATGGATCGACGCATCTCGCTGCTCCGCGTCGTGGGCTGCTTCCTCGTCATCCTGATTCATGTCGGCGCGGCGGATTTCCAAGCGGGGTCGGAGGCCTGGTGGGCGGCCACTGCCTTCGACTCACTGAGCCGCGTGGGCGTCCCGGTCTTCTTCATGGTGGCCGGCGCCACGCTGCTCCGGACCCAGGAGCCGCTGGCCTTGTTTCTGCGCAAGCGGCTCGGCCGCATCCTGCCGCCGCTTCTGCTACGAGCAGCCCCTCGTGATCCTGGCCTCGGCCGGCCTGTTCGTCGCGATCGCCGGCGACCGGGGCGGCGAGCCCTCGGCGCTGCTGCAACGCCTGGCCGAGGCGACGGTCGGCATCTACGGGCTGCATGTCGCGGCGATCCCGCTGGCGGCGCCGCATCTCGGGCTCGCCGCGCGCAGCGGCGATGGCTGGGTGACCTTGCCGCTGACGGTGATTGCCACCTTCGCCGCCTGCTTCGCGGTGGTGGACACGCTGCGCCGGATCCGGCCGCTGCGCGTCGCGGTCTGACCGCTCAGCCGCCCTGCGACTCCACCAGCGCGACGTCCAGCAGGCGCTCCAGCACCTCCGGTTCCTGTGCGCCGGCGATGGCGTGCCGGCCCTGCACGACGAAGCAGGGCACCCCGTTGATCCCGAGGCGATGGGCGCGGAGGTTGTCGGCATGCACCGCCTCGGTCTCCTGGACGCCGGACAGGGCGCGGCGCGTGGCGGTCGGGTCCATCCCCAGCGCCGCCGCGATGCCGCCGAGCACCGCATGGTCACCAATGTCGAGCCCGTCGCCGAAATAGGCCTGGAACAGCATCTGCACCGCGGCGTCGGCCTGGCCGACGCGCTCCGCCATGCGGACCAGGCGATGCGCGTCGAGCGAGGGCGGGATGCGGCGGATCCTGTCGAAGGCGAAGCGCAACCCTTCGGCGCGGCCGAGTTCGGCAATCGTGGCGTGCAGGCGGCGCGCGCGGTCCTCGCCACCGAACTTGCGCAGCAGGTAGTCCTGACGCGGCACGCCGCCCGGCGCGATGTCCGGGTTCAGCAGGAAAGGCCGCCACGCGATGTCGGCCGCGAGGTCGGGACGCGCCCGCAACGCGCGGCGCAGCCGGTGTGTGCCGAGGTAGCACCAGGGGCAGACCAGGTCGAAGACGACCTCGATCTGCAGCCGGGCCCGCGGCGGAGCGAGAATGTTCACGGGGGCATGATAGCAGCCCGCGGGCGGGCGCGGGAACCGCCTCTGCGCGCCCGATGGGTCGTCAGGCCGCCTGGGCGGGGGCGGCGGAGTCCAGCATGACGGCCGATAGCAGCGCGTAGGCCGCTTCCCATGCGGCCGCGACCTCCGGCGTGAAGTGGGGCCCCAGCCCCTCGCGCAGCGTCGCCAGCAGCGCCGCGCCGACCGTGCCGTAGTGGCCCGCCTGCACGCCATAGCCGGCATGCCGCCGGCCGAGATCGGCGACGACCGGCAGCAGCTTCTCCGGCGCGCGGAGGTTGCCCACCACGAAGCCCAGTGCCTGCATCAGCTTCCGGCCCTGCTCGTGCATGTCGCCATGGGCAAACATGGGGCGCAGCGTGGGATCGAGCGCGAAGAGCTTCTCATAGAAGATCGCGGCCGCGGGCTCCGCGATCGGCGCGACGAGGCGAAAGCTGGCCTCGACCAGTTGGATGTCGGCGGGTGTCATCGGGTGTCCTCCTTCGATGGCGCCATGCTGGCCGAGGGAGGTTTCGCCGCGATGTCGCGCGTCGCGGTGCGGCGTTTCAGTTGTTGCGCGGTCCTGTTTCACCGATAGCTTCCCACCCTGGGCTACCAGCGCGGCATGGGGTCGTAGGGCTGGACCGCCGGCGTGGGATCACGCTCAGCCTGCACGCCGATGCCGAGGCCGAGTACCCCGGCGGCGACCAGGGTCGTCAGCACGATCCAGAGACGACGTCGGGCCGGGGCGGACATGGGGTCAGACTACCTCAGGTTGCAACGGCGAGTCTACCTCAGGTTGTGGACAGCTCTCCCTTGTGCTGTCCTGGCAGTGCCCAAGCAAGCTTATGGCGGCACGCGAGGGTTGTGGGCATGATGCCATCATAAGCGCGGCCCGGAGAGCCTCGATGACCGACACCCACACACCCGCGAGTCACCCGGGCCGCCGCCTGGCCGACGCGATCCTGCGCGCATTCCACCAGGCCTGCGATCAGAAGGAGGTCGGCATCGCCGAGACCCTGCTGAAGGCCGCCGAGGCCGCGGTGGATCGCCGTCGCGACCAGAACCTGCCTGACCGCCGCGACCGCGAGAGCCTGGTTGAGGCGCACCAGCGCCTGTGGCACCTAAAACAGGACCTCGGCGCGCTGCTGCAGCGCTAGAAGGCGCCTACCGCTTCCAGCGGCCCGGCAGCGGGATCGGCTTCGTCGCCGCGCCCTTCGACGCCGACGGCACGATGGTCGGGCGGAAGACCGAGGTCTTGCCCGGCGCGGGCTTCACCGGCGGCTTCGGCGCGGCAGGCTTCGCGGATTTCGGCGCCTCTGGCACGCGGCCCTGCGCAACCTCGGCCAGAGCGGCCAGCAGGCGGCGGGATTCGCGGACGCGCGCCTCGTAGGGCATCTCCTGCGCGAAGGCGAGCTTGTGGTCGGGGCGCAGCTTCACCTGGCCTCCCCCTGGGCCGCCCTGCCCGGCGACCCATTGCACGAGAGCGGCGGGATCGGCGAAGCGGTTGCCGCGGAAGCCCAGCACGATGCCCTTCGGACCGACGTCGAGCTTCTCCACGCCCGCCTTGCGGCAGAGCTGCTTGAGCAGGACCACCTGCAGTAGCGTCTCGGCTTCCGCCGGCAGCTTGCCGAAGCGGTCGCCGAGCTCGGCGGCCATCGCCTCGATCTCGGCTTCCGTCTGCAGGCCGCCGATGCGGCGATAGAGGCCTAGGCGCACCGGCAGGTCGCGGACATAGGCCTCGGGCAGCATGACGGGCAGGCCGAGGTTGATCTGCGGCGTCCAGTCGCGCTCATCGGTCGCCGTGCTCTCGCCGCCATGCTTGAGGTCGTTCACCGCCTCCTCCAGCATCTGCTGGTAGAGCTCGATGCCGACCTCCCGGATATGCCCGCTCTGCTCGTCGCCAAGCAGGTTGCCGGCGCCGCGGATGTCGAGGTCGTGGGAAGCCAGCGTGAACCCGGCGCCGAGGTTGTCGAGCGTCTGCATCACCTCGAGCCGCTTTTCCGCCGCCGGGGACAGGCGATGCGCCTGCGGCCAGGTGAGGTAGGCATAGCCGCGCTGCTTGCCGCGCCCGACGCGGCCGCGGAGCTGGTAGAGCTGCGCCAGGCCGAACATGTCGGCGCGGTGGATCACCAGCGTGTTCACTGCCGCCATGTCGAGGCCGCTCTCCACGATGTTGGTGGAGAGCAGGATGTCGTGCTTGCCGTCGCCGAACTCCGTCATGACGCGCTCGAGCTCGGAGGGGGAGAGGCGTCCATGCGCCTCGACGATGCGAGCCTCGGGCACGATCTCGGCCACGCGCTCGCGCACCTTGGGCAGGTCCTCAAGGCGCGGGACGACGCAGAAGACCTGGCCGCCGCGAAAGCGCTCGCGCTGGATCGCCTCGCGCAGGACGACGCCGTCCCAGGGCATGATGAAGGTGCGGACCGCGAGCCGGTCCACCGGCGGCGTCGCGATGACGCTCATCTCCCGCACGCCGGTGAGCGCCAGCTGCAAGGTGCGCGGGATCGGCGTCGCGGTGAGCGTCAGGACATGCACGTCCGACTTCAGCGCCTTCAGCCTTTCCTTGTGCGCGACGCCGAAATGCTGCTCCTCGTCCACGATGACCAAACCGAGGTCAGCGAACTCCACGCCCTTGGCCAGCAGCGCGTGCGTGCCGACGACGATGTTGATCGAGCCGTCCTTCAGCCCCTCCTTCACCGCCGCTGCGTCCTTCGGCGTCACCATGCGCGAGAGTTGGGCGACGTTGACCGGCAGCCCCTCGAAGCGCTTCGTGAAGGTCCGGGTGTGCTGGCGCGACAGCAGCGTGGTCGGGACGACGACAGCGACCTGCGATCCACCCATTGCCACGCAAAAGGCCGCGCGCAGCGCGACTTCGGTCTTGCCGAAGCCGACATCACCGCAGATCAGGCGGTCCATCGGCCGGCCCGCGGACAGATCCTCCAGCACGTCGGCGATGGCGCGCTGCTGGTCGTCGGTCTCGGCGAAGGGGAAGCGCGCGCAGAACTCGTCCCAGGCGCCCTCGGGCGGGATGGCGGAGATCGCCTGGCGCGTCGCACGTTCGGCCGCGACCTTGATCAGCGCGGCCGCCATGTCGGCGATGCGCTGTTTCGCCTTGGCCTTGCGCGCCTGCCAGGCGCCACCGCCGAGCTTGTCGAGCGCGACACCGGCGGTCTCGCTGCCGAAGCGTGAGAGGATCTCGATGTTCTCGACGGGCAGGAACAGCTTGTCGCCGCCGTCATAGATCAGCCGCAGGCATTCATGCGGCGCGCCGGAGACGTCGATCGTCTCAAGCCCGTCGTAGCGGCCGATGCCGTGGTCCTGGTGAACGACCAGGTCGCCTTCCGCGATCTCGGTCGCGTCCGCGATGAACTGGTCGGCCCGGCGGCGGCGGCGCGGCGGCCGGGCGATGCGTTCGCCGAGCAGGTCCTGCTCGCCGGTGACGTTGAGATCGGGAGAAATGAAGCCGCGCTCCAGGCCGAGGACTGCAAGTCCCACCGCGCCTTTCGCCAGCTTCTGCAGCTGGAGAAAATCCTCGACGGGCTCGCACGCAACGCCGTTCTCGCGGAGCAGGTTGCCGAGCCTTTCGCGCGATCCCCTTGTCCAGGCCGCGAGCACGGGGCGGTGCCCACGCGCGGCGGTCGCCTTGGCGTGCTCGCCATAGGCCGCGAAGACGTTGCGGCCCTCGGCCCGGACATCGGCGAAGATCCGCCCGGGCCGCCCGCCCGCGTCCAGCACGCCGGGCAGGTCGGAGGCCGCAGTGAAGGGCACGAAGCGCATGACGGTCGGCGCTTCCAGCATCGCCTCCCACGCATCAAGGTCGAGATAAAGCCGGTCGGGCGGCGCGGGGCGATAGGGCGTCTCGCCTTCCCGGGTCGGCATGCGTCGGGCCTGGTAGTGGTCGGCAATCATCTCGAGCCGGACGTCCAGCGCGTCATCGGCCTGGTGATCGAAGCTGACGGTCACGTCGTCGCCGAGGTGGTCGAGCAGGGTTTCCATGCTCTCGTGGAACAGGCCCGCCCAATGCTCCATACCGGGATGCTTGCGGCCCGCGGAGACCGAGACGTAGAGCGGGTCCTCCGTCGCCGCGGCGCCGAACAGCTCGCGATAGGCGGTGCGGAAGCGGGCAATCGAGTCCCTGTCGAGGAACATCTCGCCGACGGGCCGCAGCGTCAGCGCGTCCACGCGTTCGCCGCTGCGTTGGCTCGTGGTGTCGAAGCGGCGGATATCCTCGATCTCGTCGCCGAAGAGGTCGAGGCGGATCGGGTCGGATTCGCCCGCCGGAAACAGGTCCACGATGCCGCCGCGCACCGCGTACTCGCCGTGCTCCATGACGGTGCCGGTGCGGTGGTAGCCGTTGGCTTCGAGGAACGCCGCGAGCTTCGACGGGTCCTGCCTTCCGCCGCGCTTGAGCGCGAGCGTCGCGCCGGAGAAGGCGGCACGCGGCGGCACCTTCTGCACCAGCGCGTTGACCGTGGTGAGCAGGATGCGCGGCGTCGGCGTCTTCTCGGCCAGGCGCGTGAGCGTCGCGACGCGTTCCGCCACGATCTCGGGGTTGGGCGAGACGCGGTCATAGGGCAGGCAGTCCCAGGCGGGGAAGCGCAGCACCTCGAAGTTCGGCGCGAAGAAGGCCAGCGCTTCCTCGAGCCGCGCCATGCGCGCGTCGTCGCGGCAGACATGCAGGATGGGGTTGCGCGTCTCCGCCCGTCGTCGCGCGAGCAGCAGCGCGTCGTATCCTTCGGGCGCGCCATGGACCTGGATCGTATCCATCTCAGGCTTTCAGGTCTGGCGGGACGCCCGCGCCCGTGCCGCCGCATTCCAGCGCCATGCGTTCGAGCATCGGGGTCGTGATGTGGGACGGGATGGCACGGCGGCCGGACAGCCAGTCCGCGAGGTCGACGTCCGGCAGTTCCAGCACGGCCTCCAGTTCGTCGAGGTCGGAGTCGGTGAAACCAGCGATGTGCCTTTTCACGAAGCCGCCGATCATCAGATCGGCCTCCTTCGTGCCGCGATGCCAGGCGCGGAACAGTAGCCGCCGCCGCCGAGGGGGGAGGTCGGGCGTGAGGTCTTCGGTAGGGGTGTCGTCGGGCATGTCGGCTAACGCGCTCAAGGGTGCCATATAGGGGGGCATGGGAATCCTGTCAGCCCGACCCACGCATGGCTGAGTTGAGCATCGAGGACGCGCCTGGCCTCGCAGGGTTGCTTGCGCCGCTGGAGGAGCTTGCCGGGGTCGGGCCGACGCTGGCCAGGCTCATCGAGGAGGCCACAGGCGGCGACCGCGTGCTGGACCTGCTGCTGCACCTGCCGGAACGCGTGATCATCCGCCGCCGGGTCGAAAGCCCAGAGGAGGCGCCGCTCGACCAGGACTGCATCCTGGTGGTGGAGGTGAAGAGCCTCCGCGCGGCCCGGTCGCGCTCCACGGGTCGGCCCTATGTCGAGGTGAAGGCGACGAGCGGCGGCTGGCCGCTGGTGATCCGCTACATGAACGGCCGCCTGCCCTGGATCCAGAAGCTGCTGCCGGCGGGGTCCTTCCGCTTCCTCGCGGGCCGGGTCATGGCGGAAGGCAGCCGCGGATGGGCCATGCTGAACCCGTTGAGTGCCGAACGGCCGGACGCCCTGCCGACGGTCGAGCCGGTCTGGCCGCTGGTCCGTGACCTCACGCCCAAGCGGCTGCGCCATGCCATGGACGCCGCGCTGCAGCGCCTGAAGCCCCTGCCGGAATGGGCGGACGCCGCGCTGGTGAGGCGAGAGGGCTGGCCGGGCTTCGACATGGCGATCCGCATGCTGCAGGCGCCGACGGGCCCCCTGCCCCAGGCGCCGCGCCGGCGCCTCGCCTATGACGAGTTGCTGGCGAGCCAGGTCGCGATCGGCCTGGTGCGGCGGCGCCAGCGCAACCGGCCCGGCCGGTCGCTGGAGGGGACGGGCGAGTTGCAGGACAGGGCGCTCGCCGCCTTCGGCCACACGCTGACGTCCGGCCAGGCCCAGGCGCTGGCGGAGATCGGCGCCGACATGGCCTCGCCGCGGCGCATGCTGCGGCTGCTGCAGGGCGATGTCGGCGCGGGGAAGACGCTGGTCGCGGTGCTGGCGATGCTGCGCGCCGTCGAATCCGGCACCCAGGGCGCGCTGATGGCGCCGACCGAGTTGCTGGCGCGCCAGCACCTGCGGACGCTGGTGAAGCTCTGCCACCCCGCCGGCGTGGAGGTCCGGCTGCTGACCGGCACGGTGAAGGGCGCGGAACGCAAGGAGGTGCTGCGCGGCCTTGCCTCCGGCCGAGTCGGCATCGTCGTCGGCACGCACGCGCTGTTCCAGGATGCGGTGGCCTTCCACGACCTGGGCCTCGCCGTGGTGGACGAGCAGCACCGCTTCGGCGTGGCGCAGCGTCTGATGCTCGCCAACAAGGGCCGGGATGCCGACATGCTGGTGATGACGGCGACCCCGATTCCCCGCACGCTGCTGCTGACGCAATGGGGCGAGATGGCGGTGAGCCGGCTGGAGGGGAAGCCCGCGGGCCGCCAGCCTATCGCGACGCGAATCGTATCCCAGGAACGCCTGCCCGAGGTCGTAGAGCGCCTCGGCGAGGCGATTTCCCGGGGCGAGCGCGCCTATTGGGTGGTCCGCGCCATCTCCGGCGGCGAGAGCGACGACAGCGTCGCCGCCGAGGACCGCTTCGCCGAGCTGTCGCAGCGCTTCCCCGGCCAGGTCGGCATGGCGCACGGCCTGCAGGACCTGCCGGTGCGCGAGCAGGCGCTGGCGGATTTCGCGGCAGGGCGGACCAAGCTGCTGGTCGCCACCACGGTCGTCGAGGTCGGCGTGGACGTGCCCGAGGCCACGATCATGCTGGTCGAGCAGGCCGAGCGCTTCGGCCTGGCCGCGCTCCATCAGCTGCGCGGCCGCGTCGGTCGCGGATCGAAGGCGTCGTCCTGCCTGCTGGTCCATACGGAGGGCCTGTCGGATGGCGAGAAGCGCCGCCTGCTGGTCCTGCGCGACACCGAGGACGGCTTCCTGATCGCCGAGGAGGACCTGCGGACGCGCGGCGGCGGCGACGTGCTGCGCGAACGCCAATCAGGCATGCAGGCCGGCCGGCTGCTGGACCCGCGGGAGGAGCCGGAGGAGTTCGACCGGCTGGTGAACACGGCGCACCGGGATGCGCAGGTGTTGCTTGACCGCGATCCGGAGTTGTCGTCCGACCGCGGGAAGGCCGCGCTGATGCTGCTGGCCCTGTTCGGGCACGACCCGACCATGGCGAAGCTGGATGCGGGGTAGGTCCGCCCACCAGAGCTTCCCTCGCCTGTCCAAGTGCTTCCCTCCCCCGCCAGCGGGGGAGGGAAATGGAAGAGCGGGGGAGGGAAGCAAACGGCGGGGCGATGCAAAGCCACACCCCGTAACCCTTTGTGCCGGCCTGCCCGTCTTGCCAGCGCCCCCCCGCCTGCGTAATCGCCACGCGGGGATTCCTCGGGGACACGCCTTGACCGCGCTGATCGAAATCGAGCGCCTGACCAAGCGCTTCGGGGCCTTCACGGCCGTGGACGACGTATCCTTCACCGTGGCGAAGGGAGAGGTGGTCGGCTTCCTCGGCCCGAACGGGGCCGGAAAATCCACCACAATGCGCATGCTCGCGGGCTTCATGACGCCGACCGCCGGCACCGCGCGCATCTGCGGCGAGGACGTCGTGGACAACCCGGTCGCGGCCAAGCGCCATCTCGGCTTCCTGCCGGAAGGCGCGCCGACCTACCCCGAGATGACCGTCGAGGGCTTCCTGAAGTTCTGCGGCCGCGCCAGGGGCTTCCGCGGCGACACGCTGGAGGAGCGCGTCGAGCGCGGCATGGACCTCACGCAGCTCGACGGCGTCCGCCTGCAGCCCGTCGAGACGCTCTCCAAGGGTTTCAAGCGCCGCGTCGGCCTGGCCGCGGCCCTGCTGCACGACCCGCCCGTGCTGGTGCTGGATGAGCCGACGGACGGCCTCGACCCCAACCAGAAGCACGAGGTCCGCAACCTCATCCGTGCCATGTCGGCGGAAAAGGCGATCGTGATCTCCACCCACATCCTGGAGGAGGTCGGCGCAGTCTGTACCCGCGCCCTCGTGATCGCCCGCGGCAAGGTCGTCGCCGACGCCTCGCCGGCCGAGCTCGATGCGATGGGGCCCAGCATGGACGCCGTCTTCCGATCGCTGACCTTGCCGGAGGCTGTGTGATGGGCGGCGTCGCCACGGTCTTCCGGCGTGAGCTCGCGGGCTATTTCGCCACGCCCGTCGCCTATGTCTTCATCGTCATCTTCCTGGTCCTCGCCGGCGTGCTGACCTTCAACGTCGCGGGCTTCTTCGGTCGCAACCAGGCGGACCTCCAGCCCTTCTTCGGCTTCGTGCCCTGGCTGTTCCTGCTACTGGTGCCGGCGCTCACCATGCGGCTCTGGGCTGAGGAACGCCGGCTCGGCACGATCGAGCTGCTGCTGACGCTGCCGATCGCGCAGTGGCAGGCGGTGGTCGGCAAGTTCCTCGCGGCCTGGGCCTTCTGCGCGATCGCGCTGGCGCTCACCTTCCCGCTGGTGATCACGGTCAACATCCTGGGCAAGCCCGACAACGGGGTGATCGCGACGGGCTATCTCGGCTGCCTGCTGGTCGCCGGCGCCTTCCTGTCGGTGGGCGCGGCGATCTCGGCGATGACGAAGAACCAGGTCATCGCCTTCGTGCTCGGCGTGACCGCCTGCTTCTTCCTCGTCGCGGCCGGCAGCCCGGTCGTCACGGACTTCCTGACGACGCGCCTGCCCGCGCTGGCGGATGTCGCGCGCGGCATCAGCGTGACGGATCGCCTGTCGGGCTTCGCGCGCGGCGTGATCGCGGCGCGCGACATCGTCTTCTTCGCGTCCTTCATCGGCTTCTTCCTCTTCGCCAACACCGTCGCGGTGGACCAGAGGAAGGCGGACTGACATGAGCACCACCGCCCTTCCCGCCCAGGCACCCGCCCCTCGGGGCAAGCGCGGCCTTTCCGCCGCGATCGGGCTGATCCTCGCCGCCGTTCTCGCCGTCGGCGTCAACATGCTGTCCGACCGGCTGCTCGGCTCGGCGCGGCTCGATCTCACGCAGAGCAGGCTCTACACGGTCTCCGACGGCACGAAGCAGGTGCTGCAGAACCTGCAGGACCCCATCACGCTGCGGCTGTTCTATTCGCGCCGGCTCGGCGCGCAGCTCCCGAACTACGGCGCCTATGCCGATCGCGTGCGCGCCATGCTCGACGAATACGTGGCGATCGCGCGCGGCAAGATCCGGCTCGAGGTCCTCGACCCCGAGCCCTTCACCGAGACCGAGGACCGCGCCCAGGCGCTCGGCCTCCAGGGCGTGCCGCTGGACCAGTCCGGGGAGCAGGTCTGGTTCGGCCTGGCCGGCGTCAACCTGCTGGACGACGAGCGCGTCATCGCCTTCTTCCAGCCGGAGCGCGACCGCTTCCTGGAATACGATCTGACGAAGCTGGTGTGGGAACTGTCGAACCCGCGCCGCCCCGTGCTCGGCGTCATGTCGTCGCTGCCGCTGAACGGCGATCCCAGGACGATGATGATGCGCCAGCCCGGCATGGGCCAGCCCTATGTCGTGATGAACCAGCTCCGCCAGTTCTACACTGTGCGGGACATCCCGCTCGACGCACAGGTCATCGACCCCGATGTCAACGTGCTGATGGTCGCCCACGCGCAGGGTCTGTCCGACGCCACGCTCTATGCCATCGACCAGTTCGTGATGCGCGGCGGGCGGCTGATGGCCTTCACCGACCCGCATGAGGAAGGAATGGCGCTGCGCCCGACCATGGGCGGCGCGCCCCCGCGCGACACCTCGTCCAACCTGAACCGCCTGTACCAGGCCTGGGGGATCGAGGCGCCGGACGACAAGGTCGTGCTGGACCAGCGCGGCGCCTGGCGCGTGCGCGCCGATCCGCGCGACCGCGTGCAGTCCGTGGACTACATCGCCTGGTACAACGTCCCGCAGGCCGGGCTGAACCGCAGCGAGATCGCGACGGCGGAGCTGTCGCAGGTCACGGTGGCGTCCGCGGGTTCGGTGCGCCGGCGCGACGGCAGCAATATCGAGTTCATCCCGCTGATTACCACCAGCGACCGCACGCAGGTCGTGGACGCCACGCGCGTGCGGCAGGAGCCAAATCCCGCGCGGCTGCTGGCGGAATTCCGGCCGGAGACCGCTTCCCACGTCATCGTGGCGCGCTTTCGCGGCCAGCTCACCTCCGCCTTCCAGGCCCCGCCCGATCCGCCCGAGGGCGCGGAGCGCCCGGCCGACTTCCCCGCGCATCGCGCACGGACCGAAGGGCCGGCGAACCTCATCGTCGCCAATGACGCCGACATCCTGGAGGACCGCTTCTGGGTCCGCGTGCAGGACTTCTTCAACCAGCAGGTCGCGACCCCCTTCAGCGACAACGGCGCGCTGGTCGTCAACCTCGCCGACACGATGGCGGGCGGCGAGGCGCTGGTCGGGCTGCGCTCCCGCGGCGAGTCCCTGCGTCCCTTCGAACTGGTCGAGGGCATCCGCCGCGACGCCGAGGCGCAGTACCGCCAGACCGAGCGCGGCCTGCAGGAACGCCTCGAAGCGACCGAGCGCCGCCTGCGCGAACTCCGTCAGGGCCCTGGCCAGGGCCAGCAGACCGCGGCCGTCATCACGCCGGAGCAGCGCGCCGAGATCGACCGCGCGCGCGAGGAGATCCGCCGCACCCGCGGCGAGCTCCGCAACGTCCAGCTCGAGCTTCGTCGTGACATCGAGACGCTGGAGAACCGCATCCGGCTCGTGAACATCGCGCTGGTGCCGGCGCTGCTCACGTTCTTCGCGGTCGGCCTTGGCGTCTACCGCGCGCGCCGGCGCGCGGGAGCGCGCGCATGAAGCGAAGGACCCTGCTGATCCTGGGTGGCGCCGCGGCCGGGACGGTCGGCGCCGCGGTACTGCTGACCCCGGACAGGGCGGAGCCGCCACCCTCCTCCTCGACGCCGCTGGCCTTCCCGGGCCTCGCGCCGCGGCTGGCGAATGCCGCGCGGATCGAGGTCACGCGCCACGACGGCACGCTGGTCGTCCGCCGCGCCTCGCCCGAGAACTGGGTGCTGCCCGCCCGGGGCGAATACCCCGCGCGGCCCGAACGCGTCCGCGAAGTGCTGGTCGGTCTGACGGAACTGCGGCTCAGCGAGCCGCGCACTGCGAACCCCGAGATGCTGGAACGCCTCGGCGTGGACGACCCGACGAAGGAGGGCTCGACGTCGTCGCTGCTGAAGGTGCTGGACGCGGAAGGCCGGCCGATCGCGGAGCTGATCGTGGGCCGGCGCCGGATGCGCGTGCAGGGCAACGTGCCGGAATCCGTTTATGTCCGCCGCCCCGGCGAGAACCAGGCCTGGCTCGCGGAAGGGCGGTTGCCCGTGGATGCCGACCCGAATCTCTGGATCGACCGCGACCTCGCCAACATCCAGCGCGATCGCGTCCGCGCGGTCGAGGTCTTCCGGGCCGGCGAAGGATCGCTCGTTCTTCGTCGCGGCCGCGACCTCGACGCGCCGCTGTCTGTGATCGAGCCGACCGAGACCCCGGAGCTCGACGAGATCAGCATCGACGAGATGGCCCGCGCCTTCGAATTCCTGACCTTCCTCGAGGTGAAGGCGGCGGCGGAAATGCCCGGCGAGTGGCTCGGCGAGTCGAAGTTCGAGCTGACCGACAATCTGAAGATCGGCGTCGCCGCGCGGAAGGATGGCGAGCAGTTCTGGGTGCGGCTGTCCGCGGAGGGCGATGACGAAGCCGCGCGGCTGAACGCGCGCTGGCGCGGCTGGGCCTACCAGGTTGGCCAGTGGAAGGAGAAGGCGATGGTGCCGCGCCTCGCCGATCTCGTGAAGGAACAGCGCGCGCCCGCGCAGCCCCAGCAGTGAGTGGCAATTCGCGCGAGTATCCGACGCGCCCCTGGGTCGGCATCGGCGTGCTGGCTTTCCGTGGCAACGATGTGCTTCTGATCCGCCGCGGCCGCCCGCCGCGGCTCGGCGAGTGGTCCCTGCCCGGCGGTGGCCAGCGCCTCGGCGAGACGGCGGAAGCCTGCGCGCGGCGCGAGTTGCGCGAGGAGACCGGAATCGAAGTGGGACCGCTCGACCTGCTCGCGGTGGTGGACGCGATCACGCCTGGCGAGGAAGGCCGGCCGCGCTTCCACTACACCATCATCGACTATGTCGCGCGCTGGGAAAGCGGCGAGGCGCGCGCGGGTGGAGACGTCACCGAGGTGATGTGGTGCGGCAGCGCGGACGTCGCGCGGCATGGGATGTGGCCAGAGGCGCTCCGGGTGATCGGGCTGGCGCGGAAGCGGCTCGGGCTGGCGTAGGGCGCGCAAGCCCCCACCCGGGCGCTGCGCGGCCACCCTCCCCCGCTTCGCGAGAGGGAGCGGTGGCGCCGATCTCCTTCTCCCGCGCGCGGGGCAGGGTGCCGAGCGAAGCGAGGCGGGTGGGGGTTCGCGCTACCTTCTCTCGCCCCGCACCGGCTGCGTCAGCATCCTGTCCAGCCGTAACTCCGCGGGATCGCGGAACGCCTCGATCCCGATCGTCATCCCCTCATGTCCCGCCGCGGGCTGCGGGCGATACGTCCCGAAGACCCGGTCCCAGATCGCCAGGTTGAAGCCGAAATTGCTGTCGGTCTCGCGCCGGTCCACCGAGTGGTGCACGCGGTGCATGTCCGGCGTCACCACGACAAGCCGCAGCACGCGGTCCAGCCAGCCCGGCAGCTGCAGGTTGGCGTGGCTGAACATGGACCCTGCGTTCAGCAGCACCTCGAAGACCAGCACCGCCGCTGCCGGCGCGCCGAGCGCCGCGACCACCACCAGCTTGAACGCCATGGACAGAAGGATCTCGCCGGGGTGGAAGCGGAACCCCGTGGTGACGTCGAAATCGAGGTCGGCATGGTGCATCCGGTGCAGCCGCCACAGCAGCGGCACCGCGTGGAAGACCCGGTGCTGGAGATAGATCGCGAGGTCGAGCAGCACGACCGCGACCGGCACCGCGACCACGGCCGGCAGCCCGAGCCACGGCAGCAAACCGATCCCGCGCCCTTCCAGCGCCAGCGCCACGCCGACCGCCGCCATCGGGAAGACCAGCCGCAGCACGATCGTGTCCAGCACGACGATGCCGAGGTTGGACGGCCAGCGCCGCCAGCGCCCGAAGCCGCGGCGCCGGCGCGGCAGCGCCGCTTCCAGCACCGCCACCGCCCCCAGCACCGAGGCGAAAGCCGCAAGGCGGATCAGCGGTTCATGCGCAAGCAGGAAGTCCATGCAAGGCGGAAGGTGGGCAGCGACGGGCGAAGCGGCAATGCCGCGCCCTACTCCGCCGCCGCCTCCCATGCCGCCTTCTTGCGGTATAGCGTGGACGGGCTGATGCCGAGATGCGCCGCGGCCTTCGGGATGTTGCCATCGCACAGCTCGACGGCGCGCTCGATCGCCTCGCGCTCGATCTCCGCCAGCGGCCGGATCAGCCGGGCGGCATCGGCGGCGGCCAGGCCCCTCGGCAGGCGCGGCGGGGGCACCGACTCGGGCGGCGGCACCGGAGCCACCGCCGGCCCGGCCACGAGCGGCACCATGGAAGCCTCCACGAGCTCGCCGTCATGCAGCACCACCGCCGTGCGCACGACGTTCTCGAGCTCCCGGACGTTGCCGGGCCAGCGATGCGCCAGCAGCGCGCGGCGCGCTTCCTCGGTGAAGCCGCCGAAGGCCTTGCCTTCCTCCTGCGTGGCCTTGGCCAGGATCGCCTCGGCGATCGCGATCACGTCCTCGCCGCGCTCGCGCAACGGCGGCAGGCGCAGCGGCACGACATGCAGCCGGTAATAAAGGTCCTCGCGGAAGCGGCCGGCCTTCACCTCCTCCAGCGGGTCGCGGTTGGTCGCGCAGACGAAGCGGACATCGGTGCGCCGCGCCGTGGTGCTGCCGACGGGCTGGAAGGTGCCGGACTGGATGAAGCGCAGCAGCTTGCCCTGCAGCGAGAGGTCCATCTCGCAGAGCTCGTCGAGGAACAGCGTGCCGCCATCGGCAGCCTGCGCCGCGCCGATGCGGTCGGCGACCGCGCCGGTGAAGGCGCCGCGGACATGGCCGAAGATCTCGCTCTCGATCAGGTCGCGCGGGATGGCCGCGCAATTGATCGGCACGAAGGGCCCGTCCCGCCGCGGCGAGAGCGCGTGCACGGCCTCGGCGGCCAGCTCCTTGCCGGTGCCGCTCTCGCCGGTGATGAAGACCGTCGCCTTGGACTGCGCCGCAGTTTCCAGCACGCGATAGACTGCCTGCATCGCGGGCGCCGCGCCGATGAAGCCGCGCAGCGCGGTGCGCGGCTTCGCGGCGGTGAGGTCCCGCACCTCCCGCCGCAGCGCCGCGCGTTCCAGCGCATTGGCCAGCGTCACGGCCAGCCGCTCCGCCGCGAAGGGCTTGACCAGGAAGTCCGACGCGCCGCTGCGCATCGCGTCGACCGCCGTCGCGACCGAGCCATGTGCCGTCATCACGATCACCGGCACGTCGGGCATGTCGCGCCTGAGTTCCCTCAGCACGGAAAGCCCGTCCCCGTCGGGCAGGCGCAGGTCCAGCAGCACGCCGTCCGGCGGCGCCGCGCGCGCGAGCCTCAGCGCCTCGGCGGCGTTACGCGCATGCTCGGGCTCGTGCCCCGCCGCGCGCAGATATTCCGTGTAGACCGCCGCGAGGGAGGCGGTGTCCTCGACCAGCAGCACATGGGCGCGCGCGTCATCCGACATCCCGCGCCCGCAGCCGCTGGTTGAGCTGGATGAGCGCGGCAGCGAGGAGCGGGTAGATCCAGGCCGGCGCCTCGACCAGCGGCCTGACGATCGCGACGTAGAAGGTCTTCGAGATCGTCTCCTCCGTCACGGTGCTGACCACGATGCCGAAGCGCGGATAGACCGATCCGATGGCCGAGCTCAGCGAGCCGAACAGGCCGTAGAAGCCGATCAGCGCGACCGAGATGACGATGAGGATGCCGATGGCGACGCGCCCGACCATCGCCTACATCCAGAGATCGCGCTGCGACAGGTTCATGCCGGCATAGAGGTTGGCGACGAAGTCGCCATAGCCGTTGAAGAGCCTGGTCGGCACGCGTTCGCCGCTGCCGATCAGCCGCTCGGTCGCCTGGCTCCAGCGGGGATGCGCGACCTCAGGGTTCACATTGGCCCAGAAGCCGTATTCGTTGCCCTGGAGGGTCTCCCAGAAGCTCTTCGGGCGCTGGTCGGTGACGACGATGCGCGCGACCGACTTGCCGGACTTGAAGCCGTATTTCCAGGGGAAGACCACGCGGAAGGGCCCGCCGTTCTGCGGCGGCAGTGGCTTGCCGAAGAGGCCGACGGGCATGAAGGCCAGCTCGTTGGCGGCTTCCTCGATCGTGCAGCCCTCGACATGCGGCCAGGGGTACCAGGACTGACGCAGGCCGACCATCGCGTCGGGCCGCTGCGCGGTCTCGAAGCGGACGAATCGCGCGGAACCCTGCGGCCGCACCACATCGAGCAGCTTGGACAGCTGGAAGCCGGTCCAGGGCACGGTCATGGACCAGGCCTCTACGCAGCGCAGGCGGTAGACGCGCTCCTCCAGGCCGAAGCGGCGGATCAGGTCGTCCACGCCGAACTCGCCGGGCTGCTCGACCATGCCCTCGACCTTGATGGTCCAAGGGCGCGTCGGCATGCGGATCGCCTGGTTCCAGATCCCCTTGTCGGAGCCGAATTCGTAGAAGTTGTTGTAGGTGACGGCGTCGCGCTCCGGGCTCAGCGCGCGGCCGGGCTGGTACCGCGGGTTGCGCATGGCCTGGGGCAGGTCGGCCAGGTCGGCGGGGTTGCGCGCCCAGGGATCGGTCGCGCCGCCGCCACGGCTGCCGCCGAAGAGCCACTGGGCCTGCGCCTCGGTGGACAGCATCGCCCCCGCGCCCGCCGCGGCCATCAGGGCACGGCGGTTCAGGACGAGGTGCTCCGGCGTCGCCTGCCCGTCGGGGATCTCCCAGCCACGCCTGCGGATGATGCGCATCTTTCTCTCCGGGTTCCGGTCAAGGGCCGGCAATGCAGTGTCGGCTCGCGTCCCGATCCGTCAAGCACATTGCCGCATTGGTGTTTCGCCGGAGCAGGGTTTCAGGTTCCGCCGGGGCGGGGCAGCAGCGCCGCAGGCAGGTCCTGGCGAGGCTCGACGCGAAACAGGCGATAGCGCTCGGCGACCTGCGCGCCGCGGCTCCGCTCGACCTCGGTGCCGAGCGGCACCGCGCCGGTCCATTCGGGCTCGCTGTCGCGGCGCGTGCTCTGAACGAGCAGGCCGGTGCCGGTCGCCGGCGGCGGCGGCAGGTCGAAGAAGGTCCAGCGCCGCTGCTCGAGCCCGGCGAGCTTGACCCCGGGCGGCAGGCGCAGCGCCAGCTGGCCGGCCAGGCCATATTCCTCGGCGACGACGAAATCAGCGCCTATCCGTCGACGCTCGGCCTCCACCGCCGCGGCCAGGGCGTCCCAGCCGCCGAGCTGCGCGAGCGTCGGGTCCATCCGCCGTGGCAGCGGCACGAGCTGGAACATGGCCTGGAGATAGCCCGCAAGCGCCAGCACCAGCCCGAGCCCGACGGCCGGCCCGCGCCAGCGCAGCACCCGCCGCCGCGTGAAGGCGGCGGCGGCGATGCACGCAGCGGGGTAGAGGATGCCGGGCCAGTTGCCCTGCACGCGGCTGCCCATCGCTTGCCAAAGGAACAGCGCCGCACCCGGCACGACCATGGCGACCAGCAGGCCCGCCGGGGTGTCGCCACGCCGCCACCAGGCCAGCGCTGCGCCCGCGACGCCGGTGACGCACAGCACGAAGACGATCGGCGTCGCCAGCCCGACCTGGCCGGCCAGAAGCTCGCCGAGGAAGCGCGGGGTGAAGCCCGCCCCGGCTGCGACCCGCCCGCCCTGCTTGGCGAAAGAGACCCAGCCATGCCCGGCGTTCCAGGCGACGACCGGCGCGAAGGCCACCATCGCGATCGCCCCGCCTGCATAGAGCCGCCAGTCCCACCACCAGCGCCAGGCGCCGCGGCAGGCGACCAGCCAGGCCACCGCCCCGGCGCCGAGCAGCACGGCGGTGTATTTCGACGCCAGCGCCAGCCCTGCGAGGAGCCCGAAGGCCAGCCACCAGCGCCCGTCCTGCGACGCGTGAAGCCGCGCGGCGGCCCAGAGCGCCAGCGTCCAGAATACCAGCAGCGGCAGGTCGGGCGTGGCCAGGATGCCGCCCGCGCCCACCAGCAGGGTCGCGTTGAACAGCGCCGCCGCCCAGACGCCGGGGCGCCGGTCCGGGAAGAGCCGGTTCGCGGCGTCGGCCAGCGCCAGGCTGGCGAGGGCGATCGCCAGGGGCCCCATCAGCCGGACGCCGAAAGCGTCGTCGCCCGCGACCAGCGTGCCCGCGCGGATGAAGACCGCGATCATGGGAGGGTGGTCGAGGTAGCCGCCCTGCAGGATGCGCGACCAGACCCAATAATAGGCCTCGTCCGGCGCGAGCGGCATCGCGGCCGCGACGGCCAGCCGCAGCGCCGTGACCGCGAGCAGCGCTGCGAGCCAGGGGTTCATCTCGCGCCGCGTATAGCCCGCGGCGCGCTTCGCGTCAGCGCGTGCGCCAAACCAGGGTGGAAGACACCGCGTAGTTCCAGACGACGGTGATCAGCGCGCCTGCCGCGCCCGCCAGGCCCCAGGCCACGATGCCGTCGCGCAGCAGCAGGCTGGCGATGCCGACGTTGGCCGCCGCGCCCAGGCCGCAGACCACGTAGAACAGCGCCAGGCCCCGCCAGAGCCTCGGGCCACGGAGCTTGGCGTCGCGGTAGGTGATGCGGTTGTTCAGCACGAAATTCGCGCTCATCGCCACGAAGGTCGCGATCCATTGGCTGGCGCCGAAGGCCGCCCCGGTCAGGCCGACCAGCAGGATCAGGGTCGCCATGTGCACCACGACGCCGATCAGCCCGACGGCCGCGAAGGCGACGAAGCGCAGCGGCACGATGCCGCCGGTGAACTTGTCGAGCAGCAGGCCGCCGAACTCCAGCAGCACCTTGGCATCGAGCTTGGAATCGCCGTGCTCGCGCTGGCGGAAGGAATAGGGGACCTCGGCGACCGTCAGCCCGCGCGGTGCGGTCAGCAGGATGTCGAGCAGGATCTTGAAGCCGCGCCCCGTCAGCCCCGGCGCGATTCGCTCCACCAGGTCTCGGCGCAGCAGGAAGAAGCCGCTCATGGGATCCGCCACTGGCGTCGGCAACAGCGCCTGGGCCAGCCGCGTCCCTGCGTCCGAGAGCCCCGCCCGCGCCGCCGAGAAGCCACCCGCGGCGGCGCCGCCCTCGACATGGCGGGAGCCGATGGCGATGTCCGCCCCGCCCTCCACCGCCGCCAGCATGGTCGGCAGGATCGTCTCGTCGTGCTGGAGATCGCCGTCCATCACCGCGACATAGGGCGCGGAGACCGAGAGCATCCCCTCGATGCTGGCCGAGGCGAGCCCGCGCCGCCCGACGCGGCGGATGCCGCGGATGCGCGGGTCGGTTGCCGCGATGGCACGCACCGCCTCGGTCGTGCCGTCGGGGCTGTCGTCGTCCACGAAGACCGCCTCCCACGGGATGTCCTTCAGGGTCTCGCGCAGGCGCTCGACCAGGGGCAGGACATTGGCGGCCTCGCGGTAGACCGGGACGATCACGGCCAGGCGGGCCGGAAGCAGGGGCGGGTTCGTCACGGCCGGGGTCTTACCGCCGGCAGGCGGGGGCTGGAACCTCCTGTCGGGACAGGGCGGCCACAAGTTCAGGGCATCTCACGGCACCCGCGCCAGATGCCGCGGGACTCGTTAGGGTAATGGCACGTCACGGTTGACTTGCCGACGGACGATGCGCGCGGCATGGTCCGGCGGGTCTGGGGGGCAGGCGATGAAGTGGTTGCTCGTGGTCATGATCTTCGGGACGACCCCGGTGCCCACGAACATGGTGTTCGACAGCCTGACGGAATGTCTCCGGGCGGAGGACCAGATGCGGGCCTCCTACATCACCGCCTTCAATTCCTGGGTGGCCTGGGCGCAGCGGAACCAGCAGGCGTCGGGCTTCCCGGGGAGCCAGGCCTTCATGCAGCGCCGGTCAGGGCTCGAGAATTTCGGGCAGTGCATCCCGCACCAGGGCGAGCAGCAGAACTGAGCCGAATGGGCGGCAGCGGGGCTGATCCGCCGCCTGCAACGCAAATCGGTTTGCATTTTGCAGTTCTTGCGGCGCTTGAGCACTAACGCTGTGCGCGCCTGATCCGATTCGATGAGAGACTGCATGGTGTCGCCCAAGCCAGCGCAGCGCTGCCGACTCGAGCAGAGCCCGTGGAGAAGGCCGAAAAGAAGAGGGCCGGTCCTTTCGGACCGGCCCCAAGGCAAGGTTGAGGAAGGCTAAGCTGCCAGGGACGGGCACGGCCCGCCGCATGACGCTGAAGGAGTAGCAATCGGCGTGCCAGAGCCCGCCGCCCCTCGGGCGCGCTACTCCAGCCGCTCCAGAATCGAGCAGTAATTCGCGACCGCAGCCCCACCCATGTTGAAGACCCCCGCGACGTCGGCGCGCGGCAACTGCATCTCACCGGCCGAGCCGGTCAGCTGCATCGCGGCCATGGCGTGCATGGAGACCCCCGTGGCGCCGATGGGGTGGCCCTTCGACTTCAGCCCGCCCGACGGGTTCACGGGTAGCCGCCCATCCTTCGCGGTCCATCCCTCCAGCGCGGCGCGCGCCCCCTGCCCTTCCGGCGCCAGGCCCATCGCCTCGTACTCGATGAGCTCGGCGATGGTGAAGCAGTCATGCACCTCGGCAAAGGAGAGGTCTGCCAGGGTTAGACCAGCGGCCTCGAGGGCCCTGCCCCAGGCCGCGCGCGCGCCCTCGAA
Organism: Falsiroseomonas sp. HW251; assembly: GCF_050563545.1. Lineage (NCBI taxonomy): Bacteria > Pseudomonadati > Pseudomonadota > Alphaproteobacteria > Acetobacterales > Roseomonadaceae > Falsiroseomonas > Falsiroseomonas sp. HW251. The sequence continues at coordinate 47,176 of NZ_JBNXUM010000021.1, forward strand.
GCGGATGATGTCGCGGCCGGAGATCGGCATGAAGTCGGTGGCCTGGGCGGCGGCGCGGAAGCGAACGGCCTTCGCCATGGACCGGGCCGTCTCCTCGTCCGTCAGCACCAGGGCGGCGGCGCCGTCGGAGACCAGGCTGCAATCGGTCCGCTTCAGCGGCCTGGCCACGAAAGGGTTCTTCTCGCTCTCGGCGCGGCAGAAGGCAAAGCCGAGATCCCTGCGCATCTGCGCATAGGGATTGGCGACGCCGTTCCGATGGTTCTTGGCCGCGATGGCGGCAAGCGCGTCGGACTGGTCGCCATGCCGCTGGAAATAGGCCTCCGCGATGCGGCCGAAGACGCCGGCGAAGCCCGCGGGGATCTCGCCTTCCTGGCGGCGGTAGGAGGCGGCGAGGAGGTTGTCGCCGACCTCGGCATTGGTCGCGGCCGTCATCTTCTCCGCGCCGACGACAAGCGCGAAGCGGCCCCGCTTCGCCGCGAGGAAATCGAGCGCTCCGTGAATGGCGGCGGAGCCCGTCGCGCAGGCGTTCTCGTAGCGGGTGATCGGCTTGAAGCGCAGCTCGGGGAGGGATTGCAGGACCAGCGAGGCGAAGAAGTCCTGCTTCGAGAAGCCGGCGTTGAAGACGCCGACGAAGCCGGCGTCGACCTCGGACGGCGCGATACCCGCATCCTCGATGGCGGCACGCGCGACGCGTCCGAGGAGGCTCTCGATGTCGGGGTCCTCGAGCTTGCCGAAGGGGCTGTGGGCCCAGCCGACGATGCAGGCGGTCATGGCGGCGATCCTTCCTGGGTTCGCGTGAGATAAGGCGACTTGGCAGCGGATGCCACTTTGGGCGCCGCGCGGCCCGCTACCCCCCGAGATCAGTCCCCAGATGGAACAGGCAATCTCCCCGCGCCGTCATCCCCGGCCAACGCTTCACCAGCACCACCCCGTCCCGGGCGAAATGCACGGCGATGGGCTCCCGCCACGGCACCTCGGTCTGGTGCAGCCGTCCCGCGGGCTGGCCTGCCTTCACCTCCTCGCCAGGTTCGGCCAGCGGCTCGAACACGCCGGGGTCGGGCGCATGGACGAAGTAGTCGGAGCCGCCGACCTGCAGCAGCCGCGTCGGCCGCGCCACGCGACCGTCCCAGTCGAGGTCGGCGATTCCGAGATGCCGCAGCACGCCGGCGATGCCGCGCTCCGCCACGCCGACCGTCGCCGGCGTCGCATGCCCCCCGCCGCCGAGCTCCGTGCCGAGTTGCGGGATGCCGCGTAGCGCGCAGGCATCCGACAGGGTCCCGCCCCAGAGGCCGCCGGGCTGCACGATGTAGGAATGCGGCGCGCCGAAGGCCCTGAGCATGCCGAGCTGCCTCTCGAACACCGCTGCGTCGCCGCGCCGCGCGAGGGCGGAGGGCGTGTACATCAGCGACGACCCGCCGGAATGCAGGTCCACCACGGCATCGCAGAGCGGCAGGATGACGCTGTCCATGTGATACGCGATCTGCTGCGTCGGTGTCCCGTCGGCGACGCCGGGAAAGCTCCGGTTGAGGTTGCCGCCGTCGACGGGGCTGGTGCGGCGGCCCGCCTGCGCGGCGCGGAAATTCAGCGCGGGCAGCGCAATGATGCGACCCTGCACCTGGCCTGGCTCGACTTCCCGGATCAGACGGCCAAGCGCGATCTGGCCCTCGTATTCGTCGCCATGGTTGCCGGCCGAGAGGAGAATGGTCGGTCCGCGCCCGTTGGCGATCACCGCGATCGGGATCGGGATCCAGCCATAGGCGGATTCATGCGTGGAATGCGGCAGGCGCAGGAAGCCCGTGCGCTTGCCCGGCGCCTCCAGGTCGATCTCGCAGAGCAGGCGGCTGGCCATGGCGTTCCCCGGTGATGCGAAGGCGGAGCGTCGCGTCAGCGGCCCGCCCTGGCAAGCGGGCCCTAGCCCCCGCCGCGCCGCACCAGCTCGCTGAGCCCGATCTGCGCCTGCGCCGTGCCCGAAGCGGCGCGCCGGAAGGGCGGGAGGTAGTTGAGCATCGCGAGCGCGTCCGGCACGCGCGCGCGACCGACGAGGTAGGCCATCGCCAACTCCGCGCCGGTGACATCGAAGCGGTGCAGCGACTCCGCCACCGCGTCGAAGCCCGCGACCGCGTCGGGCGCAGGATAGTCCAGCGGCACGCCGAAGGCGGCCCGCACCTCGTCGCGGCCGGACCGCAGGCCGGGCTGCACCAGGGGCGGCATGGCGGTGAAGCGCTGGTCGGTCGCCAGCACCACGGCAAGCCATTCCAGCTGCGCGATCGCATCCGCCGCATCGGCCGGCCGGCCGGCGAGGCTGCCGGGCCTGCCGAAGACGAAAGCCGTGTTGCCGATCGCCGCCACCGGCGGATCGCCCGACCCTCTCAGCGAGGACGGCGTCGGCAGCGCCGGCCCCTGCGGCCCCGCGCAGGCCGCCAGCGGCAGCAGGATCAGGGCGCGGCGCTTCACGCCAGGCTCGCGCGGTGGCGCTTCGACAACTCGACATAGCCCGGCGCGGTCTTGTCGAAGCGCGCGCGCTCCTCCTCGGACATCACGCGAACGAGCCTGGCGGGATTGCCCATCCAGAGCTCCATCGGCCCGATCACCTTGCCCGGCGTCAGCACTCCGCCGGCGCCGATCATGCCCCCTTCCTCGATCACCGCGCGATCCAGCACCGTGGCGCCCATGCCGACGAAGGCGCGGTTCTTCAGCGTGCAAGCATGCACGATGCAGGCATGCCCGATGGTCACGTCGTCGCCGATGATCAGCGGCTCCGCCCCGGCATTGAGGTGCAGGATCGAGCCGTCCTGGATGTTCGTGCGGGCGCCGATGCGCATGATGTTGGTGTCGCCGCGCAGCACGCAGTGATACCAGACCGAGCTGTCGGCCCCGATCTCGACATCGCCGATCACGACCGCGGTCGGCGCGATCCAGGCATCGGGATGGATGCGCGGAAGCTGGCCCTCGAAGGGCAGGATGTTCTGCGCCAAGCGCCCTACTCCGCCGCAAGCGGCAGCGCCGGCGCGACATCCACGCCGAGCATCAGCCCGATGTTCTGCACCGCCGCGCCCGATGCGCCCTTGCCGAGGTTGTCGAGCTTAGCGACCAGCACGGCCTGGCCATGCGCGTCGTTCCCGTAGACGCGGAGCTCCAGCATGTTGCTGCCGTTCAGCTCCTCCGGCGCCAGGCGCGCCTTGGGGTCGGCGGCAGGCACGCTCACCCAGGTCGAGCGCGCATAGGCCCGGCGCAGCGCCGCCTCCAGCTCCGCGACCTTCGGGCTGCCGTTCAGCAGGGACAGGTGCAGCGGCACGCTGACCAGCATGCCCTGCGCGAAATCGCCGACCGACGGGACGAAGATCGGCCGCCGCGTCAGCCCGCCGTATTTCTGGATCTCCGGCAGGTGCTTGTGCTCGAGCGTGAGCCCATAGAGGAAGAAGGGCGGCGCCTGGCGCGCCGGCTCGTATTCCGCGATCATGGACTTGCCGCCGCCGGTGTAGCCGGAGACCGCGTTGACCGTCAGGGGATAGTCCGGCGGCAGGATCCCGGCCTCCACCAGCGGGCGGAGCAGCGCGATGGCGCCGGTGGGGTAGCAGCCGGGATTAGCAACACGCGGCGCGGCCGCGATGGCCGCTTCCTGCGCGGCGTCGAGCTCCGCGAAGCCATAGACCCAGTCGGGATGCGTGCGGTGCGCGGTCGAGGCGTCCAGCAGCTTCGGCCCCGCGGGGCCGAGGGAGGCGGCCATCGCTGCCGTCTCCTTAGCCGCTTCGTCGGGCAGGCAGAGCACGACCAGGTCCACCTCGGCCAGCAGGGCGCGCTTGGCCTCCACGTCCTTGCGCAGTTCCGGCGCGATCGATCGCAGCGCCAGCCCCGGGAAGCGCGCCAGGCGCTCGCGGATCTGCAACCCGGTCGTACCGGCTTCGCCGTCGATGAAGACGCTCGGGATCGGGCCCTTGGCCATCGTAGTACTCCTCCGGTCGCAACTTGGCGCGAAATGGCGCCGCAAAAGCAAGAGGGGCGGGCCCTTGCGGACCCGCCCCCCGGCTAAACCAGCCATGCAGGCCGGGCGCGACGCCCGGTCCGTCGGGCGTCAGCGCTTCGAGAACTGGAAGGAACGTCGGGCCTTGGCCTTGCCGTACTTCTTGCGCTCGACCACGCGCGGGTCGCGCGTGAGGAAGCCTGCCTTCTTCAGCAGCGGGCGCAGCCCGGGCTCGTAGTAGGTGAGCGCGCGGGAGATGCCGTGGCGCAGCGCCCCGGCCTGGCCGGACAGGCCGCCGCCCACGACGGTCGCGACCACGTCGAACTGCTGGTAGCGGTCGGAGACCAGGAAGGGCTGGGCGATCATCATGCGCAGCACGGGGCGGGCGAAGTACTTCGCCGCCGGCTTGCCGTTGATCTGCATCTCGCCCTTACCGGGCTTCACCCAGACGCGGGCGACGGCGTTCTTGCGCTTGCCGGTCGCGTAGCTGCGGCCCTGGGCGTCGCGCTTGGGCTCACGCACCGGCGCGGCCTCGGCCGCGGCGGGGCCGCCGGCCACGCTGACCATGTCCTTGAGTTCGGCGAGGGACCCGCCGCGGGAAACCTGCTCGCTCATGCTCAGGCGACCTTCTTCGACGCGCCGCCGGCGGCGACATTCTTGCGGTTCAGCGCGCCGACATCGAGCGCGGCCGGGGTGTTGCCACCGTGCGGATGCTCGGGCCCGGCATAGACATGCAGGTTGCGCATCTGCTGACGGCCGAGCGGACCGCGCGTGATCATGCGCTCCACCGCCTTCTCGATCACCCGCTCGGGGTGGGCGGATTCGATCCTTTCGCGGAAGGTGCGGCCCTTGATGCCGCCGGCGTAGCCGGTGTGCCAGTAGAAGACGGACTGCTCCGCCTTCTGGCCGGTCACGCGGACCTTCTTCGCGTTGATCACGACGACATGGTCGCCGCAATCGACATGCGGAGTGAATTGCGGCTTGTGCTTGCCGCGCAGGCGGTTGGCGACGATCGCAGCGAGGCGGCCAAGGACGAGGCCTTCCGCGTCGATCAGCACCCAGCCCTTCTGGACTGCGGCCGGCTTCAGCGAAGCCGTCTGGCGAGTGAGCATGATGTTTCCGGGTTGCCGGGGGTGGAGAGTGGCGCCGCGTATCGCGGGGATCGACGGGAAAGTCAAGCCGATCCAGGGATTTCAGACGACGGTATCCCGCTACCGCTACCCCGACCGCGCCGGTCCGAACCGCCGGTACAGCGCAACCGCTGCCTGTCCATGAGCCTCGTCCGCCGGCGCGTCGGAACAGTTCGTCGCCAGCACCATGGCGAAATCGAGCGCAGGCTGCAGGTAGGCCACCGCCCGGTTCATTCCGTTCGACCCGGTATGAGTCACGAAAGGCTCGGTCGAGTAGCCCTGCCGCACCACGCCCCAGCCCATCGCATAGCCGCCCTCCCCCGGCACGCCAGGCGCATCGCCCGGCCTCGGCGGGATCGCGATGCGCGGGGTGTGCAGCAGCTTCAGGGTCTCCGGCCTGATGATGGCGGGGCCGCGCCGTCCCTCCCCCGCGTTCCAGCTGGCCCAGGCCGCGAAATCGAGGATGGAGAGGTGCACGTTGCCCGCGGGCCCAACGGGAGCCGGCACGTCGGCGTTCGGCCCCGCCAGCATCGGCTTCAGCGAACCGTCCGCCCGGCGGAAATGCGGCAGCGGCGCATCCACCAGGCCTGGGCTCGATTGCGGACCGAAGCCCGCCGAGGACAGTCCGAGCGGAGCGAAGATCCGCTCCGCCACCAGCTCCTCCCAGGTCCGGCGCGTCACGCGCTCGATCATGCAGGCGGCCAGGATGTAGTTCATGTTGGCGTAGGCCCAGGGCGTGCCCGGCGCCGCCGCGAGGGGCCGCTTCGCCCATTCACGCAGCATCCAGAGCCGCATCTCGTCGAGGTTTAGCGAGTCGTCGCTCCCGGCGGAGTACGCGGCGAGCATCAGCGTGACGAAGGACTGGTCGTCCGGCGGCAGGCCCGATGCGTGCGAGAGGAACTGCACCAGCGTCACCCCTGCCAGCCCCCCATCCATCGGCGCGACGTCGGGGAAGAGCGAGCCGAGCGTCGTCTCCCACCCGATGCGCCCGGCCTCCACCTCTGTCGCGGCCAGCGTCGCCGTCATCGCCTTCGTGTCGGAGCCCAGGTGGAAGCGGTCTTCGCGCGTGACGGGGATGGACGCCCCCGCGCGCCGCGTGCCCGTCGCGCCGGCCGCGACGATGCGGCCGTCGCGCACCACCGCCGCCGCCAGGGCGGGCAGGCCATGCGCGGCGCGGATCGGCTCGAGCAACGGCTCCAGCGGCGCCGCCAGGGGCCCCTGGACCAGCTGCTGCGCCGAAGCCGGCGCGGCGGCGATCAGCGCGGCCGGCGCCGCCAGCATGCCCCTGCGTCGCATCCCATTCTCCTGTCCGGCGATGACGGCGCGAGGTCTACCACAGCCCGGGAGTTGCGGCGCAGCAACAGGTAGCGGAGGATCGCGCGACGCCTGTGGCGCGGGGGAGCGCATGCCGAGCTGGATGCTGCCGCTGGCCTATACCGTGGCCAGCATTGTCCTCGCCTTCGTCGTCCCGCGGATCGAGCACCGCTTCTTCCCGGATCTCAGCATCGGCCTGTCCGACAGCTCCGCCGTTGCGGTGCTGAGCGCCGCCGCATCGGGCGTGATGGGGCTGACGGCCATCGTCTTCTCCGTCGCCTTCGTCCTGGTGCAGTTCAGCGCGGTCGCCTATTCACCGCGGATCGCGCTGCGCTTCTCCCGCGATCCCATGACCTTCCACGCGCTCGGGATCTTCTTCGCAACCTTCATGTATGCGCTCGCGACCATCGCCTGGACCGACCGCGACGGCGGCTCCGGCGTGCCGGTCCTGTCCTGGTTCATCGCGATGTTCCTGCTCTTCGCGAGCCTGCTCTTCTTCGCGCTGCTGGTCCGTCGCCTGAACGACCTGCAGATCACGGCGATGCTGCGCGACATCGGGGATTCCGGCCGGGCCGTGATCTCCGCGATGTTCGCCGCGCCCCATGGTCCCGCGGTCCGTCCCGAGCGTCCGGCGGCGCCCGTCGTGCAGGCGCTTCGCCACGAAGGCGCGCCGCGCTACGTCGAGAGGCTGGACATCGCGGCCCTGGTCGAGCTGGCGCGCCATGCCGAAGCGGTGATCGTCATGGCCTGCGCCGTCGGGGACACCGTTGCGGACGGCAAGGCGATCCTGCGCCAGCACGGCGGCGCCCCGATAGAGCCACGCGCGCTGCGCGCCGCGGTGAAGCTCGGCCTGGACCGGACCTACGAACAGGATCCGAAATATCCGATCCGCCTGCTGGTGGACATCGCGATCAAGGCGCTGTCACCAGCGATCAACGACCCCACCACCGCCGTCCAGGCGCTCGACCAGATCGAGGACCTGCTGCGCCGCTTGGCCCGCGTGGATCTCGACGCCGGCGCCGAGGCGGACGCGGATGGGCGGCTGCGCCTGGTCTATCCGATGCCGAGCTGGGACGACTACCTCTCCCTTGCCTTCGACGAGATCCGCGTCTTCGGCGCGACCAGCGTGCAGGTGCTGCGCCGCATGCGCGCCGCGTTGCGCGGCGTCGAGGAAGCGCTGGGCGAGGACGACCCGCGCGCCAGACAGGTCCGCGCCTATCTCGCGCACCTCGACGGCATGATCGGCAGCTCGCTCTTCGACGAGCTCGATCGCCGGCGGGCCGGGCAGGAGGATCCGCAGGGCCTCGGCCTGACCCGCCGGGACGAGGGTTAGCTCACCCCGCTGCCTGGTCGTGCCGGCCGCCTTCCCGCGCGATTCCGGCCATGGCGCGGCCTGCGCGGGGCGCCCTGCGCCGCGCGAGGTCGCCCAGTGACACGATCCCGACCAGCCGCTTGTCGCGGTTCAGCACGGGAAGCCGGCGAAGCTGCTCGTGCTCCATCGTTTCGGCGGCTTCCTCCAGCGGCGCATCCTCGAAGACGTACCGCGTGCCCGGCGACATCACCTCCCGCACCTTGGTGCGCGACGGGTCCTTCGCCTCGGCCAGCACGCGCAACGCGAGGTCTCGGTCGGTGACCATGCCGACCAGGCGGTCGCCTTCGCCCACCGGCAGCGCCCCGGCGTCGGCCTCCGTCATCAGCTTCGCGGCCTGCTGCACCGTCTCCTCGGGGCTCACCACGCGGACGTCATGGGACATCACCTCCCCCACGCGGGGCTGGCGGTCCTCGCCGTCGCCCGTGGCGCGATGCTCCAGTGGGCGCAGCGCCTCCTCCGCAGTGCGGCGTGTCGCCCGCAGCACGGTGGTGCCGCCCTCCATCAGCGCGTCCAGGTATTCCCGGAGGAAGGTGCCCTGCAGCTCCGCCAGGCTGCCGAAGTTGGTGCGGCGGAACAATTCCGAGGTGATGCGAATGTTGGTGCGCAGCACGCCGGTCATCATCGCGCCCATCGCCTCCTGCATGTCCTGCAGCCCGCCGCCGGCGCTGCGCGGCACCATCATCAGGCGGCCCAGGTCATGCGCGACATGGCGCAGCGCCTCCGCATAGCGCTCGGCGGTCTGCTCGATGTCGTGCGCGGCGGCATCGGTCGCGTGGCGTCCGTCCTCGGCGACCTCGCGGGCGCCCTGGCGCGCGACATGAGACGTCGCCTGCCCGCCGCTCTGCGCGAGCGTCGCAGCGGCACCGCCGGCGCCTCGCAGCGCCGTCGCGCCGGCCTGGGCTCCGCGCGCCGCAGCCTCGGCACCCTGGCGCGTGGCCTGCGCCGATCGTGTGGCGCCCGATAGGTTGTCGTGCCTGCTCTCAGCCATCCTCGTGTCCCTTCTGCATGGCCCCGGCAGTAGCGGGGGGCTGCGCGCCGGGGCAGGCCCGCGGCGGGCGGCCGCGGGTTCCAGGCGAACGGGGAGGCAGAGGGCTGGTTGCAAGTTGAAGGAAGTATTCGCGACGGGAATGTCGCGGCTCCGGTGCGGTCGTTTCAGGTTCTGAGGTCGGCGTGTCTTATCTGCCGGCAATCTCGACCGTCGCGCTGAGCCCGAGCGCCGCCGCCAGCGCATCGAGCCGGCGCTGGACGCTTTCGCCTGCGAAGACGCCGCTCCCCTCCACCAGGCGCAACCGCAATTCGCCGCCGACGCGCTTCAGCGCGGTGCCCGCCAGCAGCGCCGGCGTGCCGCCCGACAGCGTGAAGGCGAGCCGCAGCGCCGCGCCCAGCACGGCCGCGCGCCGCAGCGCCGTGGGATCCAGCAGCTGCCGCGCCATGGCGAGGTAGGGCGCGTCGTCCTCGGCCTCGTAGCGCAGCGCCACCACCATCGCGAGGAAGGCGCGCTGGTGGTGATCGACGCCGACGCCGGGCTGGCGAAGGACGCGGTAGAAGGCGTGCTCCGCCCGGTAGTCCGGATGGTCGTGGCTGCCGATGTCGGCCATGGCGCAGCAGGCCGCGCGCAGCGTCGCCGCGTCCGGCGTCTCCTCCTCGGACAGGCCCGCGGTCCAGGCGGCGAGCGCCGGGGCCATCTCGGGATCGCGGCCGTAGCGCGCGGCGAGATCGTTGCCCGCGGCGCGCAGCGGGTCCTCGGCGCGGATCGCCTCCGGCAGCAAACCGGCATACCAGCCCTCACGCAGTCCGTTGGCGCTGAACACGACGCGCCGCGCGCCGGTCGCACGCAGCAGACGGCGCAGCACCACTGCGGCGAAGGGCATGTCCTGCAGGCGCTTCAGCGGCGCCTCCGGCATCTTCTCCAGCGTCTTGCGGCTCGCCTGGGCGATGACGCCCGCGAGGTCGCGCGCCTCGTCGCGCTTCAACACGTAGTGGTGGACGATGTGCAGGGGGTAGCGCGTCTGCGCCATGTGCATGCGCGCAAGCGCCCGCCAGGCGCCGCCAACGAGGTACAGGTCCCGCCCTTCTCCTTGGCGGAGCCAGGGCACGTGGCTGAGGTCGGATTCGACCAGCGCACGCGCCTTCGCCACCTCCCCCCCGGTGCGGTCGGCAAGCCGGATGGCCCCCAGCGGCAGGGAGGCCGCGCGGCCCATGACGCCCTCGTTCAGTTCCACCAGTTCCAGCGACCCGCCGCCGAGGTCGCCCAGGATCCCGTCCGCGCCGGGAAAGCCGAGCAGCACGCCCTCCGCCGAGAGCGCGCCCTCCTCCTGCCCCGACAGCACGCGGACCGGGATATCGGGCAGGCGTTCGTTGATGGCGGCGATGAAGTCAGGCCCGTTGGCGGCGTCGCGCGTCGCGGCGGTGGCCAGGATCTCCACGGGATCGGCGCCCATCGCGCCGGCAACCGCGGCGTAGCGGCCGAGGACGGTCAGGGCCTGCGGCACCGCGGCGTCGTTCAGCCGCCCGGTCTGCTGCAGCCCCCGCCCCAGCCCGAGCACCGCCTTCTCGTTGAAGATGGTCATGGGGTTGCGCGACAGCCCCTCGAACACCACGAGGCGGACGGAGTTGGAGCCGAGATCCACCACGCCGAGCCGTCGCGGCCGGTCCGCCCGCCGCCGCGTCACCCGCGGTGGCGTCAGTTCGAAGCGGTTGTCCAAGCGCCTCAATCCTGCGCCACGCGGTCCTGCCGGCCGCGCCTGCCGGCCTTCGCCACGCGGGGCTTCAGCGCGCTGCCGCGGCCCGAGAGCGACGGGTTGGTCCGGAAGTATTCATGCGCCGAAACCGGCCTGTCGCCCGGCGCCAGACGCCGATAGACCGCGTCGGGCCCGAGTTGCCAGCTCTGCATCGTGTCCTGCAGGTTGACCACCATCACCTGGTCCAGGATCTGCTCGTGCACCGTCGGGTTCTCGATCGGCACCATCGTCTCGACCCGCCAGTCCATGTTCCGCGCCATCCAGTCCGCGGAGGAGATGAACACCCGCGCGCGCCGGGATGGAAGCCTGTGCCCGTTGCCGAAGACGTAGACCCGGCTGTGCTCGAGGAAACGGCCCACGATGGACTTCACCCGGATGTTGTCGGACAGGCCCGGAACGCCCGGACGCAGGCAGCAGATGCCGCGCACCACGCAATCGACCTTCACCCCCGCCGCGCTCGCGCGGTACAGCGCATCAATGAGCTGCTCGTCCACCAGCGAGTTCATCTTGAGCCAGATGCCGCCGGGCCGGCCTTCGCGCGCGAAGGCGGTCTCTCGCTCGATCAGGCCAAGCAGGGCGGGGCGGATGGTCAGCGGCGCGAAGGCCAGCGCCTCCATCGTCTCGGGGCGCGCATAGCCCGTCATGTAGTTGAAGAGCTTCGCGGCGTCGCGCGTCAGGGCGGGATCGGCGGTGAAGAAGCTGAGGTCGGTGTAGATCCGCGCGGTGACGGGATGGTAGTTGCCGGTGCCGAAATGGGCGTAGCTGCGCAGCCCGTCGCGTTCGCGCCGCACGACGAGCGAGACCTTGGCGTGGGTCTTGAGCTCCACGAAGCCGTAGACGACCTGCACGCCGGCGGCTTCCAGCTCGCGGGCCAGCGCGATGTTCCGCTCCTCGTCGAAGCGGGCCTTGATCTCGACGATGCCGGTGACGGACTTGCCGGCCTCGGCCGCCTCGATCAGCGCCTTGACGATCGGGCTGTCGCGCGTGGTGCGGTAGAGCGTCTGCTTGATCGCGACGACGTTCGGGTCCCGCGCGGCCTGGCGCAGGAACTGCACCACGACATCGAAGGATTCGTAGGGGTGATGGACCACGATGTCCTTCGCCGCGATCGCCGCGAAGCAGTCCCCGCCGAAATCCAGGATCCGTTCCGGGAAGCGCGGCGTGTAGGGCGTGAAGAGCAGGTCCGGCCGGTCGTCCACGATCAGCTGCCGGAGGTCCGCGACGCCGAGGATCCCGTCCACCTTGAAGATGGATTGCGGGTCGGCGTCGAGCTCGCCCACCACGAGGTCCAGCATGTCCTGTGGCATCCGCGCATCCACGGAAAGCCGGATGGCGCGCCCGCGGCGCCGGCGCTTCAGCGCGGTCTCGTAGCTGCGGACGAGGTCCTCGGCCTCCTCCTCGAACTCGACATCGGTGTCGCGGATCAGGCGGAAGAGGCCGGCCTCGTGCAGCACGAAGCCCGGGAACAGGCGATCGAGGAACAGCAGGATCAGGTCCTCGAGCATCACGAAGCGCACGGCGGGCCGCGGCGCCTTCGGGTCGCCGCTGGCGGGCAGGCGGATGAAGCGCTCGACCTGCGGCGGCAGCGGCAGCAGCGCCCGCATCGTGCCGCCGTCCTCCTCCCGCACCAGTTTCAGCACCATGCAGAGCGCGAGATTGGCGATGAAGGGGAAGGGATGCGCGGGATCCACCGCGAGCGGCGTCAGCACGGGGAAGATCCGGTCGAGGAAATAGCTTTCGAGCCAGGCGCGGTCGCCGGGCGAGAGGTCGGCGGTCTCGCTGACCACGACCCCGGCCTCCGCCAGCTGGGCGCGCAGCTCGACCCAGGTCTCGCGCTGGCGGTCGATCAAGATCTTGGCCTCGGTATGGATGGCGGCCAGCGCCTGGCCCGGGGTCAGCCCGTCCGAGGACAGGCCGCCCACCCCCGCCCTTTCCTGCCCGATCAGGCCGGCGACGCGGACGGAATAGAACTCGTCGAGGTTGGAGGCCGAGATCGCGACGAACCTCAGGCGTTCGAGCAGGGGGTGGCGGGGGTTCTGCGCCTCCTCCAGAACCCGGGTGTTGAAGGCCAGCCAGGACAGCTCGCGATTGATGAAGCGCGCGGGATCCTCCGGGCCGATGCCGGCGGCGATCTCGGGGGCCTTGGGGGCGAGGACGTCCATGCCGCGAGACTACCCCAGCCCACCGGGCCCGGGCGAGCCATAGGAGCCGGGTGCAACCGGATTGTCACCGGCGAGGCCCGGCAGCGTCGCGCGCGCCAGCGCCCGGGTGACCGGCGCGCCCGCCGCCAGTGCCGCCGCATCCAGCGCCGCGACCGCGCCGGCGATCTCGGCGGCGTCGCGCGGCAGCCGCGCCAGCAGCCAGGCCTGGACGTCCGGTGCGACGCGAAGCTGCCGGTCCGCCAGGTGCTTGGCCAGCAGCGCCGCGAGCAGCGCGTCGGTTGGCACGCCGATCCCGACGGCGAGCGTCGCCCGCAGCCGAGAGGCCAGGTCCGGCAGCGCGACCGGCCAGCGGGACGGCGCATCGCGGGAGGCCAGCAGCAGCGGCGCCGCGGCCTCGGCGCTGCGATTGATCAGGTGGAACAGCGCGGCCTCCGGCGCCGCCTCGGCCTCATCCAGGGCCAGCCCTGCCCCCGGCCCGACGGCCACCGCCTCGGTGAGCTCGGCCCCGTGCAGCAGGCGCCAGCCTTGTCCCGCCGCCGCGGCGCGCAGCATGTGCGACTTGCCGACACCGGACGGCCCGAACAGCGCGAGCCGCCCGAGCGGCCAGTCGCGCGGCCGGTCGAGCCAGGCCAGCGCCTCGGCGTTGGAGGCGTCCTCCACAAGGTCGGCGCGCGCCGAGGACGGCGCATAGCCGAGGGGGAGCGGGATCTGGCGGGAAGCATCTGGCATCGGCACCCCCGGAGATAGCCCAGGACCGCGCCGCGGCGCAGCGGCGCATTGACTTCCGATACGCTTCCATATGGACAATCCTCTCCCGATCGCGCCGGAATCGCCGGCCCGGCCGGCGGCGCGCGCCGTCCCGCGCCGGCCCGGAACACGCGGCCACGGCACGGAGGCAAACGCCATGCTCGGGGACAGCGTGCTGCCGCGGCTCGCCCGGCTGAGCGGGATCAAGCAGCCGATGCCGCTCGGCGACTTGGCCGTGGATCTGCTGCTGGAACTGCAGCGCAGCCTGGCCATCCTCGGCTATCCCGTGCGCGGGGTGGACGGGAAGCTCGGCAACCGCACCCGCAACGCCTGGAGCGAGTTCAAGGCGCGGCACTTCCCGGGCAACCCGGACCTGGTCGGCCCGGAATCCGTCGCGAAGCTGCAGGCCGATGTCGCGACGCTGCCGAGCATGAAGAACCCCGCGCAGGGCGACCGCGCCGCGACCATCGCCGCGATCCGCGCGGAGTGCCAGGCGCAGGGTCTGGGGCTGCCTACCCAGGTCGCCTATGTCCTTGCCACCACGCAATGGGAGACCGCCAGGACCTTCCAGCCGGTGCGCGAGACCTTCTGGAAGGACGAGGCCTGGCGGAAAGCCAATCTCGCCTACTACCCCTATTACGGCCGCGGCTTCGTGCAGCTGACCTGGGACACGAACTACAGGATCTACGGGGAGATGACGGGCCTCGACCTGCTGGCCAAGCCGGATCTCGCGATGGCATTCGACGTCGCGCTCTTCGTCCTGGTGCACGGCTTCAAGACCGGCGCCTTCACAGGCCGCAAGCTCACCGACTTCATCAACGATCAGAAGGCCGACCTCCTGGAGGCGCGGCGCTGCATAAACGGCATGGACAAGGCGCTCGAGATCTCGCAACTCGCCAAGTCCTTTCTGTAGCGGCCCTGCCGCGGCACGGCGGCCCCGCCCGCCGAACGCGCAAATCACCCGGTCCGAACAACCTTGAGCCGAGCCACCCGCCCGCGTTAGGATTTGCGGCTGTCCGTCAGGGCCCCGCCGTCATGGGGGCCGCCATCACGGCAGCGGGTGAGGGAAGCACTGGAATGCGCGTCGGCTTCGGCAGGAGCACCGAGCCTGCCAAGGCGGTCCAGCGGGCGGTCGAGAGCCTCGGCCCCGTCGGTCACGCCGAACTCGTCATGGCATTCACCGGCGGCAAGCTGGATCCCCAGGCCGTGCGCCTCGCGCTGTCCGACGCCTTCGGCACGGTTCCCGTCGTCGGGGGCTCGGCGGCGGGCGCGATCTCCCGCCTCGGCACCGGCTATTCCGGCTTCGAGCTCGGCCTTCTCGTGTTCGACGATCCGATGACCACGCCCGAGGTCGTGTTCAGCCACCAGCTGGACCGCGACGAGCGCGCAGCCGGCGCCGAGCTCGGCGCGCTGGTCCGCGGCAAAGTGCACGCGCCTTCCGTCGTCATGCTGCTGTTCGACAGCGTCGCCAGCACCGCCCCGCCCAAGCTGCACTACGCCAGCTCCATTGTCGCCGGCTTCAACGAGGCCGTGGGCAATGCGCCGGTGCATCTCCTCGGCGGCGGGCTGCTGACCGACATGAACCTCACCGGCGCCTGGGTCTTCGACGGCGAGGGCGTCAGCAAGCACGCCGCCGTCGCGCTGGTCTTCCCCTCCACCGTCGAGGCCGAGACCGTCATCCTGCACGGCTGCCGCCCGGTCTCCGCCTTCATGGAGATCACCCGCATCGAGGGTGCCACCGTCTTCGAGCTGGATGGCGAGCCGGCGCTCCGCGTGATCGAGCGCATGCTGGGCCTGCAGATCGGCGGCGGGCGCGGGAGCGAGCTCTCGCTCCTCGCCACCCTCGGCCAGAAGCAGGGCGACCCCTACGCGCCCTATGACGAGAACGCCTACGTCAACCGCCTCATCCTGTCCGCAAATGCCGAGGTCGGCTCGATCACGCTGTTCGAGCCCGACTTCGCGCGCGGCACGCAGGTGCAGATCATGAGCCGCGACAACGGCCTGATGCTCGATTCCGTCCGCCGCGGCGTCGCGGCAATGAACCGCAGCAACGACGGGCGGGACAACCTGCTCGCGCTGTACATCGACTGCGCGGGCCGCGCCTCGGCCCGGAGCGGCTCCTCCGTGGAAGAGGCCGAACTGGTGGTCCAGGGCCTCGATCCCTCGACACCCCTGCTCGGCTTCTATTCCGGCGTCGAGGTCGCCCCTTTCGGCGACGAGCCAAGCAAGCCGCTGGACTGGACTGGCGTCCTCAGCGTCCTGCGCCGCCGACGCTAGATGGAGCTCACCCTGGACATCGCCCGCCTGGAACGCGAGCTGGCCTACTACCGGCGCGAGTGTAACGACCTCGGCGCACGACTGTTGCGCCTTCAGGAAGAACAGAGCCAGGCCTTCCGCGAGGCAAGGCGCAGCCGCACCGTCGCCAAGCTGATCCGCGAGGCGCATCGCGTCGCCGACCTTTGCGAGAGCCCGGAGGAGATCGGGGGCCCGCTGCTGGAAGTGATCGTCGAGAACACGCTATGCGACCGCGCGGCCCTGCTCGTGCGCGAAGGCCCGGACGGCGCCGGCATCTTTCGCGTCGCGCATGCCATCGGCTTCGGCGCCGAGCCGCCCGCCGAGCAGGTCGTGGTACCGGGCTCGCCGTCCTTCTTCTTCACCACCGCGCGCACCGTGATCGAGACGCCGGCCTACGAGCTGACCGGCATCCTGCGCCTTCCGTACATCCTCTGGGCACATGACCGCGCCTCGGGCAATGCGCTGATCCTGGGCAACCAGTCGGAATCCAACATCTCGCGCCCTTTCGAGACGGGCGACCAGGAACTCGTGGAAGGCGCGCTGTCCGTCTACATCGACGTCATGCTGCGCAAGCAGGCGGAGCAGGCGCTGCGCGCGGCCAAGGCGACGGCGGAGGAGGCCAGCGCGCTGCGCGCCCGCTTCATCGCGACGCTGAGCCATGAGCTGCGCACGCCGCTGAATGCGGTCATCGGCTTCTCCGACATGCTGATGCCGCATGCGCGCTACCAGCCCAACGAGGCGCAGCGCGCGGAATATGCGCAGCAGATCAACGACAGCGGCCGCGCCCTGCTCGAGCTTATCAACAACATCCTGGACTATTCGTCGCTGACCAAGGTCGGCCCGACGCTGAACCCGCACTGGACCCGGGCGACGCGGCTCATCGCCGGCGCGGTCGGCGAGTTGTCGGCGCTGGCGATGCAGCGGCAGGTCAAGCTGGAAGCGGCCGAGGGCGAGCCGCTGCTCGAGTTCAACGTCGATCCCGCACGCTTCCGCCAGGTGCTGAACAACCTCGTCGGCAACGCCGTGAAGTTCACCCCAGCCGGCGGGCGGGTCGTGGTGGCGGCGCGGATGCGCGCCGACGGCGCGGGCGAGATCATGGTCCGCGACAGCGGCATCGGCATGCGGGAGGAGGACATCCCGCGCGCGCTCGAGCCGTTCCAGCAGATCGACGGCGGCTACAGCCGCCAGGTCCCCGGCACGGGCCTCGGCCTGCCCATCGCGAAGGGACTGTCGGAGGCGCATGGCGGGCGGCTCGAGATCGAGAGCCAGATCGGCTTCGGCACCACCGTCCGCGTGGTCCTGCCCCCCGAGCACACCCGCGTCGCCGAGGACGGGGCGGCGGGCTGATCCCCGCGTGGGAGCAAGCCGGATGCGCGCCGCGATCCCCGTCCTCGCCCTTGTCGTGGCCGCGACGATGGGCGCGCCGCTGCGCGCCCAGACCACGCCGGCGGCGCTACTTGTCGCCTGGGCGGAGGCCTACGCCACCAATGATGGGCCGCGCGCGCGGCCGCGCTCTACACCGAGGACGCGACGCTCTGGGGCAGCGTGAGCCGCGAGCAGACGATCGGCCGCGGCGCGATCGCCGCCTATTTCGGGCGGGTGCGGCCCGGCGCGACCGCCATCTCGGTTCGCATCGGCGAGCATTCGCTGCGTGAGGCCGCGCCGGGCGTGGCCATCGTGGCCGGCCACTATACCTTCGTGCGCCGGCGCGCCGACGGCACGGACGAGCTCGAGCCCTCGCGCTTCAGCATGACCTTCCTGCGGGGCGCCGACGGCGCGTGGCGCATCGCGGACCACCATTCCTCGCGCCTGCCGCCGGCCCCGCGCTGAGGCGCGGCCTCAGACGTTCTCGCGCGCCTTCACCCGCTCGAGCTCCGCGCGAAGCCCCGCGATCTCGGCGCGCAGCGCGGCGATCTGCTCGCCCACCGGGTCCTCCGTGACGTCGCGGAAGCCGTAGCCGATTCCGGCGTCGTCGCAGGGCGAGCCCTTGGGCGGCCGGGCGGGAATGCCGACGACGGTGCAGCCGGCCGCCACCGGCGAGACGACCACCGCATTCGCGCCTATCCGCGCGCCGTGCCCGACCACGATCGGGCCGAGCACCTGCGCGCCGGCGCCGATCGTCACGTGGTCCTGCACCGTCGGGTGACGCTTGCCCGGCTGGCCGGACAGGCCGCCGAGCGTCACGCCGTGATAGATCAGCACGTCGTCGCCGATCTCCGCCGTCTCGCCGACGACGACGCCCATGCCGTGGTCGATGAAGAGCCGCCTTCCGATCCGCGCGCCGGGGTGGATCTCGATCCCCGTCAGCATCCGCGCGATGTGGGAGGACAGCCGCGCCGCGCCGCGGAAGCCCGCACGCCACAGCCGATGCGACAGCCGGTGCCACAGCACGGCGTGGACGCCGGCATAACAGAAGACGCTCTCGAACCAGCCGGGGCGCGCGGGATCGCGCTCGCGGACGTTGCGGGCGAGCTCGGTGATCTCCATGAAGCTCCTACTCCAACCAGCTCGGCACCGGCAGCCCGCGCTCGCGCAGGAAGGCCGGGTTGAAGAGCTTGGACTGATAGCGCGCCGCGCCGTCGCAGAGCACCGTCACCACGGTGTGGCCGGGCCCGAGGTCGCGCGCGACGCGTACCGCGGCCGCAACGTTGAGCCCCGCGCTGCCGCCCACGGAAATGCCTTCGTGCAGCTGAAGGTCGAAGACCTGCTCCAGCGCCTCTGCGTCCTGCACGGTCATGGCGTCGTCGATGAGGTCGCGCGCCTGCGCCAGGTTGCCCGGCGCGCGCGCGGCCTGGCCGATGCCCTCCGTGATGGAATTGCCCTCCGCCTTGAAGGCGCCGGTCTTTACCCAGGACGCCAGCGCCGATCCGCCGGGATCAGCCAGCACGATCCGCACCCCGGGCTTGCGCGCCTTCAGCGCGCGCGCAACGCCGGCCAGTGTGCCGCCGGTGCCGCAGGCGCAGGTGAAGGCGTCCACTCGGCCGCCGGTCTGGTCCCAGATCTCCGGTCCCGTCGTCGCCTCATGAGCCGCGGCATTGGCGAGGTTGTCGAACTGGTTCGCCCAGACCGCGCCAAGTTCTTCCGCCAGGCGGCGGGAAAAGTGCACGTAGTTCCCGGGATCGCTGAACGGCGCGGGCTTCACCAAACGCAGGTCGGCGCCGATCATGCGGAGGTAGTCGAGCTTCTCCTTCGCCTGCGTCTCCGGAACGACGATGACACTCTTCCAACCCATAGCGTTGGCCGCCAGCGCGATACC
Source organism: Falsiroseomonas sp. HW251 (assembly GCF_050563545.1). Taxonomy (NCBI): domain Bacteria; kingdom Pseudomonadati; phylum Pseudomonadota; class Alphaproteobacteria; order Acetobacterales; family Roseomonadaceae; genus Falsiroseomonas; species Falsiroseomonas sp. HW251. The sequence continues at coordinate 66,154 of NZ_JBNXUM010000021.1, forward strand.
GATGCCGGTGTTGCCGGCCGTGCCTTCGACGATGGTGCCAGGACGGCCCGGCACCAGCGCGCCGCGGGCGACGGCGTCCTGCAAGATGCCGAGCGCCGCGCGATCCTTCACGCTGCCGCCGGGGTTCATGAATTCCGCCTTGCCCAGGATCTCGCAGCCGGTGGCCTCGGAAGCGTGCTTCAGCCGGATCAGCGGCGTCCGCCCGACCGCGCCCCAGAAGCCGTCGGCGACGGAGGATCCGGGCAAGGCGTCCATGTCGTTACTTCACCTCGACGTAGCGGATGTAGGGCTTGGGCGAGTCCCAGCCCTGCGGGAACAGTTCCTTGGCGGCGTCGTTCGTCACCGAGCCCGCGATGATCGCCTTCTCGCCGGGCTTCCAGTTCGCCGGCGTCGCCAGCTTCTTCTGGGCAGTCAGCTGCAGGCTGTCGATGACGCGCAGGATCTCGTCGAAGTTGCGCCCCGTCGTCATGGGATAGGCCAGCACCAGCTTGATCTGCTTGTCGGGCCCGATGACGAAGACCGTGCGCACCGTCGCGTTGTCAGCCGCCGTGCGCCCCTGCGAGGTATCGCCCGCGCTCGCAGGCAGCATGCCGTAGAGCTTGGATATCTTCAGCTCGGGGTCGGCGATCATGGGGTAGTTCACGGCGTGGCCGGTGACTTCGGCGATGTCCTTGGACCAGCCGTGGTGACTGTCCACGGGATCGACGCTGATCGCCAGGACCTTGACGTTCCTCTTGGCGAATTCCGATGCGAGGCCGGCCATGGCGCCGAGCTCGGTCGTGCAGACCGGCGTGTAGTCCTTGGGGTGGCTGAACAGCACCCCCCAGGAATTGCCGAGCCATTCGTGGAACCGGATCCGGCCCTCCGTGGTGTCCGCCTCGAAATCCGGCGCGACGGTCCCGATAGGCAGCATTTATTCCCTCCTCCTTCGAAGGCTTGTTCCCCGGGAGATAAGGACACCCCCCGGTGGGTTTCCAGCTTGCGCGCAAGCCCGTTCCGCCGCCAGCGGGTAATCATGCATGCTGGACGCGCATGGCGGCGCGCATTGCCTTCCACGACGCGGCCCGACGGGAGATTGACATGGCGGCGAAGGCGCCCGGACGAGAAGTCAATTTTTTCGAGCAGAACATCATCTGGCTCTATGGCGACGATCTGGACGGCATGACGGCCTTCTCGTCAGCACGCTCGGGCTGGCGCAGGTATTGGACCAGTGGCGCTGGCGCGTCTTCCGGGTCAGCCCTACCGGCTTCCTCGGCGTCTGCGACAGCGCGAACCGACCGCGAGGGACCAGGGGCATGATGTTCACCTTCCTGGTGGCGGATGTCGAAGCGGCCTACGGGCATCTCCGTGCGACAGGCGTGGCCTTCGACGGCCCGCCGCACCTGAACGAGGCGGGCACCGTGCTGTCCTGCTTCTTCCGTGACCCCGAGGGTTACTGGCTCGAACTGCAGGAGTTCCGCGATCCCGGCTGGCCCTATCCCGAGAGGAGCGGCGCGTGATGCAGGAGGCCCTGGCGGCGCGCTTCGCCGCGGTCGCGCTCGGCCATGTCGGGCAGGAATACCCGCAGAAGCTGGACCAGGTGCTGGAAGGCCCCTCCGACCTCAAGCGCCCCTCCGAGCTGCATCCAGTCTTCCACGGCAGCTTCGACTGGCATTCCTGCGTACACGCTCACTGGATGCTGGCGCGGCTGCTGCGTCGCTTTCCCGCCGCGCCCTTCGCCGACACCATCCGCGCACGCTTCGACGCGGCCTTCACCGCGGAGAAGGTGGCCGCCGAGCGTGCGTTCCTCGCGCGACCGTCGGCGCGCGGCTTCGAGCGTCCCTATGGATGGGCGTGGCTGCTGAAGCTGCATGCCGAGTTGGAAGACGACCGGGCGCGGACGTTGGCGCCGCTCGCGCGCGACTTCGCCGACCGCTTCGCCGCGCATCTGCCGCGCTGCGACTATCCCGTGCGGCACGGCGTGCATTCCAACACCGCCTTCGCGCTGACCATCGCCGCGGACTGGGCCGCAATGCACGATGCGTCGCTGCTGGCCCTGTTCCGCGACACCGCGGCGCGCTGGTACGGCGCCGACGCCGACGCGCAGGCCTGGGAGCCTTCGGGCGAGGATTTCCTCTCCCCGGTGCTGATGGAGGCCGCCTGCATGGCGCGGCTACTGCCGCCGGACGGCTTCCCGGCCTGGCGCGACCGCTTCCTGCCGCGCCTGACCGAGCGCGAGCCGGCGACGCTGTTCACCCCCGCCCGCGTCGCCGACCGCAGCGACGGGCGGATCGTGCATCTGGACGGCGTGAACCTGTCGCGGGCCTGGTGCTGGCGGGTGCTGGCGGCAAGCTTCCCACTGGGCGACGCGCGCCGGGCGCTGGCCGAGGACACGGCCGCGCGCCATATCTCAGCGTCGCTGGATCACGTGGACGGCCACTACATGGGCAGCCACTGGCTCGCGAGCTTTGCGGTGCTGGCGCTGGACGGGGCGTAGCGCGCCGGAGCGTGGCGGCGGCCCGCCCCGCGCCGGATCAGCTCAGCCCCGCGAGATCACCAGGCGCAGCGGACCCGGCCCAGTCGCCTCGGCCGTCGCGATCCGCACCCAGCCGTTGCGATGCGCCGTCTCCTCCGACAGCCGGACCGGGCCGGCGCCAGCCACGCGATAGCGCAGCCGCGCACCGCGGAAGGCGACGCTGCAGCCACCCTGCTCCGCCTCGATCGCGGCAGGCGCGTCGCCATCGCCGGCGAAGACCGGCCAGCGCAACGCCAGCGCCTCGGCCAGGCCTTCGGCCTCGAAGTCCAGCATGATCTCGCCGGGACGCATCTGGACGTGCTGCGTGATCCTGCCGCCCGGCGCGAGGGACCAGGTCAGTGCGAAGCGCAGCAGGGCGGGATCCTCGCGCTCGATCGCGATGGAGGCCGAGGCCGCGCCGGCCTCGAGATGCGCGAGGCTGGTCCAGCGCTCGCCCTCGCGCCAGGCGAGGCCGGTCGAGACCGGCTCCGCCGTGCCGCCCGGCAGTTCATGGGCGGGATGCAGCGCGATGCCGTCGCCCGGTCCCATCGTCGCGGGCATGCCGTCGAAGACGATGCGCGCCAGCCCCGCCGGCGTCTGCGTCGCATGCGGGCTCAGGAAGAAGGTCACCTGCGTGCCGCCGCAGGTCGCGACGACGCAGGAGAAGGGGGAGGGCAGCACGAGGACATGGCCGCCCGTCTCCGCCGGCGTCAGGCGCTCCGCGACGTCCTCCGTCGCGCCGGCATGCAGCCAGGCGAGGGCCAGGTTGCAGGCCGCGAGCAGGTTGTACTGGGAATGCGCGGAATAGGGCTCGAAGCCGTGGCGCAGTTCCGGCGTAACGCGGTTCTTGACCACGAACCATTCGCCGCTGTCGCGCCGCCACGGCAGCATCGCCGCGGCCGCACGGCGCGCGGCGCGCTTGAAGACGCCGGCGAGCCAGGCATCGCCGCGCCCCGCCGCTCTCGCCGCCGCGGCCTCGAAGATCGCAGCCTGCAGCGCGTCGGCCCATTGGTGATGCGCGCTGCGCCCGCCGATCGGCGCCTCGCCGCCCGGCGCCTGCAAGAAGAGGCTGGCGAGTGCGGCGCGGTCCAGCGCCTCCGTCAGCTCCGCCGCCGCCGGGCCGGCGTAGCCGCCGGGCGGCAGTTCCGCGAGCCAGGCGCGCGGGAAGGCATCGTAGACCAGCGGTCCTTCGGCATAGAGGTCGAATTCGTTGTCGAAGTATCGGCCCTGCCCGTTCACCGACGCGTCCACGAAGTCCAGCCCCCGCCGCGCGCCGATCGCAGCCAGGCGGAACTCCCCTGCGGCGGCGAGGCAGTTCCAGCTGATGCCCGGCCCGTCATGCCCGCCGACGGGGGTGCGGTAGATCCTGAAGGGGTCCGTCTCGGCCAGGCGCCGGCGCCAGCCGCGCGCGGTCGCGGGCGCCACCAGCCCGTCAAGCTGCGCGATGGCCAGCGCGATCGGCAGGGCGAAGAATTCGGGGAGGTTGTCGGGCGTCCGCCGTTCCGCCAGGCAGGCGATGGCGTGATCCAGCGCGCGGGACACCGGCTCGACCAGCCCGGCCTCGCCGGCGGCGCGCGCCAGCAACGCGGCGCCGAAGGCGAAGCAAGGCGTGGCGTACTGATATTCGCGGCCGAGATAGGGATCGAGGATCGCGCCGGACTCGGCCTGATGGCGGCGGAAGAGCCGATGCAGCCGCTGATCGCGTCGAGATAGGCGTCGCGGCCACCGGCGGGGATGGCAACTTCGGCCTCGGTGGCCGGCGACTGACGCCAGCGTTCGAACAGCCGGCGGGCGCCGCGCGGGCCCTGCGGCGGGAGCTTCCAGGCATTGGGCCGGATCAGCTTGCTGTCCAGCGTCACCGGCCCGGGCGCGGCCTCGGGTTCCACGGTCAGCGCGTTGACGATCCAGTTCTCGCCGGGCGTGTCGAACCCGATCTCGAGCGGGTCGTCACTGACCTCCACGGACGCCTCGAGATCGGCGAATTCGTGCCGCCGGCCGGCCACCACCGGCAGCGCCTCCTCGTGCCCGGGCAGGCTGATCCGCGTGGCGTGGTTGTCGTGCAGCGTGTCGCCGATGACGAAGCGCAGCCGGTAGCGCCCGCGCGGGACGGCGACGCGCAGCCGCGCCGGTCCGAAGCCCAGCACGAGGCCGCGGCGCAGCCCATCGGGCTCGCCACGGTCCCGGTCATGCAGCTTGTCGGCCGACACCCAGCCCGCGCAGGTGGCCAGGGTGAACGCGGTGTTAGCGGCGATCCCCGCGAAGCCGGGCGGCGGTGGGCCGCCCCCGAAGGTGAAACGGAATCGCCGGGACTCGATCATGGGCGCGTCTCGGGTGGCGGCATAAGCCGATTGAAACCACCATCCGATTACGACCGTAAGTTGTGAACAACAAGTTACGACAACCGCAACTCTGCCCGCCCATGATACGGGCTGGCGCGCCCGGAGGGATTTGAACCCCCGACCTGAAGCTTAGAAGGCTCCTGCTCTATCCAACTGAGCTACGGGCGCCCATGCCTGCGTTCATCACCTATCACCGCCAGCGCCGCAGGTGTAGGCGCAGCGAACGCGACCATTGCCGAGGCCCTCGGCTTCCTGCAACGTTTGGTTGAGGATTGCCGGGCCAGATCAGCCTGCGATACCGGCGCGTCCGCGCGCGGCCCGCAAGACGCGCGGCTCAGGGAGAGATGATGCGCCTGCCCGGTTGCGGCCGAGCCCGACCATCCCGCCGGATCCTCGCACTGCCGCTGCTGCTGTTGGCCTCGCCGGCGGCCGCGCAGGCCCCGCCCCCCCTGCCCGGCGCCATCGAGCGCGCGACGCCTGTCGAGCCACCGAGCCTCGGCCCGTCGCTGCTGCCGCCTGAGCCCCAGCGCAACAGCGGCCCCGGCGAGGCCCGCCGCGTCCCGATCGGCGGAGTCGCGATCCAGGGCAACACCGCCCTGCCGGAGGCCGCGCTGGCGCCGGCCGTCCGGCATCTCGCGGGCGGGCAGCCCAGCCTGGCCGAGATCGAGGATGCCAGGCTTGCCGTGCTCCGGACCTATCGGGAGGCCGGCTTCCCCTTCCTGGCGGTGCAAGCCGGCCTCGGCCCGCGACCCGACGGGCGCTTCGACCTGCGGTTCGAGGTCACGGAAGGCCGCATCGCGGAGGTCGTGCTGGAAGGCGATATCGGCCCCGCCGCGCGCCAAGCCAGGCGCTTCCTGGATCCGCTAGTAGGCGCGCGCGCGATCTCGAACGCGGAGCTGGAACGCGCGCTGCTGCTCGTCTCCGACATCCCCGGCGTGACGGCCCAGGGCGTGCTGCGCCCGATCCCGGATCAGCCCGGCGCGCTGCAGCTGGTGGTGCGGCTGGAACGCCGCGCGGTCAGCGGCTTCCTCAACCTCGACAACCGCGGCTACGCCCAGACCGGCGCCTGGCAGGGGCTGCTGGTCGGCCAGGCCAACAGCCTGACGCAGTTCGGCGAGCGCACCGAGGTCTCTGTCCTGCAGACCGACGGCAACGGGCAGAGCTTCCTGCAGGTCGCGGAGGAGGTCTTCATCGGCGGCTCGGGGCTGCGGCTGCGCGCCTGGTTCGGCACCGGCCGCGCCCTGCCCTTCTCGCCGCTCGCCGCGATCGGCTATCGCGGCGACACCACCGTCGGCGGCGCCGCGCTGATCTATCCGGTCCTGCGCAGCCGGCCGATGAACCTGACCGCCACCGGCCAGTTCGACGGCTTCGAGAGCAGCGTCGAGACGAACGGCGCGCGGCAGAGCCGCGATTTCGTGCGCGCGCTGCGCCTGACGCTGGACGGCGCGGCGCAGGATGCCTGGCTGGGCTCGGCGCCGGCGGCGGCCGCGACGACCTGGTATCTGCGCTACGCGCAGGGTCTGAACGCCTTCGGCGCGACGGGCACGGGCGCGGCACTGGCGTCGCGGCTCGACAGCGATTTCGGCTTCTCCAAGGTCGCGGGCGAGGTCGCGCGGCTGCAGCCGCTGTTCGCCGCGGGCGAATCCTGGCTGGTGTCGGCTCTCGGCGTCGTCGCGGGGCAGTGGTCGGACGACATCCTCCCGCCGGCCGAGAAATTCTATCTCGGCGGCCAGAGGCTGGGCCGGGGCTTCTATGCCGGCCAGGTGTCGGGCGACCGGGCGCTGGGCGTGACGCTGGAACTGCAGGCCTCCCGCAGCTTAGACGTGACGGTGCCGGCGGGCGGGTTCCGGCTGGGGACGCAGCTCTACCTGTTCCGCGACGGCGGCAGGGCCTGGGACAACGGGCCCTTCGGCCTGGACCGGAGCCTCGATTCTTGGGGCGGCGGCGTCCGGCTGCAGTTCGACGAACGGGTGCAGTTGGATGTCGAGGGCGTGCGGAGGATGACGCGCAATCCCGACGGGCCGGGTTTCGCGGAGCTCAACGCGAATGCGGTCTACGCGCGGGTGCTGGTGAGGTTCTGACACGAGGGGTGCTGCGCTCGCCCTCACCCGGGAGCTGTGCGGCCACCCTCCCCCGCTTCGCGGAAGAGGGAAATTGGTGCCGGCCGCTACCTCTCCCGCGAAGCGGGAAAGGGTCGGGGTGGGCGTTCTTCAATGCGTCCAGTTCTCCGCCCGGCCGAAGCGGAAATTGTCGGCATAGGCCTTGGGCTTGATCTCGGTATGCACGATCGGCGCGTGCTCCACCTCGTAGGGGATGCCCTTGCCCTCGGCATAGGCGACCGCTTCCTCGGCCGTCGGGAAGGCGAGCCGCACCTGGGCGCGCGTGTCGCCCGAGCCGAACCATCCCATCAGGGGATCGATCCGCTTCGGCTCCGCCGGCTCGTATTGCAGCACCCATTCATGCGTGCGGGCGCGGCCGGACTGCATGGCCGATTTGGGCGAGCGGTAGATGCGGGCCTTCTGGGTCATGCCGCGGAACCTACCACCGCCCCCTTCCCTACAGAACCCCCGAGCGCAGGAGGTCGTGCAGGTGCAGGATGCCGACCGGCCGGCCATCCGCGACGACAAAGAGGCTGGTGATCCGCTTCTCGTTCATGATGCCGAGCAGGTCGGCCGCAAGGTCTTCCGGCGCGGCGGTGCGCGGCGTCGCCGTCATCGCCTCCGTCACCGGACGGTCCATCGCGATCCCCCGCTGGAAGGCGCGGCGGAGGTCGCCATCGGTCAGCACGCCCGCCAGCCGCCCCTGCTCCACGACGCCGGCCACGCCGAAGCGGCGGGAGGTCATCTCGACGATCGCCTGGGCCAGGGTCGCCTCTGGCCCGACCAGCGGCAGTTCCTCCGCCCCGTGCATCAGGTCGCGCGCGCGCTTCAACCTGGCGCCGAGCTTGCCGCCAGGGTGGAAGTCCCGGAAATCCTGCGGCGAGAAGCCGCGCGCCTCCAGCAGGCACATCGCCAGCGCATCGCCGAGCGCCAGCTGCATGGTCGTGCTGGTGGTCGGCGCGAGGCCATTCGGGCAGGCCTCCTGCATGCGCGGCAGCGCGAGCAGGATGTCGGCCGCCGAACCCAGCGCGCTCTCGGGGCGCGAGGTGATCGCGATGAGCTTCACGTCGAAGCGGCGGGTATAGGCGATGATGTCGGCAAGCTCCGGCGCCTCGCCCGACCAGGACAGCGCGAGCACCGCGTCGTCCCGGCCGATCATGCCGAGGTCGCCATGGCTCGCCTCGGCGGGGTGGACGAAGTGGGACGGCGTGCCGGTCGAAGCGAGCGTCGCCGCGATCTTGCGGCCGACATGGCCGGACTTGCCCATGCCGGTGACGATCGCGCGCCCGGGCAGGGTCAGGAGATAGGCGACGGCTTCCAGCACGCGCGCGCCGAGGTCGCCCGCCAGCGCCTCGCGCAGCGCCTGCAGCCCCGCGGTCTCGAGCTCGATCGTGCGCAACAGCGTGTCGCGGCGCTGGGCCTCGCTCATGCCAGCATCTCGCGCGCACGTTCCAGATCCTCGAGCGTGTCGACGCCAAGCGGCACGGCATCCACCGCGACGGCCTCGATGCGCATGCCGGCCTCGATCGCGCGCAGCTGCTCCAGCTTCTCGCGCTTCTCGAGGCCCGACGGAGGCAGCGCGACGAAGCGCGCCAGCGCCGCGCGGCGCCAGGCATAGAGACCGATATGGTGCCAGAGCGGCCCCTCGCCCCACGGCGCGGTGGCGCGCGTGAAATACAGGCAGTGGAAGCGCCCGGGCGCGAGTTCGCTCCCCACCATTTTCACGACCTGCGACGCCGTCCGTTCCTCCTCGCGCCGGATCTCCGCGACGAGCGTCGCCACGTCTACGGAGGGATCCATCAGCGGGATCAGCGCGGCGCGGATCGTCGAGGGCAGGATGGTCGGCAGGTCGCCCTGCACGTTGACCACCGCATCGTGCAGCCCCGTGGGATCCAGCGCCGACACGGCCTCGTGGATGCGGTCGGAGCCCGAGGGATGGTCCGCGCGCGTCATCTGCACGCGGCCGCCGGCCTTGATGACGGCCTCCGCGATCTCGGTGCTGTCGGTCGCGACCACGACCTCGCCGATGTCGGCGTCCATCGCGCGGCGCCAGACATGCACGATCATGGGCTCGCCGTGGATGTCGGCCATCGGCTTGTTGGGCAGCCTGGTCGCCGACATCCGCGCTGGGATCATGACGATCGGGCGCATGGGATCAGAAGCCCTTCACCACGGCGTCGATCGCCTGCAGCCGCACGACCAGCGCCTCGAAATCCTTCAGCGGCACCATGTTCGGTCCGTCCGACGGCGCGTGGTCGGGATCGGGATGCGTCTCGATGAAGAGGCCCGCGACGCCGACCGCGACGGCGGCGCGCGCCAGCGTCTCCACGAATTCCCGCTGCCCGCCGGAGGACGTGCCCTGCCCGCCGGGCTGCTGCACGGAATGCGTGGCGTCGAACACCACGGGATGACCGGTGCGCGCCATGATCGGCAGGGCGCGCATGTCGCTGACGAGCGTGTTGTAGCCGAAGGACGCGCCGCGCTCGGTCAGGACGACGTTCGGGTTGCCGGCCCCGGTGATCTTGGACGCGACGTTGACCATGTCCCAGGGCGCCAGGAACTGGCCCTTCTTGACGTTGACGACGCGCCCGGTCGCCGCGGCGGCCAGCAGCAGGTCGGTCTGGCGGCAGAGGAAGGCCGGGATCTGCAGCACGTCCACCACCGGCGCGACCATCGCGCATTGCTCGTTCTCGTGCACGTCGGTCAAGGTCGGCAAGCCGAGGCTCTCCCGGATCTCGGCGAAGACCGGCAGCGAGGCCTTGAGCCCCATCCCCCGCGCCGCCTGGCCGGAGGTGCGGTTCGCTTTGTCGAAGCTCGTCTTGTAGATCAACCCGATGCCGCGCCTGGCCGCGATCTCCTTCAGCGCGGCGGCGGTCTCCAGCGCATGGGCGCGGGATTCCATCTGGCAGGGGCCGGCGATCAGCGCGATGGGCAGGTGGTTGGCCAGATTGACAGGGCCGACCTGCACGACATGGGGGGCGGTCATGCCGCGCTGCCTTGCACGCCGCGGCCCGCCAAGGCAAGGGTCAGCCGCGCAGCCACTCCAGCACGGGTGCGGCCATCCGCTCGGGCCCGAAGGACGCGGCCTGGACAATTGCCCTCGGCGCAAGCTCGGCCAGCCGCCGGGGATCGGCGATCTCCTCCAGCGCCGCGGCGAATTCCGCGACCGAGAACGGGTCGAAGAACACGCCGGCCTGCCCGATCACCTCCGGGAAGCTCGAGGTCATCGCCGCCAGCACGGGCTTGCCGAGGCTCATCGCCTCCACCGCTGGGATGCCGAAGCCCTCGTAGACCGACGGGAGGACCAGGAATTCCGCGTGCTTCAGCAGGCGGTACTTCACGAATTCCGAGACATAGCCCGTGAAGGTCACGCGTTCCTGCGCCGCCGGCGAGAGCCTGGCGAGCAATTGCTCCGCGCCATGCCCGCGCCGTCCGATTACCACGAAGCGCAGCCCCGACCGCTCCAACGCCGGTTCCTTGAGCGCCCGAAGCAGCAGGCCGAGATTCTTGCGGGCCTCCACCGTGCCGATCACCACGGCATAGCGGCCGATGGCGACCTGCGGCAGGTTGCGCTCCATCAGCTCGAAGCCGTCGGGCCAGTCGGCATACTGCATCAGCAGCCGCGTCTTCGGCTCGACCCAGGGCCAGGTCTGCACGACCGCGGATCGCGTCGCCTCGGAACAGCAGAACACCGTCTCGTCCGTCAGCAGCGTCTCGCGCAGGGGGTCGAGGTGATGCGCGACATTGGCCGGCGAATGCGTCTCCGGCATCACCAGCGTCGAGAGGTCGTGGATGGTGCTGGCTTCCCGCCGCGCGATGCCGCCGATCGGCTTGACCGAGGGATAGAGCAGCGGCCTGCCGGGATCGATCGGGGTCGCCTCCGTCGGCGGGCGTTCCTGCAGCAGGCGGAGGAAATTGCCGTTGCCGAGCCGCATCGCGCGCTCCACGGCGTCCGCCGGCACGCGCGACAGGCGCACCGCATGATCCAGCTCGACCCCCGCGGCGCCCAGCGCCCGCACCAGGCGGCGGGTGAAGACGGGGATGCCCGTCCACTGCGCCTCCAGCAGCGGCGTGACGTCGATCGTCAGGCGGGGCGGGCTCATGCGACGCCTCCGTCGGCCAGCTCGGGCAGGCGCGGATCGGGGGGGCGGGCGCCGATGCGACGCCCGGACCAGGCGGCCAGCAACTGCCGGGCGGGACCCAGGCGACCGTCGCCGGTCACCTCGACCTCAGCGGCCCGTTCGAACAGGGCGGGCGCGAAGCGCCAGAAGGGGAAGGCCGCGTGCAGGGTGACGCGCCCGCCGGCCAGCATTTCCGGCAGCGGGTCACCCTCGGCCAGCATGATACTCCGGGTGAGCGCGCGCGGCAGGGCGAGTTCCGTCGCGATCAGCGCGGCGAGCAGCGCGGCGATACGCTCGCGCGGGTCGGCGTCCGGCCGGTCGAGACGCGGCAGGCCGATCAGCAGCGGCGCCTGCGCGCCGACGGCGCTGCGCTGGATCATGCGCGCCAGCGTCCAGACGAAGGCGCCATCGGCCAGCGCCCGCGTGGACAGCGGGACGAAGTGGAGGGGCCCGGGCGGCAGCGGCACCGGCGCGGCGTCGGCGAGAAGCGCGGCAACGCGGTCGGCGGCGCGGAAGGGAATGCCGAAGGCCAGCAGCGGCCCGGGATCGGCCGGCGCCGGCGCGCCGCGCAGCAGCGTCGTCGGCGGGCGCATCACGCCCTTGCCGAGCCGCACCGAGAGCGCGCCGTTCACCTGGCTCGCCAGGTTCGCGAAGAGCTCGGGCGCGAGGGCCAGCAGCCGCCGCCGCGCCTCGTCCGCGCGGAGGACGCCGCGGGCATGGAAGAAGACGTGGTTGCGCAGCCCCGGGATGGTGCGCAGGGTCTGGCCGTCGCTCAGCGCCAAGTGGTCCGCGGCGCCGTCGAGCCGCGCCTCGAGCCAGGCGCGGGCCGCGCCGTGGGTGAAGATCTCGGGCCTGGCGACGAAGCGCAGCGTGGTGCCGGCGGCGTCGCAGGCCTGCTCCACCAGGCCGAGCGCGCAACGGAGTTCCGGCGGCAGCGCCGCCGTGGCCAGGACCTCGCGCCCGAAGATCGAGCCGGGCAGGTCGATCCCGTCCAGCGCGGCGCCGGGGATGGAGACGAGCAGGGCCGATCCGAACATGCTCATCCCGCGAAGACGAAGCCCGGATCGGCCGGCGAGGCCAGCAGCCGCGGCGCGGAGCGGAACTCCTCCGACCCCGCGAGCAGCATCAGCAGGCCGAGCGGTGTGAGCGCGCCGGCGCGCAGCAGCCGCTCATGGAGGGTGGCCGAGGCGGCGTCGGGCGCGCGGGCGAGGACATAGGCATGCGCGGCGTGGACGAACTCGGCCGGGCCGTGCCGCTCGATGTGGTGGGCGAGGAGCGCGGCGCAGCCCGCGAGATGCTCGATGGAGCGCACCACGGTCGGGTCCTGCGCGATCACCGCCTCGACGGAGGCGCAGCCCTCGAAGGGCGGCCTGTCGCGCCAGGCGGGATCCGAGGAGGCGTGCAGTTCCGCCCCCGTCGTCGCCTCGTGCAGGAAGAGGGTCCGGCCGCGCAGTGCCTCCGCCGGGCGGGACAGGTGCAGGCGGAAGGCGCACCAGCCCAGGCGGTAACCGATCCGCGCGAGATCGGCGCGGTAGAGGTTGGCGAGGCCCCGTCCGACTTCCTCCCCGTAGGAGTCGCGCAGCACGATCTCCAGCACGCGGCCGAGGTCGGCGGGGTCGAAGGCCCAGCCCTCGGCGAAGTCGCCGGCGGTCAGCGCATCGAGGTGGCCCCGCATCAGGCGTTCCGCCGCATCGTCAGCCCGCCTCCAGCACGCGCCCGAGCAGCAGCGCCAGCATCGCCTCCGGCGGGACGTCGTCCCGCGGGGCCATCACGCATAGCGTCCCGGCCTGCTCGACGCGCCGGAAGGCCTCGAAGACCGCAGCATAGGCCGGCCGGCTTTCCGACAGATTTCGCAGCATGACAAGCGGCGGCTCCGCCGTGCCGCGGTGGCAGGCGTGCATCAGCGCCACGGAGAAGCAGCAGCCCAGGCGGAAGCGGCCATCCACCAGCACGGCATCGGGGAAGCTGCCCCGCCGCGCCCATTCCTGCCACATGGCCGCGATGTAGCGCGGCCAGGACTTGGCCGGCTCCGCCGAGGCCGGCGCGCCCCAGCCGCCGACCGGCCCGATATCGGCGTGCAGCACGCTCGCCCGTCCCTCGGCGGCCGCGGCCGCGACCTCAGGCGCCGCGCGGACGGCCTTGGCCCAGGCCGGGTCGGATTCGATCGCCACCAGCGTCTCGACACCGAGACGCAGCGCGAGCGGCGTCGAGCCGCCCGTGCCCCATTCCGCATAGCGCCGCCGTCCCGCCAGCGTCCGCTCGAACAGCGCGAGTTCCTCGGGCAGCATCACGGAGGCGCCGAGCCGCACCGGCGTCGGCGCGTCGGGCGCGGGCGCCGGCGCGGCGGCCGCGCCCGCTGCCTCGGCCTCCATCTCGATCTTGCGGAGCCTGCCGCGCCGCTCCTCCTCGCACATCGCAGCGATGCCGGCGGCGTCCGGGAAGGCGAAGTCCGGCGGCGCGACATCCGTCAGCAGCACGGTGCGGGCGTAGCCGCCGCGTTCGAAGCTGCGGGGGTTCGAGTGCAGGCCGAACTCGCCGACGTAGCGCGCATGCACCAGCGTGGTGTTCAGCCCGATGCGGCCGAGCGCGCAGGTCACCGCCTTCTTCACGTCGTCCTGCGAGGTGACGCCGACCAGGATCCCGCGCCCGCGGTAGCGCTGCTGGATCTCGGCATGCGGCCGGGCGCGGTAGTCCCGCCCGACGACCAGGTCGTAATACTCCTTCATCAGCGGCTGCATCCGCTCCCAATGCTCGCGGAACAGGCCGAAGCCCCAGAGATGGCCGATGCGCCGCAGCTTCGCGGCATCCCGCCGCTGCTCGGCCTCGCTGGCCTGGAGATGGCCGTAGCACGCGAAGTAGCCGACGCCGCCGGCGGGCTCCGCCGCCTCGCGCAGCCGGTCGAGCGTGGCGAGGTAGCGCGGCGCGAGCACCAGGTCGTCCTCGAAGAAGTAGCCGCAGGACGCGCCGAGCGTGCGGAAGAGATGCGTCTCGGCGCGCAGGAAGTTCTCCGCGACCCCGAGATTGTCGGGCGCAGCCATGACCTCGCCCGCCGGGAAGATCTCGCGGAAGACCGCGATGCAGGCCGCGGTGGCGGAGGCCTCGGCGCAGATGCGGCCGCTATAGGCGTTGCGCCAGCCGTCCTGGAACAGGAAGACGCGCCGCCCCCCGATCTGCGCCCCCTGCTGCGCCGCCAGCGAGGCGAGCACCTCGCGCAGGTAGTCCGGCCGGTTGAACGACATCACCGCGATCGGCGGCAGCGCGGCGGCGGCGACGTCCATCGCTTAGCCCAGCTCCAGCAGCCGGCCGAGCATCGCCGCCATCAGCGCTTCCGGCGCGGTGTCGGCACGCGGCGACATGACGCAGAGCGAACCGACGCGCGCCTCCAGCGCGAAGAAGTCGAAGACGAGGTCGTAGTTCGGCCGCCGCGGCGAGACGTCGTGCAGCATCACGAGCGGCGCCTCCTCCTCCGCCCGGCCGCGCATCCGGTGCAGCATGGCGACTGACAGGCAGCATGCGACGCGGAAGCGCCCGTCCACCATGACCAGGTCGGGGTGGCTCCCACGCCGGTGCCATTCGTTCCACATGGACGCGATGTAGCTCATCCAGGCACGCGAGGGCTGGCGGTCCACCGGCGCCCCCCAGCCCGCGACGGGGCCGATATCGGCATGCAGGATGCTGGCCCGGCCGTTGGCGACGGAGGGCGCGACCTCCGGGTGCTGGCGCACCGCCTCGGCCCAGCCCGAATCGGATTCGATGCCGACCAGCGCCTCGAAGGGCTGACGGATGGCGAGCAGGGTGGAGCCGCCGGTGCCGAACTCCGCATAGCGCCGGCGGCCCGAGGCGAGAACGCTCTCGAACAGGCCCCGCTCCTCCGCCGTCATGCGCGGCGCGGGGGGCACCAGCGAGTGCGCCGTGCCGTCCGCCCCTGGCGGCTGCCCGCCGGCCCGGCGCGCCGCGATCGCGGCTTCCTCCTGGCGGATCGCCTCGCAGACCGCGGCGTCAGGGACGGCCAGGTCGAGCCGGTCGAGATCGAGCCACTGCGTCCGGCCGTAGCCCTGCTGCTCGAAGCGCTCCGGCGTCATGCGCTCGCCCCGCGCGCCGATGTATCGCGCATTGGCGGCGACGGTGTTCACCGCGACCCGCCCGAGCGCGAAGGTCACGGCGCGCTTGACGTCGTCCTGCGCGGAGCTCGCCACCGCGATCCCGCGCGCGAAATAACGGCGCAGGATCTCCGCATGCGGCCTGGCGCGGTAATCGCAGCCGCAGGTCAGCTCGTGATAGTCGGCCATCAGGGGCTGCATCGCCTCCCAGTGATGGCGGAACAGGCCGAAGCCCCAGAAGGCGCCGAGCCTCTGCAGCACCCGCTGCCGCTTGCGCTGCGCCGCGAGCGGGGCGCGCAGATGGCCGTAGCACGCGAAGTAGCCGACCTCGGTCGATTCCGCGCAGGCAGCGCGCAGCGCGTCCAGCGTGGCGAGGTAGCGCGGATGCAGGACCAGGTCGTCCTCGAAGAAATAGGCGCAATCCGCGCCCATCCCGCGGAAGACATGCTCCTCGGCGCGGCGGTAGTTCAGCGCCTCGCCCAGGTTCGCCGGCGCGGTCAGCACATGGCCGCGCGGGAAGCTCTCCCGGAAGACGCGCAGGCAGGCCTCCACCTCCTCGGGCTCGGCGCAGCGCCGGCCGGTATGGGGATTGTGCCAGTGATCCTGGAACAGGAAGACCTCCCGGCGCTCCATCCCGGCGTCGCGCTGCGCGGCCAGGGATTCCAGCACCTCCCGCAGGTAGTCCGGGCGGTTCAGCGACAGGATGGCGACGGGCGGAAGGGGCGAGGGCATGGCGCTGGTTCAGCCGCGGGCGGCCATCGGGGCGCGACGGGGCACGCGGCTCATGCGAGGTAGCCGCCCTTTCCCTGCGCCTCCCGATGGCGGAGGAGCTGCCGGCGCGCCTGCCGCACGGTGCGCTTGCCCACCATCTTCTCGAAGACGCCCTCGTCCGGCAGGCGGTCCATCAGCAGCCGCCAGAGCCACGCCACCTCCTCCCGCGTCGCGGGCCGGTCGGGGTTGAACATCGTCCGCCGCATCTCCGCGAGTTCCTGTTCGTAGCGCTCGCGCCGGTGGGCGGCGCAGGCGGCGCGCTTGGCCTCCGCGATCGCGGCGAGGGCCTCGGCGGTGACCGGCGGAGGCCGGTCGGGCATGCGGGTCTCGGCGCGCATCGCCTGGTAGCCCAGCTTCTCGAAGGTGGCGGGGCGGAAGGACTGTCCGACTTCGCCGATGTAGCGGGCATAGCAGACATCGGTGTTGACGCGCGCGAAGCCGAGCTCGGCGCAGGCCATGGTCTTCGCCACATCCTGCGACGAGCTCATCGAGGAGACCTCGCGGTCGCCATACAGTTCGACAATGCGCAGATGCGGCCGCGCCTGATAGTCCACCTCGGCATAGACCTGGTGGAAGGGCCGGAGCCAGGGCTGCATCGCTAGCCAGCAGGCGCGCTTGAGGCCGAAGCCCCAGTGATGCTCGAGCGGGACGAGGCGGGGCGCCGCGCGATCGCTGCCGCGGCGGTGATCGCCATAGGCCGCGAAGTAGCCGAGCTTGGGGTGACCGCGGAACCGCATGCGGAGCTGCTCCATCACCGCGAGGTAGACGGGGCCGAGCTCCAGGTCGTCCTCGAAGAAATAGGCGCCTGGTGCACGCAGCGCCTGGAAGGCGAGGCGCTCGGCGCGCAGCATGTTCATCGCGATGCCGAGGTTGTCGGTGGCGGCATGCACCTGGCCCGCCGGGAAGGCGGCGCGGAAGACGGCGATGCAGGCCTCGATGTCGCGGGGATCCGCGTATTGCACGCCGGACCTCGGCGACTGCGCGCCATCCTGCAGGAGGTGGATGTTCGCCTCGTTCAGCCGCACGCGCTGCTGCGCGCGCAGCGAGTCGCAGAGCCGGCGCAGATACTCCGGCCGGTTGAAGGACACGATGATGATCGGCCAGGGCAGCGTCGGCGGTCCCGCCGGCGCGGCCTTTTCGCCGGCGTCGAGCATCATCCGAAATGCCCCCGCCACCACGCCACGAAGCGAGTGAGGCCCGTGCGCAGGTCGGTCGTCGGCTCCCACCCGAAGTCGCGCTTCATCGCGGAGACGTCGGCATAGGTCGCGGGCACGTCGCCGGCCTGCATGGGCAGCAGTTCCCGCCGCGCCGTTACGCCGAGCAGCTCCTCGAGCATCGCGACGAAATCCAGCAGCTCCTCCGGCCGGCTGTTGCCGAGGTTGTAGATCCGGTGCTGGCCGGGCGCGGCCGGATTGTCCAGCACCGCCAGGATGCCGGCGACGATATCGTCGACATAGGTGAAGTCGCGCTTCATGCGGCCCTGGTTGAACAGGCGGATCGGACGCCCTTCCAGCATGGCCTGGGTGAACAGCCAGTAAGCCATGTCAGGCCGGCCCCAGGGCCCGTAGACCGTGAAGAAGCGCAGCCCCGTCAGCGCCATGTCGTAGAGCGAGGCATAGGCCGTGCCCATCAGCTCGCCGGCGGCCTTGGTCGCGGCGTAGAGCGAGGCCGGCCGGTCGGTCCGGTCAATCTCCCGGAACGGCCCCTCCGTGCGCGATCCGTAGACCGAGCTGGTTGAGGCATGGACGAGGTGCGCGATCCGCCCCTCGGACCGCCGCACGGCTTCCAGGATGGCGAGCTCGCCCGTGACGTTGGCGGCGGTGTAGGCGAAGGGCTTTTCCAGCGACCAGCGCACCCCGGCCTGGGCACCGAGATGCACGACGCGGTCAATCGCCGGCTCCGACGCGGCCAGCGCCAGCACGGCCTCGTGGTCCGCGAGGTCGAGCGTGTGGAAGGCGAAGGCGCCCGGCGCCGCATCGCCGGTCATGGCGGCCAGCCGCGCCTGCTTCAGCGCAGGGTCGTAATAGGGGTTGAGGTTGTCGAGGCCGATGACGCGTTCCCCGCGCGCCAGCAGCGCCCGGCAGAGATGCGCGCCGATGAAGCCGGCCGCCCCGGTGACCAGCACCGCGCCCATGCGTCAGGGCAGCCTGGCGGAGACGGGCCGGAAGCGGGCGTCAGGGCGCATCACGAGGTTCCATCGGCGGCCGGCAGAGCGGCAGGGCCTTACATAACCGCGGCACCGCCCTGCCGCCATCCCGCCCGTCTCGCGCCGGGCGGGCAATTTTGTAGGCTCTGGTCGCGCGGGGGTGGCGCCGGGGCAGGTGCGTCGCTAGGATGCGGCGCCCACGCGAACGATATTCTTCATTGTTTATCAAGAGGTTGGATCAGATCCTTGCGTCCCGGCCGCTTCCTTCCGCAACATCGGCGCGACCGGTGAAGGCACAGTGACGACCGTCAACATCGTCACCTCCGACCGAGGCTGGATCCTGGAGCGCCTAGCCCAGGAACTCGCGCGCAACCTGCCCTATGTCACCTTCGGCGACGGGCCGGACCCGTCGGCGGGCATCCAGTACTACATGACTTTCGCCTGCCGGCGCCGCCGTCTCTCCCCGGTCGAGGTCGCCTATTTCGCCCATCTCGAGCCGCTGAGCGAGGCGCATGACCGCTTCTTCGCCGTCGCTCGCGAAGTGGAGCACAGCGTCTGCCACGCCCGCCTCTACGAGGCCGTACTGCGCGAGGCCGGCGTCGCGACCGTTACCACCATCGCGCCCGGCGTGGACCTCGAGACCTTCACCCCGCGGCTGCGCATCGGCGTGGTCGGGCGGACATACCACACCGGCCGCAAGGGCGAGCACCTCGTCGCCGAGGTCATGGACATCCCCGAGATCGAATGGCGCTTCACCGGCGAAGGCTGGCCGGGCCCCGCGCTCGATCTGCCGCCGGGGGCGATGGCCGATTTCTACCGCGGTCTCGACTATGTCCTGGTGCCCGCGCTGTACGAGGGCGGGCCGATGTGCGTGGTGGAGGCGCTGGCCTGCGGGACGGAGGTCATCGCGCCGCCGATCGGCTGGGTGCCGGAGTTCCCCCATGTCGAATTCCAGGCCGGCGACGCCGCGGACCTGCGGCGCGTGCTGCTCGGCCTGGTGGAGAAGAAGCGCGCGCTCAGGGCTTCCGTGCTCGACCGGGGCTGGGCCGGCTGGATCGAAGGCCATGACCGGCTGTTCCGCGACCTCTCGGCCAAGGCCGGGCTGACGCTCGGCGCCCCCGCGGCACCACGGCGCGCGGCCCGCCCGCGCCGCGTCGGCCTCTTCCTGCACGGCAACGAGACGAAGTCGCAGGGCGGGCCGACGGTGCGCGTGCCGCGCCTGGCGCGCGAACTGCGGGAAGCCGGCATCGAGGCCGAGCTGCGCGCCCATCCCGCGGAGAAGGGCTTCGCCGAGCTAGACCTCGTGCACGCCTTCAACGCCTGGGCACCGCACACCGCGCTCGACCTGCTGCGCCGGGCGCGGCGGGCGGCCCTGCCGACGGTCTTCTCGCCGATTTTCCTCGACAGCGGGCTGCGCGACATGTGGGAGGGCCGGCTGGTCCGCCTCTTCGCGGAATCCGAGCCGGGCGCCGCGACCAGCGCCGCGCTGGCGGCCTTCCGCACCGACCTCGCCGCGCGCCGCGCAGATCCAGCCGAACTCGGGGAGGCCGCGCCCGGCTTCCACGCCGCGGTGCGGGAGATGGTGGGGCTCGCCGACCGGCTGATCCTGCTGAGCGGGCGGGAGCGCGAGCGGCTCGCCGCGATCGGCGCGCCGGAGCGTCCCGCCGACATCGTCCACAACCCCGTGGACGCCGCCTTCTTCGCCAACGCCGACCCCGCGCTGTTCAGGCGCGAGACGGGGCTCGATGACTTCGTGCTCTGCGTCGCGCGGCTTGAGGCGCGCAAGAACCAGCTCATGCTGGCCCATGCGCTGCGCGACAGCGGTCTGCCGCTGGTGCTGATCGGGCATACCGGCAGCGAGGCCTACCGCGCCGAGATCGAGCGCCATGCGGGGCCGGGGCTGCGCATCCTGGACCGGCTGCCGCCGCACTCGCCGCTGCTCGCCTCGGCCTATGCCGCGGCGCGCGTCGCGGTGCTGCCGAGTTGGAGCGAAGGTGCGCCGCTGGTCGCGCTCGAGGCTGCCGCCGCCGGCGCGGCGCTGGTGCTCAGCGACGAATCCGGGGAGAGCGAGTATTTCGGCGGCCTCGCGCGCTACTGCGACCCAGCCGATCCCGCCTCCATCCGGGAAGCCGTGCTGGAGGCGTGGGAGACACCGCGCGGCGCCGACGATGTCGCGGCGCAGAAGCGCCTGGTCGCGGAGCGCTTCGGCTGGGACCGCCATCGCGAGGCGACGGAGGCGGTCTATGCCGCCGCGCTCGCCGCGCCCGCGCGCCCTGCCCCGTCCGCGGCCGCGGCCCCTGTGCCCGCTTCGGCGCCAGCCCGGATCCCGGTCGTCTTCGACGTCACCACCACGGCGCACCACAAGGGCCGCTGGACCGGCATCGCGCGCGTCGAGGCGGCGCTGGCGCTCGCGCTGCACGCCGACCCGCGCGCCGATGTCCGCTTCGTCACCTGGAACAATCGCTCCCGCACCTTCAATCAGGTGCCGGTCGAGGCGGTCCGCGCCGGCGCGCTCGGCAGCCTGCTCGCAATGTTCGACACCAACCCGCTGCCGATGCTCGACCTGCCGCGCGGCACGGCTTACGTCGTCGGCGGCAGCGCCTGGATGCAGAACTCGGTCTATGCCGAGAGCGTCGTCGGCTTCGCGCGCACCCACGGGCTGCGGCTGACGCCGATCATCCACGACATCATCCCGACGAAGTTCCCCTACTGGTTCCACGACGATTACGCGCCGGTGTTCGAGGCGAACCTCGCCATGCTGCTCGGCAACGCCGACGCGCTGGTCGCGGTCTCCGCGGCGACGCGCCTCGATATCGAGGCGCATGCGCGCCGCGTCCCCGACATCGCCCTGCCCGACATCGCGCTGCTGCGCGAGGGCGACGAGATCGGCCAGGTTGCCCGCCCGGGCGACGCCGAAGCGGCGGCGGCGATCGCGGAACGCATCGGGCCGCGCCCCTTCGTGCTGAGCGTCGGCGCCATCCACCTGCGGAAGAACCACCGGCTGCTGCACGACGTCTGGGTCAAGCTCGCCGAGCGCATGGGCCCGCGCTGCCCGCAGCTGATCCTGGTCGGCGGCGTCGCCTGGAACGGGCAGGACGTCGCGCGCGCCCTGCGCGGCGACCGGCGCATCGCGCATCTCGTCACCATCCTCGAGGAGGTGGAGGACGGCGCGCTGGACTGGCTCTACCGGCACTGCCTCTTCACCGTGTATCCCTCGCTCTACGAGGGCTGGGGCCTGCCGGTGGCTGAGAGCCTGCGCTACGGCAAGCCGTGCCTGGCGGCCGACACCTCCTCCGTGCCGGAAATCGCGCCGGGGCTGGTCGAGTTGCTGGACCCGCTCGATCCGCTGTCCTGGGCGACGAGGATCCAGTTCCTGGCGGGCAGCGCCGCGGCGCGCGCCGCGGTCGAGGCGCGGATCGCCGCGGACTACCGGCCGCGGCCCTGGTCGGAAACCGCCGCCGAGTTGCTCGACCGCATCGCCGCCGCGCCGCGCGCGCCGCGCCGGCCCTACGTGCCGGGCCGCGTCGTCGAGTTCTCGGACCGTGTCGCCGCCTCCGGCCTTCGCGGTGCCGGCTGGCTGGCCTGCGAGAGCTGGGGCTGCTGGTCCGGCGCGACGGCGTGCGAGTTGCGCTTCGACCTGCCCGCGCCGCCTGCCAGCGCGCTCGTCCTGGCCGTCCAGGCGCGCGCGCCGGGCCTGCAGGGCGCCGTCTTCGAGGCGCGGGTTCTCGCCAATGGCGAGCCGGTGGGCCGGTGGATCATGCGCGACACCGCGGTGCGGCAGTTCCATGCCGTGATCCCCGCCGCCCTTGCCGCGCGGCACGCGACGCTGACGGTCACGATCGAGAACGGCTTTTTGTCGCCCCTCCGGCAGGGCAAGTCCGACACGCCGGTCACGGTCGGCGTCGGCATGGTGCGCGCCGCGCTGGCGCCGCTCGACCGGTTGCGCGACGTTGCGCGCTTCTTCGAAGGCGCGCCGCCGACGCCGCAGCGGCTCGAGCTGGGTCGGCGGCGGCGTCTGCTGGCTGACGGCCGGGCGCAGGACATGCTGGCCGGCCAATGGGTGGCGAACCCCGCCTGGGGCATGGTGTCCACCGACCGCCGTCCGCGCGTCGAGATGGTGCTGCAGGAATTGCCGGGCCGCGACATCGAGATCGAGCTCGGCCTGCGCGCGGTCGCCACCGCCGCCGCGCCACTGACCCTGTTGGTCCTGGCGAACGGTACGCCGGTCGGCAGCTACGCTTTCGCCGACGACACCCCGTCCAGCCTGCGCTTTGTGCTGCCGGCGGCGGTGCGCAGCCGCGCCGAGCCCCTCGCGCTTGACCTCGTGGCGGTGGAGCCCCGCTCGCCGGCGAGCCTCGGCCTCGGCGTGGTCGAGCAGCCCTTCGGCTTCGGCCTGCTCTCGCTCGACGCGCACCCCGTCGGGGCGGCGAGCCACACGCCGCGGATCGTCCTCGGCCCCGGGGCGGAATGGCGTGCGGCGGTGGCGCCGCCGGACCTGCTCGGCCCGGACTGGCACCCGCCGGAGGATGGCGGCAGCTGGAGCTTCGCACGCCGCGCGCTGCTGCCGCTGCTGCTGCCGGGCCGCGCCGCGGGGGTGACGCTGTCGCTTGCCGTCGAGGCCTTCCGTCCGCCGCCCGGGGCCGAGGCGGTCGGGCTGGAGGTCGCGATCGGCGGCCAGGTGCTGGCCCGGCGCAGCCTGGCGGGGCATGAGGCCGCGGTGATCGTACTGTCCGTGCCGGCGGAGGCCTGCGGCCCGGATGGCGAGGCGACGCTCGAGATCGCGGTGGATGCCGCGCTGTCCCCGTTGGCCGCCGGGATCGGCCAGGACGAGCGGCCGCTCGGCATCCGCCTGGTCGGCGTGTCGCGCGCGGCGGCAGCGAGCCTCGGGCCGGACAGCGTGATCGGCTTCGCCGTGCCACCGGAGGAGCGCGCCCTGCCGCCGGCGACGGCGGCCCTGCTCGTCGGCGAATGGTTCCCGCCCGAGGCCGGCGGATGCTGGAGCCGCGGCGACAAGGGCGAGTTGCTGGTCGCGCCCGCGGCCGAGCTGCCGGCGGGCTGGCGCGCCTTCCTCGCGGTGCGCGTGGTCGGCGCGCCGGCACGGGTGGACGTCGAGCTCGATGGCAGGCCGATCGACCACTGGGAGTTCGAGCGCGACAGCTTCCACATCGCCGAGATCCGGGGCCTGGCGGCGCGCATCGCGCCGGGCGACTCCGCCACCGTCGCCTTGCGCCGGCGCAACGCGGTCTCGCCGCGCGACCTCGGGCGCAACCAGGACCAGCGGGTGCTCGGCGTGATGCTGCTCGGCCTGGTCGCCGTCGCGCCGGAGGCAGGCGAGCCGCGCGCGGCGGCACTCTTCGCCGAGGCCGGGATGGGCAGGATCCGATCCCTGCGGCTGCCCGACCTGCCGCCTCCCGCCGCATCGCGCCCGGCCGCCGGGCCGGCCGACACCCGCCCCGCCGCGACGCCGCTCTCGGTCGAGGGCGCGGTGCAGGCGACGCGCTACGATTTCCGCGCCCGCGGCGCGATGCCCGGCCTCGCCCTGCTGCAATGGCACGAGCCGGAGGCGGAGGGGCGCTGGTCGCATGGCGACTACGGCGAGATCCACCTGACGCCGCCGCCGGAGCGGCCGCGCCGGCTCGAGATCGAGATCGAGGCCCGCGTGGTGCCCGAGGCGCGCTCCGGTCCCGCCCGCGCGGAATTGCGGCTGGAGGGCGGGCCGGCGGAGTGGCTCGATTTCGCTGCCGACGCATTCGTGACCGCGCGGCTCGGCTTCGACATCACCGATCTGGAGTACGACGGACCGGCACTCTGCCTCTGGCTGCGGCGGACGGGGGAACTGCCGACGGATGTCGCCGGCGGGGACGAGGACGACCGCCAGCTCGGGATCATGGTCCGCCGCCTCGACGTCGCATGGCGCTGAGCGGGCGGGACAGTGCGGCTGCCTCGCGGCGGCCGGCCACCTTGCAACGGGAAAGAGGACCTGCATGCGCGTTGCGATGATCGGATCGGGCTATGTGGGCCTGGTCTCCGGCGCCTGCTTCGCCGATTTCGGCCATGAGGTGGTCTGCGTGGACGTGAACGCCGCGCGGATCGAGGACCTGAAGCAGGGCCGCATCCCGATCTACGAGCCGGGGCTCGACGCGCTGGTCGCGACGAATGTCGCGGCCGGGCGGCTGTCCTTCACGACGGACCTCGCCGCCGCGGTCGGCACCTGCGAGGCGGTCTTCATCGCGGTCGGCACGCCGTCCCGCCGCGGCGACGGGCATGCCGATCTCAGCCATGTCAGCGCCGCCGCGCGCGACATCGCCAGAGCGCTGAAGGGCTACACGGTGGTGGTCACGAAATCGACCGTTCCCGTCGGCACCGGCGACATGGTCGAGCGCATCATCGAGGAGACGCGCCGGGGTGCGGAGTTCTCCGTCGTCTCCAACCCGGAATTCCTGCGCGAGGGCGCGGCGATCGAGGACTTCAAGCGCCCCGACCGCGTCGTCGTCGGCGCCAATGACGAGCGCGCGCAGCAGGTGATGGCGGAGCTCTACCGGCCGCTGTCGCTGAACGCCGCACCCGTGCTGTTCACGGACCGCCGGACGGCGGAGCTGACGAAATACGCGGCGAACGCCTTCCTCGCGACCAAGATCACCTTCATCAACGAGATCGCCGATCTCTGCGAGGAGGTCGGCGCCGACGTCCAGCTCGTCGCGCGGGGGATCGGCATGGACAAGCGGATCGGGCCGAAGTTCCTGAACGCAGGGCCCGGCTATGGCGGGTCCTGCTTCCCGAAGGACACGCTGGCGCTGATCCGCAGCGCGCAGGACAATGGCGTGTCGCTGCGCGTGGTGGAGAGCGTCGTCGCGGTGAACGACGCGCGCAAGACCGCGATGGCGCGCAAGGTGGTGAAGGCCTGCGGCGGGTCGGTGCAGGGCAGGACGATCGGCGTGCTGGGCCTGACCTTCAAGCCGAACACCGACGACATGCGCGACGCGCCGGCGATCAACATCATCGACGCGCTGCAGCGCGCGGGCGCGACGATCCGCGCGCACGACCCCGTCGGGATGGAGCAGGCGAAGCAGGTCCTGCAGAACGTCACCTACACCGCCGACGCCTACGACGCCGCGCATGGCGCGGATGCGCTGGTGCTGATCACGGAATGGGACGCCTACCGCGCGCTCGACCTCAGCCGGTTGAAGCAGCGGATGCGCGCGCCCGTGCTGGTGGATCTGCGCAACGTCTACCGGGCCGAGGAGATGGAACGGCACGGCTTCGACTATGTCCGCATCGGCGCCCGCGGCGCGCCGCGGCGGAAGGACGCGGCGGCGGCGTAGCGGCTGCCCGGGGAGGGCTCCGCCCTCCCCGATACCCCTCCCGGGAGCGCGCTACCCGCCCGTCCCCGCCAGCCGCGGGTCGAACGCCACGTCGCGCGGCCGCCGGAACAGGCTCTCCCCGCCGTCGATGACGATCGTCTGGCCGGTGATGGCGGGGCTCGCCAGCAGGAAGGCGACGCCGGCGGCGATGTCCTCGGGCGTGGAGCCGCGGCCGAGCACCGTGTCCTGCCAGGCGCGCGCGAAGCTCTCCGGCGTCTGCTTGCCGCTGATCAGCGTCAGCCCCGGCGCGATTCCGTTGACGCGGATGCGGGGCGCGAGCGCCATCGCCAGCACCGGCGTCAGCCCCGCCAGGCCGATCTTGCTGGCGGTATAGCTCAGGAAGTCCGGGTTCAGGTTCCCGACTTTCTGGTCGAGCAGGTTGACGACCGCGCCCTGCTCGCCCTCGGGCAGCGCCTCGGCGAAGCGCTTCGCCAGGAAGACGGGGGCCGCCAGGTTCGGCATGGCGTGCGCTTCCCAGCTCGCCCAGCTCATCGTCGCGATCTCGTCGCGCTGGAAGACGGAGGCGTTGTTGACCAGCGCCGTCGGCGGGCCGAAGGGCGCTGAGGCCTGCGCGACAAGCCCGTCCACCGCGTCGCGGTTCGAGAGGTCGGCCTGGGCGACGGCGGCGTTGCCGACGTCCCGCGCCAATGCATCCGCTTCCGCGCGGGAGGCGTTGCAATGGATCACGACCTGCCAGCCCTCGGCCGCGAGCCGCCTGACGATCGCGGCGCCGACGCGCCTGGCGCCGCCGGTGACGAGGGCGACCTTTCTCCCCGCTAGGCTCATGCCGGGCTGTCCCGGTGGCGGCGGATCTCGACGCCCGCGGCCGCGGCCTCGTTGAAGATGTCGGGCTTGAGGATGGTGACGGACGCCGTCTCGACCCGCGGGTTGCGGAAGCAGACGTCGAGCAGCTCCTCGGCCAGCGTCTCCAGCAGGTCGGTGTGCGGGCGGCCGCCCCAGGCGCGAAGTTCCTCGCGGATCGGGTCGTAGTCGAGGATCCCCTCCCCGCGGTCGGCGCGGCCGGTGCGGCGCGCGGTCATCTCGACGGAGACCAGCAGGCGCGTCGGGCGCTCGGGATGGCGTTCCCAGGGATGCAGCCCGACATGGGCCTCGGTCTCGACGTCCTTGAGGACGGCGCGAACCAGGTCGCCATCGCGCATGCGCATCTCTCCAGCGGTCACGTCGGCGTCAGATGAGGGCGGCGCCGGGATGGGCAAGCCGGCAATCGGGGCGGCGGGATTCGAACCCACGGCCTCCTGTACCCAAAACAGGCGCGCTACCAGGCTGCGCCACGCCCCGAGGCCGGCGGCAACCTAGGGAAGCCGCCGCCGGGGAGCAAGCTCAGGGCGCCGTGCCGAAAAGCCGGTGCATGACACGGTCGCCCACGCGGATGTCGAGCTTTTCCGTGATGCCGCCCTGCAACTCCAGCGTCGCGCGCACCGGGCCGCGGCTGTCGATCGGGGTCAGCGACAGCGGCACCGTCCGCTCCGCGATGCGGTGGACGCGGCCATCGGCGGCAATGAAGACCATGTCGAGCGGCGCGAGCGTGTTGCGCATCCACATGCTGCTCTCGCGCGGGGCACCCCAGTCGAAGAGCATGCCCTCGTTCGCCTTGACCTCGGGGCGGAACATCAGGCCAACGGTCTGCTGGTCGGGCGTCAGCGCCATCTCGACGTCGAATTCGTGGCGCTGGCCGTTGCGGCTGGCGATCACGAGCCTTTCCGTCGGCAGGCGCGGCTGCGGCCGGTCCACGCCGGGCTGCGCGAGGGCGGGGCTGGCGATCAGGGCGGCGATGCTGCCGAGCAGCAGCGGGCGGCGATAGGTCATGCTTACCTCGTGGGAGTCCGAACCTGCGGCTAGCGAAGGGCCGACGCCGCGAATGCGGCCCGCCGCCGATGCGGCGAGCCAGGCGAAGCGCTGGCGCTCGAGGGCTACGGCCTGCCCCCTTCGCGTCGAAGGCCTCATGCGGCCGAGGATGCCACGGCCTCCGGGGGGTCCGGAAGGTCACGCAGCGTCAGCGCGGCCAGCGCCCTGATCTCGTCGCGCACGGGGCCGGGGCGCGGCGCGTCGGCGATGGTGGTGAACCAGTGCTCCGGCGGGTTGCGCCCGGCGGCGCGGGACCAGGTCAGGCCGCGCAGCACGTCTTCGGCGGCCGGCGGGATGCGCGGCGGGATCGGCCGTCCGTTCAGCGTCGCCCAGACCCCGGCCCAGCAGCGCGCGACCGACCAGGGATTGTAGCCGCCTCCGCCCAGGACGATCAGCCGCGGGGCGAAGGGACGGATCGCCTGCGCCACGGCGCGGTGCGACGCGTTGGTCAGGGACAGGCGGGACAGCGGGTCCTCCTCGATCGCGTCGGCCCCGCATTGCAGCATGATGGCCTGCGGCTTCAGATGCCGGACCAGCGGCAGGATCGCGTGGCGCAGCAGCCAGTCCATCTCGGCATCGTTGAAGCCGTCCGGCACCGGCAGGTTGCGCGCATGGCCGCCGGCGCGGTCCTCGGCGCGGCCGGTATGAGGCCAGCGCCCGGCCTCGTGGATGGAGACCGTGAAGACGCGGGGATCCCCGTGGAAGGCGAGTTCGACGCCGTCCCCGTGATGCGCGTCGATGTCGAGGTAGAGGATGTTGGTCAGCCCCTGGTCGAGCCAGCCCATCAGTCCCAGCGCGGCGTCGTTGAGGTAGCAGAAGCCGGATGCGCGGTCGGGCATGCCGTGATGCGTGCCTCCGCCCGGGACGTGCACGGTCCCGCCCTGGCGCGTCAGCTCTGCCGCCAGCATCGTGCCGCCGGCGCCGGTTGCGGGGCGCCGGAAGACCTCGCGATAGACGGGGTTGCCGTGCGCGCCGATCTGGTGGCGGGCACGGTCCTCGGGCGTCACGGATTGCGCGGCCTCGCTGCGCATCAGCGCGGCGATGTAGTCCGGCGTGTGGAAGCGCATGAGCTGGTCGGGCGTGGCGCGCGGGCTGTCGCGGTACTGCGCCTCCTCCACCCAGCCCATCGCCCGGATCAGGTCGAGCGTGGTGGACACGCGCGGGATCGCCAGCGGATGCTTTGCGCCATAGGTGGAGGCGCGATAGATCTCGGAGCCGATGAGGATCGGGCGCGTCGTCATCGCCTGGCAGATGCGCCTTCGCCGGCGTTCGGCAAGCGTCTCAGCGCCGTATGAAGGCCGCGAGCGGATCGGTCAGCGCGGTGTCCGCAGTGCCAATCGCCGCGACCTCCGAGATGTGGCTGTGGCCGGGCAGCGGCAGGACGACGGGCGTGCGGCCGGCGGCCCGCAGCGCTTGCACCAGCGCCTCAGATTCCGCGACGAAGCGCTCGGGGTTCAGGCCCGCCCAGGCGATCAGGATCTGCACGTTCAGCCGCGCCAGGCCGTCGCGCGGCGACAGGGCGGCCGGGTTGTCGCCGAGATAGTCGCGCTCGTTCGGCGGCGCGTCCGCGTCGAAGGCGTAGAGGCCCGAGACCAGCGCATAGCCCACCGGCGACGCGACGCCGGCGGGGTGGAAGCGCGGCTCGACCGCGTAGAGTGCGGCGTTGATCGCGCCCGCGGACTGGCCGACCACCGTGACGCGCGCGGGATCGCCGCCGAAGCGCGCGGCGTTCGCCGCGACCCAGGCCAGCGCGGCACCGATATCGTCCTGCGCCGCGGGGTAGCGGTTCGCGGGCGCGACGCGGTAGCTCATGATCACGCCGACGAAGCCCTGGCGCGCGGCCCAGGCCGGGATGTTGCCCCAGAAGGCGGTCTGGCCGGGGCTGGTGCGGTTGGCGCTGACGAAGCCGCCGCCGGGGACGAAGAGCATGACCGGGCGCCCTGCCCCATCCCCGGCCGGCGCGAAGACATCGAGCCGGTTCGCGGGATCGGCGCCATAGGCGATGTCGCGCTCGACGCGCAGGCCCGCGCCGGGATCGGCCGGCTGCAGCGGCGCGTAGAGCGCCAGCGTCGGCGGCCCCGCGATGACGCGGCCGATCTGCTGCAGCGCCGCCGCGATCTCGGGCGGCGGGGCGGCGAGCGCCGGCATGGCGAACAGCGCGGCGGCGGCGAGCAGGATACGGGACATGGCGGCTCCTTCCGGCTTCAAGCCTGCGGCACGGGAGGGCCTCGGTCCAGGCCCCTTGCCCCGGGGCGCGACTGGCGCCATAGGACCGTCACACATCGGGGGGAGCCCATCGGGGGCTGAGAGGCGGGCGACCGCGACCCCACGAACCTGATCCGGGTCATGCCGGCGAAGGGAACGGTGTCCGTCTCGCGCGTGCCCGCACCGGGTTTCCGTATCGAGCTGCCGTCCGGGCTGAGCCTCGGGGGCGCCCCCGTGCTCGGGCCTTGCGCGGTGGAGGTGCCGGCGGGACGCTGCACGGCGCTGCTCGGCCCGTCCGGTTCGGGGAAGTCCACGCTGGTCAGGCTGGCGGCAGGGCTGCTGGCGCCGCCCTCGGCTGCCGCGGTGACCACGACGGATGGGGCGCCGCTGAAGGGCCGCATCGCCTGGATGGCGCAGCAGGACCTGCTGGTGCCGTGGCGCGACGCGCTGGGGAACGTCACGCTCGGCGCGCGGCTGCGCGGCCGGCGCGCCGATGCCGACCGCGCGCGGGCGCTGCTGGCCGAGGTCGGGCTGACGCCAGCCGACGGCGCCAAGAGGCCGGCGCAGCTCTCGGGTGGGATGCGGCAGCGCGTGGCGCTCGCGCGAACGCTGATGGAGGACCGGCCCGTCGTGCTTATGGACGAGCCCTTTTCCGCAGTTGATGCGCCCACGCGGCATCGGCTTCAGGAATTGGCCGCGCGGCTGCTGGCGGGCCGCACCGTGCTGCTGGTCACCCACGACCCGCTGGAGGCGCTGCGGCTCGCCGACCGCATCCTGGTCCTGTCCGGCACGCCGGCCTCACCATCCGAGGTCGCGGTGCCGCACGGCACGCCGCCGCGTCCGGCGCGCGACGGCGAACTCCTCGCCGCGCAGGGCGCGTTGCTCGAGCGCCTGGCGGAGGCGGCTTGATGTGCGCCGCCGATTCACGCCTCCGCGCGCTTCAGGCGCTCCGGCGATCGGAGGCGTGATGCACGCGCTGGTCGCCTTCGCCGGGATCCTCGCGCTGTGGCAGGGCTTCGTCTGGGTCACGGAGGTCCCACCCTTCCTGCTGCCCTCGCCGCTGCGGGTGGCGCAGGCTCTGCTCGACCGCGGCGACATCCTGGCCGGCCATGCGCTGACCACCGCGACGGAGATGGTCGCCGGCCTCGTCCTCGGCGCGCTGCTGGGCTCGGCGATGGCGCTGACCCTCTCCGCCTGGCGGGGCGGCAGGCGCTGGCTGCTGCCTCTGCTGCTGGTCTCCCAGGCGGTCCCCGTCTTCGCCGTCGCGCCGCTGCTGACGCTCTGGTTCGGCTTCGGCATGGCGAGCAAGATCGTGATGGCGACCATCATCATCTTCTTCCCCGTCGCCACCGCCTTCTACGACGGGCTGCGCCGCACCGACCCCGGCTGGCTCGACCTGGCGGCGACGATGGACGCGACGCCGGCGGCGGTGCTGTGGCGGCTGCGCGTGCCGGCCGCCCTGCCCTCGCTGGCGTCCGGCCTGCGCGTCGCGGCGGCGGTCGCGCCGATTGGCGCGGTGGTCGGCGAGTGGGTCGGGGCGTCGTCCGGCCTCGGCTACGTGATGCTCCAGGCCAATGGGCGCAGCCAGACCGACGTGATGTTCGCCGCGCTCTTCATCCTGGCGCTGATGGCGCTGGCGCTGTGGTTCACCGTGGACCGGCTGCTGCGCCGGGCCATCCCCTGGCAACCCGACAGCCTTCTCTCGGAGTTCGACGCATGATGTTCGGCCGTCGCGCGGCGCTTGCCGCCGCCGCTCTCGCCCTTCCCGCCATCGCGCGCGCCCAAGGGCGTGATCAGGCGCGCGACCAGGTCACGATCCTGCTGGACTGGTTCGTCAATCCCGACCACGCGCCGGTTATCGTCGCGCAGGAAGGCGGCTTCTTCGAGCGCGCGGGCCTGAATGTCCAGATCGTCGCACCCGCCGATCCCAACGATCCGCCGCGACTGGTGGCGGCGAAGCGCGCGGACCTCGGCGTGTTCTACCAGAAGAACCTGCACCTCGCGGTGGACCAGGGGCTGCCGCTGATGCGCGTAGGCACGCTGGTCGCGACGCCGCTGTCCACGCTGACCGTGCTGCGCGACGGGCCGATCCGCACGCTGGCCGACCTCAGGGGCAAGCGCGTCGGCTTCTCCGTCGCGGGGTTCGAGGAGGTGACCATGGGCGCGATGCTGGAATCGGTTGGCCTGCGTGTCGCCGACATCCGCCTGGTGAACGTGAATTTCGGCCTGTCCTCCGCCCTGATGTCGGGCCAGGTGGACGCGATCCTCGGCGGCTTCCGGAACTTCGAGCTGCACCAGCTCGACCTCGAGGGTCGCCCGGGCCGTGCCTTCTACCCCGAGCAGTACGGCCTGCCGATCTATGACGAGCTGATCTACATCGCGCATCGCGACCGCGCGCGCGACGCGGTGCTGCGCCGCTTCATCGACGCGACCGAGGCCGCGACCGCCTTCCTGCAGAACAACCCCGAGGAATCCTGGCGGATGTTCATCGCGGGCCCGCGGCGGGAGCTCGACAACGAGCTGAACCGCCGCGCCTGGGCCAGCACGATCGGGCGCTTCAGCGCCTCGCCCGGCGCGCTGGACCGCAACCGCTACGACCGCTTCGCGACGTTCCTGGCGGGGCGGCGGATGATCCGCAGCGTTCCCGCGCTCGACACTTACGCGGTAGAACTCCCGCCGCGATGACGTTCACCGATGCCCGCAGGGCGGAGGCGAAGCCGAGCACCGGAGGGCTGAATCGGTGAACCAGACAACGGCACCGCGCTTCCTTGTCGATGCCGATGCCTGCCCGGTGCGCGACGAGATTCTCCGGGTTGCCGGGCGGCTGGGGTTCGAGACCGTCCTCGTCTCCAACGGATCACGGCCGATCCGCCCGCCCGGCGGCAACACGCGGATCGTCATCGTGACCGACGGCGCGGACAAGGCCGATGACTGGATCGCGGAGGCCGCGACGCCGACGGATGTGTGTCTCACCAACGACATCCCGCTCGCCGCGCGATGCCTGGAGAAGAAGGCCTTCTGCCTGTCCTTCAAGGGGCATGCCTGGACGGAGAACAACATCGGCTCCGCGCTGGCGGGGCGGGAATTGTCGCGGCACCTCAGGGAAATGGGCATGGGCGGCGGGCCGGCGCCGATGGCGGCTTCGGACAAATCCCGCTTCCTGAATGCGCTGGATGCGATGGCGCAGTCGGCGCTGCGGGCGGCGAGGCGGGGGTAGCGGCACTTTGGCATTTTAGGACTTTAGGCTTTTAGCCCTCAACATCGGCGCGCTTTCGGACAAAGCCACGACCCTGCCCGGAGCCGGGATGGGCGCACGTCTTCACGGTCTCAAAGAGCGACGCCGGTCGCGGGACCGACCCGGCGATAAGAACATATTCCCGTCCTTGGCACCACAACTTCCCGACAAGGGCTGCGCCTGTGCGCGACGCGAACGGCGTTGCGCAGGGCGTTTACGGCGCCGCGCCGCGCGCTGTAGCCTGACCCCGCCCGGGGACAGCCCGTTCGGGGAGAGACGAGCCATGACCAGCCTCACGCGACGCGGCCTGGCCGCGGCGGCAGCGACCCTTGCCCTGCCGGGCCTGGCCCGCGCGCAAGCGCCCTGGCCGAGCCGCCCGATCCGCTGGGTCGTGCCCTACGCGCCGGGCGGCGGCTCCGACTTCCTGGCCCGCACGCTGGCGGCCGCGATCTCCGGGCCGCTCGGGCAGTCCGTCGCCGTGGACAACCGGCCAGGCGGCGCGACGATCCCCGCGACCGAAAGCGTCGCGCGCGCCGCGCCCGACGGCTACACCGTGCTGTCGGCCGACCTGACCGCGCTGGTCATCAACCCCGCCATGGCGCGCCGCCTGCCCTACGACCCGTTCAAGGACTTCGCCTTCGTCGCGACCACCGCGCGCTTCCCCTTCGTGCTGGTCGTGCATCCCTCGGTCCAGGCGACGACCGGGCCGGAGCTGGTCGAACTCGCGCGTCGCAATCCCGGCAGGATCAATTTCGGCTCGCCCGGTGCGGGCTCGCCGAGCCACCTCGCGACCGAGCGTTTCGCGCGGCGCACCGGCACCCAGGTCGAGCACGTCGCCTATCGCGGCGGCGCGCCGGCCGTGCAGGACCTGGTCGCGGGCCAGGTGCAGGCGATGTTCATCGACTATGCCTCCGGCGCCGGGCCGATCGCGGCCGGCCAGGTGCGCGCTATCGCCACCCCCGCGCCGCAACGGCTGAGCCTGCTGCCGAACGTGCCGACGCTCGCCGAGCAGGGGCTGACGGGGGCGGACATCTATTCGTGGCAAGGCCTCGTCGCCCCCGCCGGCACCCCGGAGGCTGCGCAGCGCCGGATCGAGGCGGAGATGCAGCGCGCGCTGCGCACGGAGGAGGTCGCGGCGCGGCTGCGCGGCATCAGCCTCGACCCCTTCCCCGGCACGGGGGCGGAGCTGAAGGCGCTGGCCGAAGCCGAGACCGCGATCTGGGCGCCGCTGATCCGCGAGTTGGGCCTTACGCTCGACAGCTGAGAGCCTGTCCTTGAACGATGCTGGAATGCCCAGGACGGGCAGACATCAACCCACCGCGCGCCTGCGCCGGCACCCGGATCAGAACGGGTTGACGTAGTTCAGGATCGCGGTCTGCCGCAGCAGGACGCGTCGGATCACGTGGCTGGTCGCCACGCGGTCGGTGAAGATCGCGGCCGTCCCGGTGCTGCCCGCCGGAAGGCGCCGTGCCACGCCCGGGTCGTCGAGCACGATGCGGACCGCGAAGGGCAAGGGACGGACATCCGCAGGTGACACCGCAAGGCCGCCCGGCTGCACCTGGCCGCTCGCGATCGCCTGCAACACCGCTTCCACGCGCCCGGCATGGACCTCTCCCGGGAAGACCTTGAAGGTGGCCTCGATCCGCTGGCCCGCCTGGACATGGCGTGCGAAGGCCTGGGGGATCTCCACGCCGAAGATGGTCTCCGACGTGTCGATGAAGGCCATGGCCGGCGATTGCGTCGTGACGCGCGCGCCGGCGCGCAGCGCCAGGTTGGTCACGTAGCCGTCGGACGGCGCTCGCACCGTCGTCCTGTCGAGGTCCCAGCGCGCGGCGTCCAGCTGGGCGCGAAGCTGCTCGGCCTCCGCCTGGCGCTGCTCGACATCGAAGGCGCGGCCGGCGCCGCTGCCGCGGAGCTGCGTCATCTCCGACAGCCTCAGCTCCGCGAAGCGGAGCTGGGCTTCGATGGCGCGCACCTGCGCCTGGTAGGTCGTGGGGTCGATGCGGAACAGCACGTCGCCCGCCTTCAGTGGCACGTTCGCCGCGACCGGCACCTCGACGACCTCGCCGGCGACGGAGGGAATGATCTGCACGGAGTTGCGCGCCACCGCCACCGGCCCGGACGGCGCGCCCCACTGCATCGGGATGAACAGCCCGACCATGAGGAGGAGCAGGACGAGGACCGGCGAGAGCTTCCAGAACAGGTTCAGGCGGACGACGCCGAGCCAGACGAAGAGCGCGAGGAGGGCGATGTAGCAGACGAGCAGGAAGTTGATCATGCGTCGCCGCCGCGCCGCGCGGGGACGTCCACATAGGCCCAGACCAGGACCAGCGGCCAGAACACGAAGCCGCAGATCAGCGTGGCCCAGCCGCCCACCGCCACGGCCTCCGCCCAAGGGTGGCCGCGCCGGCGCGCGACGCGGCCTGGCAGCATGCCCAGCGCGACGAAGACCGCCACCACCGCGCCGAGGCCGACCAGCAGGACGACCCAGGCGAAGACGTCGATCAGTGCCATCGCGGCCTCGTCGCCCCACTGCGTGCCGCCGCCGCGCGCGGCGCCGACGCGCCGGCGGTCATGGCGTCGCGCGACCGGCCATCGGCTCGATGTCGGGCAGCGTCCACGTCTTCTCGAAGAGCGGCCGCGTCGGCCCATAGAGCCGGAAGATCACCTCGAAGCCGCCTCCGGCCCTGGTCGGGATCCAGTTCGCCTCCTGGCCCGCGGGCACGGCGGGACCGAAGACGATGTCCACCGAGCCGTCGGCGTTCCTGGGCAACGCCGCGTCCTGCGACGCGCGGCTTCCCCTCGGCATGTCGCGGATCAGCGCGTGGGTGGCGCGGTCATAGACGGTCGCCGACCAATATTGCTGGACCGGCGCGTCGGCCGGTACGCGCAGGCGGTAGCTGCGCCCCCCGTCGAGCGCGCGGCCGTCCTTGTCCTTGGTGGTGAGCAGGTAGAATTGCGCGGTCCCGAACCGCTTGATGCCGATGTAGCCGATCGAATAGACCGCGGCCCTCGCATCAGTGGGATAGGTGTCGGGGTCCGCATAGTTGTTCGGCTGGGCCTGGAGGAGTTCCGGCGCCGCCGGCACGAACCAGTGCGCGCCATCGAAGTAGCGCGGCGCCAGGCCGGCTTCGACGCGCTGGTCCAGCCATTCATGCGCCTCCCGCGCCGCGGCTTCCAGGATGGCCTGTGTCGCGGCATCCGGCTCGAAGCGCCCGCCCTTCCGGATGCCGATGGAGCGGAGCGGGTCGATCATGGCCCGGTCGCGCTGGAGCCACGGCTCGCGCTGCACGACGCGGTCGAGCGCGCGGAAGAAGCGGATGTCGTAGGGGATGGTGGCGTCGTACATGGTGCCGAAGGCGTCGGTGAAGCGCGTCGGCGGCGGGCTCGCCGCCTGGGACAGCGGATGGACCTTCAGGCGCCGGCCGTAATCCGCGGCCCGCGCGATGTCCGCGTCGGCGCGGCCGGGAAGGTCGGCGCGGAAGAGTGCATAGCCGGTGTTGGCGTCGGGCCGTAGGACGATGTAGCCCTGCGGCGGCGCGTCAGGATGGCCGGGCGGCAGGATCAGGTACTTGCCGCCGCGCCCCGCATCGGCACCGAACGGCCCGGCATCCTCCAGCGGCGTCTGCCAGACATCGTCGATGTTGGCGGCGAAGGAGCCGGTGTCTGCGGGCGGGACGTCGATGACCAGAGGCCCGGCATCCCGGGTGTCGAAGAAGATCATGAAGTAGAGCGCGTCGGGGTTCGGCGTGAGCGTCTGATTTCGCCAGTCCACCGGCCGCGACCAGTAGATCACCTCGTTGGGGCGGCCACCGGCCTGCAACCCCGCCTGTAGCATGAGGTCGGTGTTGACCGCCGGCATCCCCCAGATGACCGCCTCGACCGCGCGACGGTGCAGCGCGCGTTCGCTCGCGCCGGCGAGGCGGGGTGGCGAAGCGGCGCCGTCGGCCTGGGCGGGTTGAGTTGTCCTGCCCCCGCCAGAGCTACTCTGCTGCGCAGCTGCCGCAAGGGGGAGCGCGGTCAGCAGCAGGCCCGGCAGGGCGCGGCGATGGAACATGTTCGACACGGCCGCAACCTCCCCGCCGCAACTGCAGCCGATGCACACGCCTTGCGCCACACGCCACGACACCGGACCGGTCGAGGAATGCGCGGCTGCCAGCATTCGGTGGTGCACACGCGCAGACAGCCGCCTCAACACTCCCAAACCGAGAAGGAATGCCGCCACTCAAGAAGCCGTGAGCCGGCGCTTGTCAGCGGATACGTCGGGATGGGCAACTGGGCCAAGGTCCGCTCAGGTCGCGAGCAACCCGCCCGAAAGCAATCCGAGCGCCTCCGCTCCCTCGGGCGGCGGCTCCGCCTCAGTCCCGGTCCGGCGCGCCAAGGGGAAAAAGCGGCCGGAAGGGCCGCGCTTCCTCGATCAGCTGCGCCATGGCGGGCCGGGCGAGCAGCCGCGCGCGATAGGCGCGGACATTCGGAAAGGCGTCGGCGATCGGCTGGATCCAGTCCGCGTAGAACAGCGCCGGCGCGGCGGCGCAGTCCGCCATGGTGAAGCCGTCGCCGCAGGCCCATTCGCGCCCCGCCATCCTGCCTTCGAGCCAGGCATAGGCGCGGTCCAGCGCGGCCCGGGACTCCGCCCAGACCATCTCCACCCGCGCCGCATCGCCGCGCCGCGTCTCGAAGACCGGAGCCTGCATCGGGGTCTGGACGTGGTTGTCGAAGAAGCGGTCGAGGAAGCGGACCTCGAGCGCCGCGACGGGATCGGCGGGGACCAGGCGGACGGGGCCGGGATGATGCAGGTCCAGATGCTCGATGATCACGCTGGATTCCGCGACGACCTTGCCCTCATCCACCAGCACGGGAAACCGGCCGAAGGGCCAGAGCGCCTGGCATTCCGCCCAGGCGCCGGGGTCGTCGGCGAAGCTGCGGTAATCGAAGCGGGTCGCGCTCTCGCGTAGCGCCAGCAGCACCTTCATGGAGTAGGAGGAGAAGGGGTGCGCGTAGAGCGTCAGGGCCATGGTCCGGTCACTTCCTTCGCATCACTGCCGAAGATTCTCGTGGCAAGCCCTCTCCCCCACTTATTGGGGGAGAGGGCCCTTTCACGCAGCCCGGCAAGAAACTTCAGGTCTGCGGCATGCCTTCCGGCACGATCGTCTTTACAAGCGACGCGTCCAGCGCCTCGTAGCGGTGATAGCCGATGGTCTCGTAGAGCTGCGCGCGGGTCTGCATGCGGTCCAGCATCGCCATCGTGCCGCCGGTCTCGCGGATTGTAGCGTAGAGCTCCTCCATGGCCTTGTTGGCGATGCGCATGTGGCTGACCGGCCAGATCACCATGGCATAGCCGAGCTCCTGGAACTCCTTTGCCGTGAAGAAGGGCGTGCGGCCGAACTCCGTCATGTTGGCCAGCAGCTTCACCCCGGGCATGCGCTGTGCGAATTCCGCGAACATGTCGCGGCTGTGCAGGGCCTCGGGGAAGATCGCGTCGGCACCGGCCTCGAGATAGAGCTTCGCGCGGG
The DNA here is from genome assembly GCF_050563545.1 of Falsiroseomonas sp. HW251. Taxonomy (NCBI): domain Bacteria; kingdom Pseudomonadati; phylum Pseudomonadota; class Alphaproteobacteria; order Acetobacterales; family Roseomonadaceae; genus Falsiroseomonas; species Falsiroseomonas sp. HW251. The sequence continues at coordinate 104,404 of NZ_JBNXUM010000021.1, forward strand.
CGACGGCGGCGTCCATGCCCTCGCTTGCGACGGCATCGGTGCGCGCGATGACATACAGGTGCCTGCGGGCCTTCCGCGCCGCGGCGACCTTCGCCGCCATGTCGCGGGCATCGGCCAGCTTCTTGTCGTTGAGGTGGCCGCACTTCTTCGGCAGCAGCTGGTCCTCGAGATGCACGGCGCCGGCGCCGGCTTCCTCGAAGACGCGGACCATGTGCATGACGTTCAGCGCCTCGCCATAGCCGGTGTCGCCATCGACCAGCATGGGAAGACCGGCCGCGCGCGCGACCTGGCGGATGTAGAAGGCGACCTCGTCCACCGTGATCATGCCGAGGTCGGGCAGCCCCATCGTCGCCGACATCGCCGCGCCCGACATGTACAGCGCGGGGAAGCCCGCCTTCTTCGCCAGCAGCGCCGCGATGCCGGTATGCGCGCCCGGCATCTGCAGGATCTCCGGCCGGTCCAGCAGCCTGCGGAAGCGCAGTCCCGCGGGCTCCTCGGGCAGGTCCTCGCCGATCACATAGGGCATGGTCTCAGCCTTCCTTGCTTCAGAAGAAGAAGATCAACGTCACGAGCACGAAGAGCGGCAGCAGGAACAGCCCCGCCCAGGCGCAGTAGCCGAAGAACGACGGCATGCGCACGCCGTTCTCCTCCACGATCGCCTTGACCATGAAGTTGGGCGCGTTGCCGATGTAGCTGTTGGCGCCCATGAAGACCGACCCGCAGGAGATCGCGGCCAGCGTCGGCGCGCCCTGGCCCATGAGGAAGTCCGGGTCGCCGCCGGCTAGTTCGAAGAAGACGATGTAGGTCGGCGCGTTGTCCAGGAAGGACGACAGCGTCCCCGACAGCCAGAAGTAGATCCAGGGCACGGGCTGCCCCGCCTCGTCCGAGGTGAGCGCGACCAGCCCCGCCAGCGCGCCATCCGCGCCCGCGCCGAGGATCTTCAGCACCGGTGCCATGCAGATGAAGATCGCGGCGAACAGCTTCGCGACCTCCGCGATCGCGCCCCAGGCGAAGCCGTTGGCCTCCCGCAGCGCCGGCGAGGTGAAGCGGACCGAGGCCGCGGTGATCGCGAGGAAGAGCAGCACGCCGGCCGCGCGTTCCCCGTCCATGGGCTGGCCGAGGATGGAGACGGGGCCGAGCTTCACGTAGCCCATGGCGATGACGACGGCGACGATGGCGCCGACGAGGGCCACGTTCAGCACGCCCTCGATCGCGAGCGGTTCCTTCCTGGCCTCGTCCGGCGGCGTCGGCCGTTCGCGCGACCAGGCCCAGCTGTCGAGCAGCCAGTAGATCGCGAGCAGGGCGCCCGCGCAGGTCAGGAACTCGCCGAACATGTGCGTGGTCGGCCAGAAGAAGGACACGCCGCGCAGGAAGCCGAGATAGAGCGGGGGGTCGCCGACGGGGGTCAGCGAGCCCCCGATATTGGCAACGAGGAAGATGAAGAAGACGAAGGTATGCGTCTTCTGCCGCCGGAAGGCGTTGGCGCGCAGCACGGGGCGGATCAGAAGCATGGCCGCGCCCGTCGTCCCCATCACGGAAGCGAGCGCGGTGCCGATGGCGAGCAGGATGGTGTTGGTGGTCGGTGTCCCCACCAGCGACCCCTTCAGCAGCACGCCGCCGCCGGCGGTGTAGAGGGCGAGCAGCAGGGCTATGAAGGGAATGTATTCCAGCAGGACGATATGGAGCAGTTCGCCCCAGGCGACGCCAATCCCGAAGACGGCTGCCGCCGGCAACAGCACCGCCGCCGCCCAGCCCGCGGCGATCTTGCCGTAATGGTGGTGCCAGACATGGCCGGCGAACAGCGGCATCAGCGCGATGGAGAGCAGGATGCCGGCGAAGGGCACGGCCCAGAGGAGGGAGAGCTCCGCGCCCGGCAGGCCCGCCGCGGCCGCCGGCCAGGGCATCAGCGCGATCGCCGCCCCCGGCACCCAGCCGCCCGTCCGCCAGCCCCGCCGCATGCCCGCCGCTCCTTTTCCCCCGACAGCCCCGGGCTTACCCCGTCCGGGCAGGCTCGTCACGGGGACCGGCCCCTGCCCTTCCCGATCCGCCCGATGCGGCCTAATTAGCGCCCATTACCCAGCCCGACCGATGACAGGGGATCCGATCCGATGGAAATGACGGGTGAACGGCGCATCGCCGCGCCGCGCCAGCGCGTGTGGGAAGCGCTCAACGATCCCGCCGTGCTGCAGGCCGCCATCCCGGGCTGCGACAGCGTGGAGCGCACCGGCGACGATAGCTTCCAGGCCAAGGTGTCCGTGAAGCTCGGCCCGATGTCGGCCAAGTTCGGCGGCAAGGTGAACCTGACCAACATCAACCCGCCGGAATCCTACACCATCAGCGGCGAGGGCCAGGGTGGTGCGATGGGCTTCGCCAAGGGCGGCGCCGACGTCGCCCTCGAGGAGCTTGGGCCGGAGGAGACGCTGCTGCGCTACAACGTGAAGGCGCAGGTCGGCGGGAAGATGGCCCAGCTCGGCGCGCGGCTGATCGACAGCACGGCCAAGTCCATGGCCGACCAGTTCTTCGACCGCTTCGCCGCCCAGGTCGCGCCGCCGGTGCAGGCCGTCCAGGGCACCGACACCGAATACCTGGCGGACCCCAACGCGCCGGGCCCGCTGACCCAGCACGGCGCGACCGGCATGTCGCCCGGCGGCCCCGTGGAGCGGCCGAACGCGCGGCCGCCCGGCGTCGGCCTGCCGCTGCGCATGCTGACCTCGGAATACCTCGGCATGCCCTTCCAGGTCTGGTTCGGCCTGGGCGCCTTCGTGGTCGTGCTGCTGCTGCTCTTCGCCAAGGGCTGAGGCGTTGATGCCGGAGACGGTGCCAGGCACGGTGGAAGACACCCGCAAGCTGCTCGCGGCCGGCGGCTACGTCGCGGACAGGCAGCTCGCGACGACCGTCCACCTGGCGCTGCGCATGGGCCGGCCGCTCTTCCTGGAAGGCGAGCCGGGCACGGGCAAGACCGAGATCGCCAAGGTGCTCGCCGCGGAGCTGCCGCGGCGGCTGGTGCGTCTGCAATGCTACGACGGCATGGACCTGGCCTCGGCGGCCTATGAGTGGAACCACGCGCGCCAGCTCATGGCGATCCGCCTGGCGGAAGCCGCGGGCGAGGCCACGGACCGGGAGGCGCTGGAGCGCGGCATCTATGACCGCCGCTTCCTGCAGTCCCGCCCCCTGCTCGATGCGTTGGAGGGCGAGCCCGCGGTCCTGCTGATCGACGAGCTCGACCGCGCCGACGAGCCCTTCGAGGCTTTCCTGCTGGAGATCCTGGCCGACTTCCAGATATCGATCCCGGAATTCGGCACGGTGAAAGCCGCGGTGCCGCCGGTGGTGGTGATCACGTCCAACCGCACGCGGGAGGTGCATGACGCCATCCGGCGGCGCTGCCTCTATCACTGGGTGGACTACCCCGACGCGGCGCGGGAACGCGCGATCCTGAAGCTGCGCGCGCCAGGCGTCGGAGAGCGCTTGTCGGCGCAGGTCGTGGCCTTCGTGCAGGCGGTCCGCGCTGCCGATACCTTCAAGCCGCCGGGGGTCGCCGAGACCATCGACTGGGCCGCGGCGCTGTCGTCCCTCGATGCAAAGGAGCTGGAGCCCGCGCTGGTGGACGAGACGCTGGGCGCGCTGCTGAAGTACCAGGACGATCTCGGGAAGATCCGCGGCGCGGAAGCCGCGCGCCTGGTCGCCGAGGCGAAGCAGGCGGCGGCGTGAGGGTGATGGGCGGGCCCGGGCCATGATCCCCCCGAAATCCGCCCTCCTCCTCCCCGCGCAGACCTCCTCCGGCGCCCTTCCCGCCAACCTCATGGCCTTCGGCCGGCTGCTGCGCCGCGCGGGGCTGCCGGTCGGGCCGGCCGAGATCCTGGCCGGGGCGGCGGCGCTGGAGGCCATCGACCTCGGCGACAAGGGCCAGGCGCAGGCGGCGCTGCGCGCGACCATGGTCCACCGGCACGAGCATTTCCTGATCTTCGACCACGCCTTCGGCCTCTTCTGGCGCGACCCGGATGCCGGCAGGCACGCCGCGGCGATGGCGATGCTCGACGGCTTCAAGGAGCCGCCGAAGCCCTCGCCGGCATCGCGCCGCCTGTCGGAGGCCATGCGCGGCGACCGTCCGGAGCCGCCGAAGCCGCCCGAGCCGAAGCAGGAAGACCAGCTCGACGTCACCTTCACCGTCAGCGACCGCGAACGCCTGCAGACCATGGATTTCGAGGCGATGTCGGCCGAGGAGATCACCGCGGCGAAGGACGAGATCCGCAAGCTCGTCCTGCCGCTCGACCAGAAGCGCACCCGCCGCTTCCGCCCTTCGCACCGCGGCACGCATGCCGACCTGCGGCTGACCGTGCGGGAATCGCTGCGCACCGGCGGCGAGATCCTGGACATCGCGCGGCGGCGGCGGATCACGCGGACGCCGCCGCTGGTGGTGCTCTGCGACATCTCGGGGTCCATGTCGCGCTACGCGCAGGTGCTGCTGCACTTCATCCACGCCGTCACCAACGATCGCGACCGCGTGCATTCCTTCCTGTTCGGCACGCGCCTGACCAATGTCACGCGCCAGCTGCGCGACCGCGACCCCGAGGCAGCGTTCGAGATGGTGAGCCACGCCGTGCCGGACTGGTCGGGCGGCACGCGGATCGGTGAGTCGCTCGAGCGCTTCAACAAGGAATGGTCGCGCCGCGTGCTGGGCCAGGGCGCGGTCGTGCTGCTCATCACCGACGGGCTCGATCGCGAGGGTGCGAAGGGGCTTTCCGACGCGACGGAACGCCTCCGCAAATCCTGCTCGCGCCTGGTCTGGCTCAATCCCTTGTTGCGCTTCGAGGGGTTCCAGCCCAAATCACAGGGCATCCGTGCGATGTTGCCGCATGTCGACGAGTTCAGGCCGGTGCATAATCTGGCCTCGCTGCGCGAGCTGGTCGCGGCGCTCTCGAGCCGGCATGCCGGCGGCGGAAGGGAGTTCGCCCTGTGACGACAATGGATAGCGAGGACATCCTCGGCATCGCCGCGAACTGGGTTGCGGCCGGAGAGACGGTCGCGCTCGCGACGGTTGTGGAAACCTGGGGAAGCTCGCCACGGCCGGCGGGATCGCGGCTGGCAGTGACGCAATCGGGCAAGCTGGCGGGCAGCGTCTCCGGCGGCTGCATTGAGGGCGCGGTGGCGGATGCCGCGAAGCAGACCATGGCGAATGGCACGCCGCAGTTGCTCGACTTCGGCATCAGCGACGAGCGGGCCTGGGAGGTTGGCCTGGCCTGCGGCGGCAAGCTGAAGGTCTTCGTGGAGAAGCTGGGTTGAAGCTCGCGCTTCTCGACCGCCTGCGCGCCGCGCGGGAGGCAAAGCAGCCGGTCGCCGTGCTGACGCGGCTGGCCGACGGCGCGCAGTTCCTGTTCCCCGAGGATTCCGTGCCCGAGGCGCTCGCGGCCGAAGCGCTCGCGGCATTGAACGACGACGCCTCGCGCACCGTGACGGTGGACGGCCAGGCCTGGTTCATCGCGTCGGAAAATCCACCGCTGCGGCTGATCGTGGTCGGCGCGGTGCATATCGCGCAGGCGCTGGTGCCGATGGCGCTGCCGCTCGGCTTCGCGGTCACGGTCGTGGATCCGCGCCGGGCCTTCGCGACGGAAGAACGCATGGGAGACCGCGTGACGATCTCCTCGGACTGGCCGGACGAGGCGATGACGGCACTCGCGCCCGACGCACGCACCGCCGTCGTGACGCTGACGCATGATCCGAAGCTCGACGATCCCGCGCTCGAGGTCGCGCTGCGCAGCAAGGCCTTCTACATCGGCTCGCTCGGCAGCCGGCGCACGCACGCGAAGCGCGTCGCGCGGCTGACCGAGGCCGGGCTCACCGAGGCCGAGATCGCGCGCATCGCGGCACCCGTGGGCCTCGACATCGGCGCGGTCACCGCGCCGGAGATCGCCGTCTCCATCCTCGCCCAGATCGTCTCCGCGAGGCGTGGCGGCCCGAAGAAGAAGCCCGCCGCGGAGCGGCAAGAGGCAGCAATCCAATGATCTTCGGCCCTACCCCGCTGGACGAGGCGCGCGGCGCCATCCTCGCGCACACCGTCCGGCTGCCCGGCAGGGTCATCAAGAAGGGGACTGTGCTGGACGAGGCCGCCATCGCCGCCTTGCGCGACGCGGGAAAGCGGGACGTCGTCGCCGCGCGGCTCGAGGCCGGCGACGTGCCGGAGGACGAGGCGGCCGACCGCGTCGCGAACCTGCTGATGGCACCGCTGATCGCGCGGTCGCGCGCCTCGACCGGCCGCGTGAACCTGCTGGCCGAGAGCCCCGGCCTCTTCACCGCCGATGCGCATCTCATCGACCGCATCAACCAGGTGGACGAGAGCATCACCGTCGCAACGCTGCCCCACCGCTCCGTCGTCGCGGGGAAGGAGATGCTGGCGACGATCAAGGTCATCCCCTTCGCGGTGCCGGGTGCCGTCATCTCCGTCATCGAGGCGCTGGCCAAGGGCAGGGGCGCAGTCGCGCTCGCGCCCTTCCGCAAGCTGAAGGTGGGCCTGGTGCTGACGGAACTGCCCGGCATCAAGGAAAGCGTCATGGAAGGCGCGGTGGAGGCCACCGCCGCGCGCGTCGAGGCGCTGCTCGGCACGCTGCTGCCTGTCGAGCGCGTGCGGCACGAGGAAGGCCCGGTCGCCGATGCGCTGACCAGGCTGCGCAGGGCCGGCGCCGACCTGCTGCTGGTCGCAGGCGCCTCGGCCGTCGTGGACCGGCGCGACGTCGGCCCTGCCGGCATCGTGCGCGCGGGTGGCGCGATCGAGCATTTCGGCATGCCGGTCGATCCCGGCAACCTGATCTGCCTCGGGCGCGTCGGGGATATCCCGGCGATGGTGCTGCCGGGCTGCGCGCGGTCGCCGAAGCTCAACGGCTTCGACTGGGTGCTGCAGCGTATCTTCGCCGGCGAGAAGGTGACGGCGCGCGACATCATGGGCATGGGCGTCGGCGGCCTGCTGAAGGAGATCGAGGTCCGCCCCCTGCCCCGCGCGGAGGCGCCGCGCACGCCCGTCTCGCCCATCGCGCCGCGCAAGGCGCGCCAGGTCTGCGCGGTGGTGCTGGCAGCGGGGCGTTCGCGCCGGATGGCGCCGCTGAACAAGCTGCTGGTGCCGGACAACAGGGGCGTGCCGATGATCGCGCGCGTCGTGGACAACGTGCTGGCGTCGCGCGCGCGGCCGGTGATCGTGGTCACGGGCCATGAGCGCGAGCAGGTCGAGGAAGCGCTGGCGAGCCGTCCCGTGATCCTCGCCCATGCCGACGACTACGCCGAGGGGCTGTCGGCCTCGTTGAAGGCCGGGCTCCGCGCCGTGCCGAAGGAGGCCGAGGGCATCCTGGTCTGCCTCGGCGACATGCCACTGGTGGCGGGCGACATGCTGGACCGGCTGCTGGCGTCCTTCGACCCGGAGGAAGGCCGTGCCATCGTGCAGCCGACCTATCGCGGCAAGCAGGGCAACCCGATGCTGTGGTCGCGCGAGTTCCTGCCCGAGATGCTGGAGATCACCGGCGATGTCGGCGCGCGGCATCTCGCGGCCAGGCACGCCGACCGCCTGGTCGAGGTCGAGATGGCCGATGACGCGGTGCTGCGCGACTTCGACACGACGGAATCGCTGAAGACCGCGCCGGCGTTTGGGCGGCGGTAGGCCCGCCCCGTCGGCGATCCCGCCATCCCGCTTCAGCTCCGCCAGTCGGACGCGGCGTCGAACTTGTAGCGGAGGTCGTGGGCCCCGCGCGTGAGGTGGCGGACCAGCGAGAGGCTCAGCACGCGCAGCCCCGCCGTCTCGCCGACGCCGATGCGGGTGAGCAGCCCCGGCCCGGTCTGCTGCCATATGTTGAAGGGACGATCCGGCCGCCGCGCGCGCAGCGCCGCGCAGGCCGCGTGGAACGCGGCCTCCGCCAGCCCGCCGCCGGGCCGCGCGACGAGCACGCTGTTGTGGAGGTAGAAGGGCAGTTCGTCCGCGTACCAGGCGGCAAGGCCGCCCTCCGGCAGCGCGGCGAGCACGCCGTCCATCGACCGCAGGCAGGCCTCGTCCGCATCGGCCCAGATCCCTCCCTCCCGGGCCAGCACGGCCAGGCGCAGCAGGTCGGCCTCGGCGGCAGGGCCGGGGCAGGCGTCGAAAGCCTCGGCCACGGCCGGGCCCCGGCTTCCCAGCAGCCAGGCGCGGGCGGAGGCGCGGTGGAAGCGGCGGAGCGGATGGCGGGGATGCCGGGCCACCCAGGACTGCATCACCGCCGCCACGTCGGCGGGCGGGTCGGGATCGTGCCAGTACTGGACCAGCGGCACCGCCTCCGGCGCCGGCCCGGCTGGCAGGTCCTCGGCGCGCAGCGCGACGAGGCGGCCCGACAGCAGCAGCCCGCTGAGCAGGAGCCGCGCGAGATCCACGCGGCGCGGCAGGGCGGCCAGGCGGCGTGCCGCCCGGTCGGCCAGCTCGCTGGCCCGCCCGGCCAGGACCAGCAGCCGCGCTTCGGCGAGCCGCGCCGGCCCGGTCTCCGGCGGGCCCGCGGCGGCGAGCGTGGCGAGCGCCTCCGCCACGGCGCCGCGCTGCAGGCGCCAGGACGCCAGCGCCCAGGGATCGGGGCTGCCGAAGCTCTCGCCGGCACCATGCCACGCCGCGGGCCAGCAGCGGCGCTCAACGAGCCGCGCGGCGAGCCAGTCGTCGCGTGTCGCACCCTCTGCCAGCAGCCACGCCAGCGCCCGCAGCCGGCCCGAAGCAAGCAGTGCCTCGGCCGCCTCGGCCGCAGGCGCCCGGCCGGCACGGCAGGCGGCGAGGCCGGCGCGGATCTCGGCGCGCGCCTCGGCCAGGCTTGCCGCGGCCTGCTGCTCCTGCTGCCGCCACCAGGCCGGCAGCGGATGCGGCAGGGCGCGCAGGCCCGCCAGGGCCAGGTCGGCCCAGCCCAGGCGCCGCAGCGCGCAGGCCCGGAGGAAGGCGGCATCGCGGTCGGCAGGGCGGATCGCCAGGGCCGCATGGAAGGCATCCGCCGCGCCGCGATCCCGGCCGAGCCCCGCCAGCAGCATGCCCTGCTGCATCAGGGCCTTGTGCCGCGTCGCCGCCGCGGCGGCCGGTGTCGCGGCCTGCCGGAGCAGCGCGAGGGCGCCGAGGGGATCGGGGATGTCCCGCCGACAGCGCGCCGCGAGCAGCGCGGCCTCCGGGCCCAGCGCCGCCCGCTCCTCGCCGAGCACCTCGAGCGCGTCGCGCAGCCTCGCCTGCTCGGCGAGGCGCTCGGCCCGCTGGAGCGCCCCGGGCGTCACCCCATCGCGGCCTGCAGCCAGCGCGCCCAGCCCAGCACCTCGCGGTCCTCGCCGATCCGGCCGACGAGCTGGACACCGAGCGGCAGGCCCTTCGGCCCAGTGCCGGCAGGAATGGTCACGTTCGGCCCCCAGAGCATCGTCCAGAGCAGGTTGAAGGTGGCGTCGCCGGTCCAGCCCAGGCCCTCCGGCGCCTCGCCGGGCGCCGACGGCGTCAGGATCGCGTCGAGGCCGACCGTCGCGTCGCGGAACACCAGCTTCGCCGCCGAGGCCGCGAGATGGGCGTCGCGCAGCAGCGCGGTCGGCTGCGACCGCGCCCAGTCAATCCGGTCGAGCAGCACGGGCGAGATCTGGGCGCGCGCCTCGGCCACTTCCCAGGCGAGCGCCTGCGACGTCTCCATGTTCATCAGGGCGGGATGCAGCTCCGCCGCGCGGAGCAGCGCGGGCGGCAGGTCGAACTCCACGATATCGGCGCCGGCGCGGCGTGCGGCCTCCGCGGCGCGCTGCAGCAGCGCTACGGTCTCGGGCGCGGCCTTGTCGGGATCGTGGCCCATGGTCAGGCCGAGGCGCGGGGCGCGGCCCGGCTTCGCCTCGGGGTCGCCGAGGTCGCGGCCGGTCATCGCGGCGATCGCCAGCGCGCAATCCGCGACGGAGCGGGCCATGACGCCGATCGTGTCCAGGCTCTCGCTCATCACCTTCATGCCGCCGCGGTGCAGCGCGCCGAAGCTCGGCTTGTAGCCGACGATCCCGCAATAGGCGGCGGGGCGGATGATGCTGCCCGCGGTCTGCGTTCCGAAGGCGAGCGGGACCATGAAGTCGGCGACCGCGGCCGCCGAGCCGGAAGACGACCCGCCTGGCGTATGCGCGGTGTTGTGCGGGTTGACGGTCGGGCCGGGATGGCGGTTCGCGAATTCCGTCGTCCAGGTCTTGCCCATGATCGCCGCGCCGGCGTCGCGCGCGGCGGCGACGGAAGCCGCATCGCCGCGCGGCCGGTGGCCGGCCCAGACCGGGGACCCGTACTGGCTCGGCATATCGGCGGTATCCAGCACGTCCTTCACGCCGACGGGGATGCCGTGCAGCGGCCCAGGACGCGCGCGGGCGGCGTTGCGCAGCGCCTGGGCGGGGTCGAGATGGACGAAGGCGTGGATGGCGGGCTCGCGCGCGGCGGCGCGGGCGAGGCAGGCCTCCATCAGGCCAGCGGGCGTCAGGCGGCCCGCGGCGATCGCGCGGGCGGCCTCGGTGACGGCAAGTCGGTTGGGTTCCATGGCGGCGATGATGCCGCGCGGGGCGAAGGTTGCGAAGCCGGGAAAGGCCTTTCGCCGCCCGCCGGCGCCCCCCACATTGCGCCGATGCCCGATGCCCGGATCCGGGTGGCGGAGGACGCGACCGGCGCCCTCGCCTACGCCATCCCCTGCCCGCCCGAGACCCTGCCCGCCGTCCGCCCGGAAGCGCTGCTGGCGGCCTGGCAGGCGGCGCGCGACGGCGCCGCGGCCGGGCGCTGGGGACCGCCGCGCACACTGATGTTCCGCCGCGCGGATGCCGAGCCGACGGTGCTCGCGATCGCCGACCGCGACGCCCGCTGCTGGGCGGAGGCGGTGGACCGCGGGGCCGACCTGACGACGCTGGACGGCCTCGCGCTCTGCCTCCGGCTGCTGGCGCTGATCGAGGTGATGGCGCGGGCGGGCTGGCTCGCCGGGATGTTCGACGTGACGGCGGATGGGGTCGAGTTGCACCCGGCGCTGCTGCGGGCGGCGGCGGGCATGCCGCTCGATCCCGGCGCGAGGTTCGACGCGGAGGCGCTTCGGCGGCTATTGTGCCGCGGACTCGCGGCGCGGGCCTCCGCCTGAGCCGTCCCGCCCGATTTCCGACCGGAAGCCCGTCGCCATGTTCCGCCCGATCCTGCCGCTGGTCCTGCTGCTCGCCGCCTGCGGCCAGAACACCTCGATGCAGATGCCGCGCTTCGAGTTGCAGCCGCCGCCCCTGGTCGCGCCGCGCGGCGCCCAGGCCGACCAGCGCTTCCAGGCCTGCCGGACCGAGGCGACGCGGGTCGTGATGTTCCGCGAGCGCGGCCAGACCATGCGCAACGACGACCTCGCCATGGCGCCGGGCAGCTTCGGCAACGACAGCGCGGTGCCGGACTGGCGCCGCCAGATGAACCAGTCGAACACCGACCAGGAGATCGACCGGCTGACGCGCCAGTGCATCGCGTCGAACGAGGCGCAGCCCGCGGCCGCCGCCGCGAGATAGCGTGCCCGCGGCGCGGCTCGGCGGGCTGCGCCGGGCGCTTTCCACCCGCAACGCCCGGATCTTCTTCGGCGGGTCGCTGATCGCCTGGACGGGCCTCTGGATGCACCGCATCGCGGTGGCCTGGCTCGCCTGGGAGCTGACGCGGAGCGCCTTCTGGGTGGGCCTCGTCGCCTTCTGCGACCTGGCGCCGGCGGTGATCGTCTCGCCCTTCGCGGGCGCCGTGGCGGACCGGGTGGACCGGGTGCGGCTGACCGTGGTCACGCAGCTCCTGACCGCGCTGCAATCGGCCGCGGTCGCGGCGCTGACCTTTTCCGGCGCAATGACGATCGGCACGCTGCTGGTGCTGGAGGTCCTGGGCGGCACCGCGGCCAGCTTCACCCAGCCCGCGCGGCAGACGCTGATGCCGGGGATCGTCGGGCGCGGCGACCTGCCGGCGGCGGTGGCCTGCAACTCGCTCTGCTTCGCGCTCGCCCGCTTCACGGGGCCGGGCCTGGCCGGCCCGATCATCGCGATCTGGGGCGTGGTGCCGTCCATCGCGGCGAATGCGGTGGCCTATTCGCTCGCCTCGGCCTCGCTGCTGCTGCTGACGATCGCACCGTCGGAGCGGCGGGGACATGCGGCCTCGGGCTCGCTCTGGCGGGAGGTGGTGGAGGGGCTGAGCTACGCGTACCGGCATGCCGGGCTCGGGCCGCTGCTGCTCTATGCCGCACTCGCCGCGATCCTGATGCGCGGCCTGCAGGAGATCCTGCCGCCCTATGTCGAGTGGCTGTTCGGCCGCGGGGCGGAGAGCCTGGCGATCCTGACGACCTGCTTCGGCGCGGGGGCGCTCTGCGCGGGGCTGTGGGTGGCGAATCGCGGCACGCTCGACGGCACGACGCGGCTGGCCGTGGTGTCCGCGGCGGTGCAGGCGTTGGCGACGGCCGGTTTCGTCGCGACGGGCTGGTTCCCCCTCGGGATGGCGAGCGCGGTGCTGTTCGGGGCCAGCGCCTCGGTCCACGGGGTCTGCGTGCAGACGCTGATCCAGACCGCGACCGGCGCCGAGTTCCGCGGGCGGATGCTGAGCCTCTGGGGCATGATCTCGCGGGCGGGGCCGGCGCTCGGGGCGCTGGCGCTGGGGGCGGCGGGCCAGGCGGTGGGGCTCAGGATCCCGACCTTCGTCGCGCTCGGGCTCTTCGCGCTGGTCTTCCTGTGGGGGCTCGCGAAGCTGCCGCGGATGCGCATGGCGCTGGAGGATCCGGACCAGGGCCAGCGGCGGGGTTAGCGAGAATCCGGCGCGGGGGGCGTTCACTCCCCGCCCGCTTCGGCCTTACATGCGCGCGCCGCGACACACCGAGGGAGAGCCGCGCATGTCGAAGATCACCCGCCAGGGCAGCAACCAGATCCTGTCGAGCTCGGTCGAGTACCACAACTTCGTCTACCTCGCCGGGATGACCGCCGACGACCTGTCGAAGGACGTCGCCGGCCAGACCGCCGAGGTCATCGCCAAGATCGACGCCATGCTGGAGGCCAACGGCACGGACAAGACGCGCCTGCTGCAGGCGCAGATCTGGCTGAAGGACATCCGCGACCGCGATGCCATGAACAAGGTGTGGGTGGCGTGGCTCGGCGAAGCGGGCCGGCCGGCGCGCGCCTGCGTGCAGGCCAACATGGCGGATCCGCGACACCTCGTGGAGATCATGGTCACGGCCTGCCGGTAGACACGGCAAGCCGCGTACCAGCTTCATCGCGGCATCCCGGCGTTCCGGCCGGGATGCCGCGTTCGTGATCTCGGGTTTTCGCACGATCGCGTGATCCCTGTCCGAGTCTAGGGCCCCTCGCAACACAGTGTTTCGTGCGTTTCGTTTGTTGCATTACGGCCGCAACACTGTGTCCGTCGTGTTTTGCGTGTTTCACGCTAGGAAGATGTCCCGCCCGGGGGCGGTTATCCACAGGCCCTGCCGACAAATCACGCCGCATTTCCGGATGTAACGTGCTTTGCGGGTTGGCAGCCCCGGCGACCCACGGTTACCCCCGCCCTATCACGACCGCGTCAAGCGGTTTCGGGGGCAGATCAAGGGGGTTTCAAAGCATGCGGGCAGGAAGCGCGCTCGTCGTCTTCTCCGTGCTGTTCGGTTCCATCGCCGTTGTCTCGACGGCCGATGCCAATACGACCAATCGCCAGACGCAGAAGCAGGGCCGCACTGCCCAGCAGCAGGTCCAGCCGGCGCAGCAGCGCCAGGCCGCAGGCGCAACGCGTCAGGCGCCGACGCCGCGCATGGCGATCGCCCCGCAGGAGCAGGCTCAATCCGCGCTTCTGACGCCGGCGGTCGCGCGCGGGCAGTTCACCTCCGGCACGCCTCTCCTGCCGGTCTCGATGACCGGCGGCCTGTCCTGCGTGCCCTATGTCCGCATGGCCACGGGGATGAACGTCTCCGGCGACGCGCGGGCCTGGTGGTACAACGCCGCCGGCGTCTATGCCCGCGGCCAGCAGCCCGAGCGCGGCGCGGTCCTCGCCTTCATGGGATCGGGCGGCATGAGCCGCGGCCATGTCGCGGTGGTCAGCCGCGTGATCAACGCCCGCACCGTGCTGATCGACCACGCGAACTGGGGCGGCCCGGGTCTGCGCCGCGGCCAGGTGATCCGGGGCGCGACCGTCGTGGACGTCTCCGACCGCAACGACTGGACCCAGGTCCGCGTGCAGGTCGGCTATGACAACGACACCTTCGGCCGGACCTATCCGACCCACGGCTTCATCTACAACCGGCCCGAGGGCAACCGGGTCTTCACGGCCTCGGTGCAGGGGATGCAGGAAGTCGCCATGGCCGGCGCCTCGCACGGCGCGCTGCACATGCTGCGCGTGGGCGAGACGCTCGGGGATTGAAGGCGCGCGGGCGGAACGCCGGCGCGACCTGATACGCTGGGCTGTCGGCCGGAGGCAGCCCATGCACGACAAGCGGCCCGACGGGGCGGAGCGCCTGGTGCTTCCGCCCTCGGGCGAGATCCCGAACAACCCTGACCTGCCGGTGCTGCTGCATCGCGGCGCCGTCGAGCCCGGGCCGGAGGCGGCCGAGGCGCTTTTCGCGCGACATGGCTGGCCGCCGGCCTGGCGGAACGGGATCTACGATTTCCATCACTATCATCCGAACGCGCATGAGGCGCTCGCCATCGCGGCCGGGCGCGTCCGGGTTCGGCTCGGCGGCGAGGGCGGGGTGACGCTGGATCTCGCAGCAGGCGACGTCGTCGTGCTGCCGGCGGGGACCGGGCACCGCAGGCTCTACCGATCGCCGGACCTGCTGGTGGTGGGCGCCTACCCACCAGGCAGCCGGCCGGAGCAGTTCACCGGCCGCGCCGGGGAGTTGCCGCGGGCGCTGCACGCCATCCCGCGCGTGCCCGACCCGCCCTGCGACCCCGTGACCGGCGCGGCCTACCCTCGCGCCTGATCCTCCGCGAGGATCGCCGTCGCGTCCGGCGCCTCGATGGCGTAGCGGCGCCCGCGCCAGCGCACTTCTTTCCCGAGCGCCGAGGCCAGGAAGATGCCGAGCTGGGCCAGATGCGCCACCGGCATCAGCAGCCGGTCGCCCGGCAGGGCGCTGATCACCGCGGCGGCGTCGGCCGGCGGCAGGACGCGCCGCGCGATCTCGGCCCGCATCGAGGCCCGCCCTTGCTGCAGCGCGATCCCGGCCGCGAGCGCGGCGATCGCGACGAGGTCGCCGCGCAGCGCCGCCACGCCTAGCCAAGCCACAGCGATGACGGGCAGCACGAGCCCGACGCCAAGGCAGGCCCAGGCGAGCGGCGCGTAGATCCGCGTCAGCAGCAGCTGGCGTCGCGCGAAGGCGAAGAGGCTCCGCCATGTATGCCGCACCGGGCTCGGCACCAGCACGCGGCGCGGCGTCCAGGGCGGCATCCCCGCGCGATGCGCAGCCCGCGTCAGCGACAGGCAATCCGACATCGCGCCCTGCCAGACCGTCTCGATCGGCAGCGCGGCCAGCGCCTTCGCCGTGATCGCGGTGGAGCCGCCCCAGAGCAGGTTGAGGAAGCGCGGCCTCGCGAAGGTCGCGGGCGCCCGGTCCGCGATGGCGGCCAGGCGCGAGGGCAGGTCCTCCGGCAGCATCCAGCGATAGCCGCCGGCGATCTCGGCCTTGCCGGCGCGCAGCGGCCGGGTCAGCTCCGTCAGCCAGCTCGGCGGCGGGCGGGTGTCCACGTCGAGGGTGACGACGACCGTCTCCTCCGCGCGCCGCGTGGCGAGCGCCACCAACAGGTTCTGCACCTTCTGGGACCGCCCCTGCCCCGGCCCGGCCATGAGGACGGAGAAGCGCGCGGGATCGGCCGCGCTCGCCACGGGGAAGGCGAGGTCGCGCCCGTCCTCGAAGGCCAGCACGCAGCGCCAGGGGCCGGGATAGTCCTGCACCTGCAGCGCCACGAGGCAGGCGCGCGCATCGCCGACCTCCGCCTCGTCCAGCGCCCGGATGGGCAGCAGCACCAGCACCGGTGGGAAGGGCCCCGCATCCGGGCCGGCATCGCCGCGCAGGCCGCGGAGATAGGTCCAGGTCGCGAAGCTCGCGAGGCCCGAGACCAGCAGCCAGCATGCGGCCCAGAACCAGACCATCCGCGCCCCCGACGACGCTCCTCAACTAGAGCGGCGGGCTGAACGGGTCCATAACCCCCGGCATGCCAGACGGCGCCACCATGGACGCCCCCTTCGTCCCGCCGATGCCGGTGCCGCGCGAGAGCCTGCCCGGGCCGCTCGGCATGCTGCGCATCATGCGGCGCAACCTGCTCGAGCTCTTTCTCGCGCGGACCTATTCCTCCAACGCGATCGCGCAGAGGATGCTGGGCCACCGCATCATCGTGGTGAACCACCCGGAACTCGTGCGCGAGATCTTCGTGCTGAAGCACGAGACCTACCAGCGCAAGTCGCGCTTCATGGAACAGGCGCTGCGCCCCGTGGTCGGCGACAGCCTCTTCATCAACCACGGGACCGTCTGGGCGGAACGGCGGGAGCCGATCGCGGCGGCGCTGCATCCTTCCGGCGTCGGCGCCTTCCACCCGCTGTTCGCCCAGGCCGCCGAGGAGCTCGCGCGCGAGTGGGAGAGGGCGGAGGCGGTCCGCGACATCGCGTTCGACCTTTCCGCGGCGACGGCGCGCGTCGTGATGCTCGCGACCTTCGGGCCGGATGCGCCGGCCGGCGCGGCCGCGGCGCTGGCGAGAGATTTCGCGGCCTACCAGGACGCGGTGGAGAGCCTCGACTACCTCGCGATGCTCGGGCTGCCGGAATGGGTGCCCTCGGTGCAGCGCCGGACGGCTCTGGCCGCGGCGCGGCGGATGCGGGCGCTCGCGGCCGGGCTGATGGAGGCGGGGCGCCCCGGCCCGCTGCTCTCGGCGATGCGCAAGGCAGCGCGGCCCGACGGCCAGCCGCTGATGCGCCGCGAGGCGCTGCTGAACGAGGTCTGCATGCTGCTGCTGGCGGGCAGCGAGACCTCGGCCAACGCGCTGGGCTGGGCGCTCTATCTCGCCTTCGCGCATCCGCCGACGCTGAAGCGGCTGCGGGCGGAGGTGGAGGCGGTGCTGGGCGCCCGCACCTCGCCTGCGGCCGAGGACCTGCCGGCCCTGCCCTTCACTCGCGCCGTCGTGCAGGAGGCGCTGCGGCTCTATCCGCCCGTCGCCGTGCTGTCGCGCCAGGCGACCGCGCCCGACCTGATCCGGCGCTGGGCGGTGAAGCCGGGCATGACGGTCGCCGCCATCCCCTGGCTGCTGCACCGCCACGAGGCGCTGTGGGAGGCGCCGCACGAATTCCGGCCGGAGCGCTTCATGCCGGACGCGCCGAAGCCGCCGCGCTTCGGCTACATCCCCTTCGGCATCGGCCCTCGGGTCTGCGCGGGTGCCGCCTTCGGCCAGGCGGAGATGACGGTCTTCCTGGCAACGCTGGTCCGGCGGGTCGGGATGCGGGTCGCGCCGGGGCACGTGGTGATGCCGCGGCTGCGGCTGACGCTGCGCGCGGCGGGGGGGATGCGGATGGTGGTGAGGGGGGCGTAGGGAGAGCCTCCCTGCGCGTGCGGCTCCCTCCCCCGCTCAAGCGGCCTCGTCCCCCCGCAGCAGCGCCTCCCTCCCCCGCAAGCGGGGGAGGGATGAGGTGGGGGTGCGGGAGATGAGGGCGCGCTGAACGAAGCACCCCCTCCCTGACCCTCCCCCGCCAGCGGGGAGGGAATCGAGGGGCGGTGGAAGGGGGCGCGAAGCGGGAAGGGCCTCTGGTCGGTAAGCCCCCTACACCCCCTCCGCCGTCAGCACGATGCGCCCCGTCACCTTGCCCGCAATCAGGCGCTGCAGCGCAGAATCCGCGTTCCTCAGCGGCTCCCGCGTGACCGGGATCGCCGGCAGCCTGCCGCCCTGCGCCAGCTTCACCAGGGCCCGCAATTCCTTGGGGTTGCCGACATAGCTGCCCTGGACCGTCAGCGCCCGCATCGCCATCACGGGCAGCGGCACCGCGAACTCGCCGCCGAAGAGGCCGACCTGCACCAGCCGGCCGCCCTTGTTCAGCGCGTCGAAGGCCACGCGCGCGGTCTGGCTGCCGTTCACCAGGTCGATGATCGCATCCACCGGGCCGCCGCAGGCCTCGATGATGCGGGCGGTCACGCCCTCGCCGCCGCCGTCCACGACCTTGGCCGCGCCAGCGTCCAGCGCCGCCTCGCGCTTCTCCGCGCTGACATCCACCGAGACGATGTTGCGGTGCCCCATCGCCTTCAGCACCGCGATGGACTGCAGGCCGAGCCCGCCGGCGCCGATCAGCACGATCGGCGCATCGGGGTCCATCGGCATCACCTTGTTGATCGCCGAGAAGACCGTGATGCCGGAGCAAGCATAGGTCGCGGCCAGCGCGGGATCGAGGTCGCCGGGGTCGACGAGGTGCCGGGGCTCCGGCACCAGGATGTGGGTGGCGTAGCCGCCGTTCTGGAAGACGCCGAGCGCCTTGCCCTGGACGCACATGTTGTCCTCCTCGGCCCGGCAGCGCGCGCAGACGCCGCAGCCGACCCAGGGGAAGACGATGCGGGTCTGGCCGACCGCGAGGCCCTTGCCCTCGGCCTCGGGGCCCCATTTCACGACGCGGCCGACGACCTCATGGCCCATGGCGAGCGGCAGCTTCACCCCGCGGTCGGTCAGCCGCATCTTGCCGCGGCTGCCGAGGTCCCATTCGCCCTCCCAGATATGGATGTCGGAATGGCAGACGCCGGCATGGGTGACCTCGAGCAGGACCTGCTTCCCGGTGGGCTCGGGGGTGGGGAGCTCGATCTCCTGCAGGGGCTGCTTGGCGGCGACGACGGCCCAGGCGCGCATGGCGCTTCCTCCTGACTTGCGGCTGGCATGAGAGGCGCGCGGGGCGAGGCGGTCAACTCGCGGGGTCGTGTCGGAAGGGGCCGGATTTCGGTCCGACAAGAACGGGGCCAACCGCCGCCGATAAATTGATCACTTCTCGGTGATGCAGAATGGCAACACTCACGATGATTGCTTGACCGAGTCGGTGCAACCCGCAATTGCAGCCTAGGCCATGGGCCACGCGTGCCACTACTCCTATGCGCGCGGGACGGCGGCCGGGCTCATCCGGTGCGGTCCTGGGGGGATCCATCGTGTTCTCGCTGTTTCTCGCCGTGATGCTGACCTGCCTGGGCGTCTGGATGCAGGTGCTCTGCGACACCGTGCTGCAGGCCGTCGGCACGCGGCGTTCATCAGATTGGAGCGCGGCGGGGCTGATCGCCCTCTCGCCGTTCTTCCCCATTGCGGCCGCCGCGCTGAGCTGAGCGGCGGCGGACCGGGCGCCCGGCCGGTCAGTCCGGCCGGATGTTGTTCTCCCGCACCACGCGGCCCCAGGTCGCGATCTGCGCCGAGAGGAAGCGCGCGAAGCCGGCCTCGCCCTGCGGGTCGAGGTCGATGCCGAGCCCGACGACGCGGGGCTTCACGTCGGGCTTCTCCAGGATGGCGCGGATCTCGGTCTCCATTCGCTGCTTGATCGCAGGCGGCAGGTTCGCGGGCCCGAGGAAGCCCCAGAAGGCCAGCGCATCCACCCCCGGCACCCCGGCCTCCGCCAGCGTCGGCACCTCGGGCGCGGTGGGCGAGCGCCGCGCCCCGGTCTGCGCCAGGATGACCAGGTTGCCCGCGTCGATCTGGCCGCCGATCGCCGGCCGCGTCGCGATGGCGAGGTCCACCTCGCCGGCCGCCGCCGCGATGGCCAGCGGCCCGCCGCCGCGATAGGGGACGTGGACCAGTTCGATCCCGGCGGCCTTGCCGACGAGGGCCATGGTCAGGTGGGCCAGCGAGCCGTTGCCGATGGTGCCGAAGGTGATGGTATCGGGGCGCGCCTTGGCGGCGGCCGCCATGGCCCGGAAATCGGCCCAGGGCCGCGACTTCGCGCGGCAGAGCATCATCGGAGCGGTGCCGAACATCAGCAGCGGCGTCAGGTCGCGCTCCGTGTCGAAGCCGATGTTGGGGATCAGGGCGGGGTTCACGGCATGGGTGTCGAAGACCAGCACCCAGGTGTTGCCGTCCTGCGCGCTGCGCGCGACCTGGGCGGTGCCGATGGCGCCCGAGGCGCCGGCGCGGTTCTCCACCACGATGGGCACGCCGAGCGCCTGCTGGAGATGCGGCTGGAGCAGCCGCGCGAGGGTGTCGGTCGAACCGCCCGGAGGGAAGGGCGCGACGATGCGGATCGGGCCGTTCGGCCACGCGGGTTGAGCGAGGGACGGCGCAGCGAAGGTTGCGACGGCGGACGCAAGCAGCGCGCGACGTTTGACGTGCGGCATGGACGGGACCTCCCTGTTGTTGCGGGGAGGTTTGGCGCCGCGGGAGATGGGGCGCAAGCGACGCGTTTTTCCACCCCGCTCGCGCGGGAGGGTGAGGGTGGCGGTTCTTCGTCCAGCGTGTCCTTGATTCTCCGCACCCCCACCCCCTCCCTCCCCCGCTTGCGGGGGAGGGAGCCGCGAGGCGAGGAAGGGAGGCCCTGTTGCTGCGCTAGCCGGACAGCTACGCCCCCCTCTGCGCCCCCTGCCCCGGGCTGCCCTTTGCCTGCATCAGTACGCGGCGGATGTCGCCTTCCAGCTTCTCCAGCTCCTCCGCCGCGCGGGCGCGCTGGCCGCGGGCCTCGTCGGCGATGCGCAGGCTGTCCTCGATCGTCGCGACCAGCGCGGCATTGGCCTTCTGCACGGCGTCGAGGTCGAAGACCCCGCGCTCGAGCTCCGTTCGCGCCTCCAGGTTACCGCGCCGCAGCGTCTCGGCATTCGCGGTGAGCAGGCGGTTCGTCAGATCCGTCGCCTCCTTCACCGTGCGGCCGGCCTCGCGCATGCGGTGGATCGCCAGCGCCTGTGCCAGCTGCTGGCGCCACAGGGGCACGGTGTTGGCCAGCACAGAATGGATCTTCGACGACAGCGCCTTGTCGTTCTCCTGGATCAGGCGGATCGAGGGCAGCGCCTGCATCGCGACCTGGCGCGTCAGGCGCAGATCGTGCACGCGCCGGTCCAGCTCGTCCCGCGCACCGCGCAGGTCGCGCAGCCGTTGCGGCGCGAGGTCGTCGCGCGCCTCGGCCACGGCCTTCTCCAGCGCCGGGATCGTCTCGGTGTCCGTGCGCCGCAGCACGGCGTCGCCGGCGGCGATGTGCGTGCCGAGCGCGTGGAACCATTCGAGGGTCGCCTGGTACAGCCGCTCCAGCCGCTCGACGTCCTCCAGCAGCCTCGTGCGGTGCGTGTCGAGCCGGTCGCCGATATTCTCGATCTGGCCCTTCACGGTCTCGTAGCGCTGGATGATGCCGGTGACCTCGGCGCCGGCCTTGGTGAAGACGCGCTGGAAGAAGTTCGGCCGCTCATCCAGCTTGGTGACGTCGAAGCCGCGCAGCGTCGTCAGCAGGCCCGAGAGCGTCCGCCCGGCCTCGCCCGTCTCCTGGTTGCGCGCGCTGCCGAGCATGGCGTCGGCAGCGGATTGCGCGCGGGTCTGCGCTTCCTGCCCGAAGCGGAGGATGGAGCCGGGATCGGAGAGGTCGATCTGCTGCGCCAGGCTATCGATCGCGGCCTCGTGCTCCGGCGTGAGTTCGGCGCGTGGCGCGTCGACGGGCAGCGATGCCGTGACATCGGGCCGTGCTTCCGGCTGCGGCGTGGCTGCGGGATCGCCGAAGGTGATCTTGATCTGGTCGCTCATGCTTCCTGCCTCATGCGCCGGCGCGGCCTCCGGCCGCTTGGCTCGCCGCACTGGCGGCGGGCCGCGTTCGCGGCCTCGGCTGGCCTCGCCAGCCGCATGCCCTGCCTTTGAACGTGCATCACGCGTAACCTTCCTGGCGCAGCCGGTCGGACAGCACCTTCACCTGGATGTCGAGCGCGGCGGATTCCTCCGCGCGCAGCTTCTCGCGCAGTTCGTCCGCCGCGCCGGTCAGGTCATCCAGCAGCCTGGGCAGGCCGGGCGGCGGCTCGGCGCCGGCCTCCAGCCTCTCGCGGATGCGGTCGAGACCGTCGAGATGCACGGCGAGGAAGCGCCGCGCCTCGCCCAGGCGTTCCGGCTTGGCGGCGAGATCGTCGAGAACGCCCGCCATTGCGCCGGAGACGCCGACGAGCTGCGGCTGCGCGGCGATGCGCGCGAGGCGCGTGCGCGCTTCCTCGAGCGGGCCGGGCGGCGCGGGCGGCGCCGGCGGCTCCACTTCCTGCACGGCGCCGTCATACATCAGCCGCGTGCCGAACCAGGCGCCGGCGCCGAGCAGCGTCGCGATGACAGGCCCGGTCTCCGCGCCGAGACCCGCGACCAGCCCCGTCGCTGCCGACACGATCAGCGCGGCGAGCCGCGTGTCGCCCTTGCGCCCGCGCCGCAGCACCGCGACGGCGGCGAGCGTCAGCCCCATGCCGAGCAGCGCCGCGACGAGCGCGCGTGCATCCGCCGTCGCCGCTTCCCAGATCGCGTCGAAGAAGAGCGGCCAGGTGAAGAGCGGCAGCAGCAGCCCGCGCGTGCCCGCACGGAAGCGGGAGAAGCCGGCCTCGGCCGTCTTGCGGATCTGCTGCAGCGGTTGGGGCGGCGCGGCGTCCCGCCAGGGCGGCGGCGGGGGCGCCTGCCAGGGTCGGCGTTCCATCAGCGGATCAGCGCGAGGAAGCTGGCGAGCCAGAGCGTGAGCGTCAGCAGCGTGACGCCCGCGACGCGGCGCGCCGCGATCGGGATCTGGGGCAGCAGCGGGCGCTGCGGCACGGGACGAGGGTCCATGGCGTGGCGTCAGATCGGCCCGCGGCATGGCGCGATCAAGGCCGCGCGACGTCCCCGGCGCGGCAGGCAGGCCGCTATCGCGCCGCCGTGATACCGCGCGCGACGATGCGCGCCAGCGTGACGCCCAGGCAGTCGTTCACCCGCGCCATCGTCGCGGCGCGATCGGCGCGCGGCGCGCGTTCCACGTCCGGGCCGCCGCCCTCGGCCCAGCCCTGCATCAGGTCGTAGCGCCGCAGCAGCGGCACGCCGGTCGCCGACGCCGCCATCCGCAGCTTCTCCCGGTATGGATCGATGTTGGCATTCGCCCGCAGGAAGCGGCTGAACTGCTGGTCCATGAGCACGACATCGGCGCCGGCGCGGTGGATGCGCTCGATCCCCTGCACCACCGCCTCGCTCATGTCCTCCACGTCGAGGCCGCGCGCCGCCTCCACCGTGCCGACCTGCCAGATCACGAGCTGCGCGCCGAGCGCGCCGTCGCGCAGCAGCGCCAGGTGCTCCGTCGCCGTCACGCCGCGTCCGCCGCGCACCGAGACCTCGATTCGGCGGCCGGGATAGCGTTCCTGGAGAGCGGCCTGCATCCGGGCGGGCCAGGCGGCCTCCGCCTCGCTGCCATTCCCGACGGCCGAGGCCGAGCCGATCGCGAGGATGGAAAGGCCGCCGGCGGCCAGCGCGCGCGCGGCGTTCGGCAGCGGGCGGGCCTCGGCCAGGATCTCGGGCGGCACCTCGCAGGCCGGCGCGGCGGCGGCCGCGACGGGCAGGACGAGGCAGGCGGCCAGCGCCGCCGCAAGCAGGCGGGATCGCGCCATGATCGTCACGCTACCGAACCTCTGCTGCCCGGGGCAAGCCGGGCGTGCCGCGTTCCTGCCGGTCGTACCAGGCGGCGACCGCCGCGATGCCGGCCAGCAGCAGGAAGGCCAGGATGTTGACCGCGGCGAGCGACAGCGGCCCGTCCTCGGCCTCCAGCGCCAGGCGCCCGAGGAAGGAGACCAGGATGCCGCCGCAGAAGACCGGCAGGCTGTGCTGGCCCATTTGCAGGAAGGGCCGCAGCAGCGGGCCGCGCAGCGGTGGCCAGTCCCGCGGGAGGTAGTGGCCGACGAGGTAGGCGAGCGCCAGGATCGTGGCGAGCCGCGCGGGATGAAGCGAGGTCTTGTCCACCTGCACCAGCAGCGCCGCGAGCAGGCCCGACAGCTCCTCGCCCCAGTCCGGCCGGAACTGCCAGGAGAGCTGCCACGCCACGCCGGCGGCGACCACCAGCACGGCCAGTCCGGTCAGCCAGGCCTTGCGCGGCGGCAGGCCGGGCCCGGGCTGGCCCCGCACGGCCTGGCCGATCAGGAAGCCGCAGAAGAACAGCAATTGCCAGGCCAGCGGGTTGAACTGCCAGCCCTCTCCGCTCAGCAGCAGGAAGTTAACATCCGCCCAGCGCGCGAAGAGCCACACCGCGACCGAGACCCCGAGCAGCGCCCAGCCATACCGCCGGATCGCCAGCGCCGGGATCAGCAGCGCGAGCAGCACGATGTAGAGCGGCAGGATATCGAGGAAATGCGGCTGGAAGCGCAGCATCAGCGCCTGGGTCAGCGTGCTGTAGGGATCCTCGCCCAGCGGATCGAGCGCGAGCTCGTCGATGTAGAAGGCGCGGTCCAGCGCCCGGGCCGAGGCGCCGACCTGCGCGGTGAACAGCACCAGCAGGAAGATGTGAGCGACATAGAGCACCCCGATCCGGCGCAGCACGGCCGCGGCGGCGAAGGGCATGCCCTTGCGGTCGGCGGGGCCGGCGAAGGCGAAGGCGGCCGCGTAGCCCGCGAGCAGCACGAAGGCCTCCGCCGCGTCGGCAAGCGCGAAGTGCCGGAGCGTCAGGACGGTCAGCCCGTTCCCCGGCATGTGGTTGATCATGATCATCCAGAGCGCGAGCCCCCGGCAGACATCCGCGCGCAGGTCGCGGCCCCGCGGCGCGGCGCCGGGCGCCGGGGGGGTCGTCTCGATGGTCCCTTGGCGCGCCGCCTGGTTATCGGGCATGATGGGGAAGATGATGCCTGACCGCCTCCGGCGCATCCCCCTGGCCGCCGCCCTGGCCGCCATCGGGATGCTGGCGGTGCTGTCCGCCTCGCCGGCCGGCGCCTCCCCCTGTCCCGCTGCCGCGCCCGATGGGCCGGTGGTGGAGGCGCGGCTGCCCGCGGGGCGGCCGATCACCATCGTGGCGTTGGGCTCTTCCTCGACCGAGGGCGCGGGCGCGTCGGGCCCGGAGGCCGCCTATCCCGCACGGCTCGAGTCGCTGCTGCGCTCGGCACTGCCGGGGCAGACGGTGCGGGTGGTGAATGCCGGGCGGTCAGGCCAGACCTCGGACGAGATGCTGGCGCGGATCGAGAGCCAGGTGGTGCCGCGTCGCCCCGCGCTGGTGATCTGGCAGGCCGGCGGGAACGAGGCGCTGAAGGGCCGCTCGGCCGAGGCCTTCGAGGCCGTGATGCGCGAGGGGCTGCGGCGCCTGCAGATGGCGGGCATCCCCGTCGTGCTGATGGACAACCAGCGCAGCCCGCGCCTGGTCGCGGCCGGGGCCGAGCGCTTCGACGCCGTGATGGCGGAGCTGGCGCGGCCGCATGGCATCGGCCTGTTCCGCCGCGGCGCGTGGCAGGCCCGCGCGCCGGAACCCGGCGCCCTGGTCGGGCCGGACGGGCTGCACATGAACGACGCGGGCTATGCCTGCCTCGCCCAGGCCCTGGCCGAGGCGATCCTGCCCGCGGTGGACCAGGCGCCGACGGCCTACGCCGCGAGACGCTGAACCCGCCCCCCTGGACCCGTATCAGCGCGATGCGGGTCCGGCCTTCCTTGGCCCTGCGATTCAAGCCCTGGCGTACCGACCTTCGGTGAGCACACTCAGGCCGATCGCGGGCTATTTCCGGTCCGCGCGGGGATCGAGCGCGTCGCGCAGCCCGTCGCCCATCAGGTTGAAGCCGAGCACGACGATGAAGATCGCCGCGCCAGGCGCCACCGCAAGCCAGGGCGCGGGGTCGAGAAACCGTTGCGCGCTGTTCAGCATGGAACCCCAGCTCGGCGCCGGCGGCTGCATGCCGAGACCGAGGAAGGAGAGCGACGCCTCTGCGATAATCGCCTCCGCGATCGCGAGCGTCCCCTGCACCAGCAGCGGCGGCACGATGTTCGGCAGGACATGCACGATCGCCGTCCGCCAGGGCGGGTTGCCGAGCGCGCGCGCGGCCTCCACCCAGTCCGTGGACTTCGCATCCAGCGCCATGCCGCGGGCGAGGCGCACAAAGACCGGGCTCGCGGTGATGGCGATGGCGAGCATCGCGTTCTCCAGCGCCGGGCCGAGGAAGGCGGCGAGCGCGATCGCCAGGATCAGGAACGGGACGGACAGCATGGCGTCGGCGATGCGCGACAGGACCGCATCGATCCAGCCTCCCGCAAGCCCCGCGATGAGCCCGATCGGCAGTCCGATCAGGATGGCGCCGAAGACCGAGACAACGCCCGCCATCAGCGACGCCCGCGCCCCCCAGACCACGCGCGAGAAGACGTCGCGCCCGTTCTCGTCCGTGCCGAACCAGTAGAGCTCCGACGGCGGCTTGCGGATGCGCGACCAGCTCGTCGCGATGGGGTCGTAGGGCGCGATCCAGGGGGCGAAGACCGCGATCAGGACGAAGGCCACGACGACCACCAGGCCGAAGACCGCGAGCTTGTGGCGCAGGAAGCGGCGCAGCGCGCGCCGCGCCGGGCTTTCGCCGCGCTCCAGCCTGGCGGGGATCGCAGTTGCGCTCATGCCGCACGAAGCCTCGGGTTGATCGCCATGTAGAGCAGGTCGGCGACCAGGCTGAGCGCCACGAAGATCAGCGCGGTGGTCAGAACGACGCCCTGCACGACGGGATAGTCTCGGTTGAAGACGGCATCAACGACGAGCTTGCCGAAGCCGGGGATGGTGAAGATCTGCTCGGTCAGGACGGCACCGGCGAGAAGCCGGCCGAGCTCGATGGT
The DNA here is from genome assembly GCF_050563545.1 of Falsiroseomonas sp. HW251. Taxonomy (NCBI): domain Bacteria; kingdom Pseudomonadati; phylum Pseudomonadota; class Alphaproteobacteria; order Acetobacterales; family Roseomonadaceae; genus Falsiroseomonas; species Falsiroseomonas sp. HW251. Next base: position 131,068 of record NZ_JBNXUM010000021.1, read on the forward strand.
GCCTAGGGTGACGACGGGGATCAGCGCGTTGCGCAGCGCATGCTTCCAGACCACGACCTTCTCGGTGAGACCCTTCGCGCGGGCGGTGCGGACATAGTCCTGGCTGAGCGCTGTCAGCATCGCCGCGCGGGTGTGGCGCATCAGCACAGCCGCGATCGAGTTCCCGAGCACGAAGGCCGGCATGATCGTCGTCGCTAGCGACTGCACGGGATCCTCCCACAGCGGCACGTAGCCGGACGGCGGCAGCCAGCCCAGCTGCACGCTGAACAGCAGGATCATCATGATGCCGAGCCAGAAGTTCGGCGTGGAAATGCCGAACAGCGCGATGGCATTGGCAATCCAGTCGGTCGGCCGGTCGCGATGCGTGGCCGAGAGGATGCCGAGCGGCACGCCGATCGCGACCGCGATGATGAAGGCCATGACGGCGAGCTGCGCGGTCACCGGCAGCTTCTGCAGGATCAGCTCGCTGACCGGCATGCGGATGCGCCAGGACCAGCCGAAATCGCCGGTGAGCACGTTGCCGAGCCAGTAGAGGTACTGGCTCCAGATCGGCTGGTCGAGATGAAGCTCGGCGCGGATCTGCGCGATGACGGCGGGATCGCCACGCTCCTCGCCGGCCAGGATCAGCGCGGGATCGCCGGGCATGAGCTGCTGCAGGCCGAAGATCATGAAGGAGAGGATCACCAGCGTCGGCAGGATCTGGCCGAGGCGGCGGAGGAGGAAGGAGGTCATGGGGCGCTGCCTTCCGCAGCCGCAGCGCCTCCCTCCCCCGAAAGTGGGGGAGGGATGGGGTGGGGGTGCGGAGAATGAAGGGCGCGCTGGACGAAGCACCCCCACCCTGACCCTCCCCCGCTTGCGGGGGAGGGAAAAGGGAGAGCGGGGGAGGTCAGCGCGACGGAAGTCACTGCAGCCTCATATCCTGCAGCCGGATCATCCCGTCGGCGATCGGCCGGTACCCCTGCAGACGGGTCGTGTGGATCATCACGTTCTTCGGGTTCCACATGAAGAGCCGCATGTGGTCCCGGTTGAACGCGATGTCGAAGACCTGGCGGAACAGCTCGCGCCGCTTGGCGGGATCGAGCTCGGTCCGCGTCGCGTCGAGCAGCCGGTCCACCTCGGGGTTCGCGTACTTGCCGTCGTTCTGCCCGCCTGTGGAATGGAGGAAGGCATAGATGTTGCCGTCGGGATCGGGGCGGCCCGACCAGCCCACGAGATAGGTGTCGAACTCGCCCCGCGCCGCGGCCTGCAGGGACGAGGCGAACTCCATCGCGCGGACGCTGACATCGAAGCCGGCCTCGCGCGCCATGGACTGCACGACCTCGCCGACCTGGCGGAGGTCGGGGTTGTTCGGAACGGTCAGCTCGATCGGCAGGCTGCCGGTCACCCCGGCCTCGCGAAGCAGGGCGCGGGCGCGGTTCACGTCGCGCTGCGGCGGGTCGAAGCCCGGCAGGAAGTAGGAGGAGGCCGGCGGCAGCGGCTGGCGCGTCGGGGCGTGGATGCCTTCATAGACCACCTGGTTGATGGCGCGGATGTCGAGCGAGAGCTCGAAGGCCTCGCGCACGCGGGGGTCGCGACCGAAGGGCGTGTTGGCGCGCGCACCGTTGCCGGTGTTGTAGGCGATGGACTGCCAGCCCAGGCTGTCGATGGCGGCGCCGCGGAGGTTGCGGTTGCGCTGGATGGCGCGGAGGTCGTCGGGCTCCATCCGCTCGCCGAATTCGATGGCGCCGGACTGAAGGTTGGCTAGGCGCACATTGTTGTCGGGGATCGCGAGGTAGGTGACGCGGTTGAAGTGGATGCGCGACGCGTCCCAGTATTCCGGGAAGCGCTCGAGCACGATGCGCTCCTGCGCGACGCGCTCGACGAAGCGCATCGGGCCCGCGCAGACCGGGCGGTTGCCGAAGTTGCGGCCCGCGGCTTCGGCGGCCTTGGGGCTCATGATCATGCCGACGCGGTCGGTGAGCGCCGCGAGGAAGGCGGCGTTCGGGCGCGGCAGGCGGATGCGGATGGTCTGGGGGTCCGCGACCTCGATCGCGTTGATCGTGCCCATCTCGCTGCGGCGGAAGCTGCCCTGCAGGTTGAGGTGCCGGTCGAGCGAGTAGCGCACGGCCTCGGCGTCCATCACCTCGCCGTCATGGAAGCGCACGCCCTGGCGCAGCGTGATGATCAGCGTCTGCGGGTCTTCCCAGCGATAGGCGGTGGCGAGCTGCGGTACGGCCTCCAGCCGCTCGTTGATGTCGAACAGCTTGTCGCAGACGCCCATATAGACGATGCGGCCGACATAGGTGCGCGACAGCGTGGGATCGAGGATGTCGGGATCCTCGCGCAGCCCGATGCGGAGGTTCTGGGCGTCGGCCGGCGCGGCCAGCGCGGTCAGGCCGAGCAGCGCGGCGGCAAGGCTCCTGCGGATCATGATGTCACTCCCGTCGGTATCGTGTGGCGGTCGTTGAAGAAGGCCTGCAGGCGGCGCAGCCGATCCCCGCCGGCGTCGTGCTCGGCAGGCGGCGTCGCGGGCGGCAGGCGGTCCTGGAGAAAACAGGCGGCGGCGTGCATGCCGCCTTCCAGCGGTGGAATCGATTGCGCACAGGCGGCCTCGGCGAAGGGGCAGCGCGTGCGGAAGCGGCAGCCCGAGGGCGGGTCGATCGGGCTGGGCACGTCGCCTTCCAGCGGCGCTGCCTTGCCGCCCTGCCCCGGCACGGCCGCGAGCAAGGCCCTGGTGTAGGGATGGCGTGGCGCCCGAAAAACCTGCGCGGTCGGCCCGTCCTCCACGATACGGCCGAGATACATCACCGCGACGCGGTCCGCGATGTGGCGTACCACGCCGAGATCGTGGCTGATCAGCACGAAGGTCAGGCGGAATTCGCGGATCAGGTCCTGCAGCAGGTTGATCACCTGCGCCTGCACGCTGACGTCGAGCGCGCTGACGGGCTCGTCGCCGACGATCAGCCGCGGCCGCGATGCCAGCGCGCGCGCGATCGCGATGCGCTGGCGCTGGCCGCCGGAGAATTCATGCGGCCAGCGCCGCGCGAGTTCCGGGCGCAGCCCGACGCGGGAGAGCAGCTCCGCCACGCGGTCGCGTTCCTGCGCGCGAGGCACGATGCCGTGCAGCCGCAGCGGCTCCGCCACCGCCTCCTCGACCGTCATGCGGGGATCGAGGCTCGCGAAGGGGTCCTGGAAGATCAGCTGCATGTCGCGCCGGCGGCGGCGCAATGCGGAGGCGGAGAGCGTGCGGAGATCCTCGCCCATGAAGCGGACCGCGCCGCGATCGGCCTCGATCAGGCGCAGCATCAGGCGGCCGAGGGTGGACTTGCCGCAGCCGGATTCACCGACGATGGCGAGAACCTGGCCTTCGTTCACCGACAGCGACACGCCGTCCACCGCGCGCACGGCGCCGCGCGACCGGCCGAGCGCGTCGCGCACGGGAAAGGCGCGGGCGACGTCAGCGAGCTGCAGGATGGCGGTCATGGGGTGGCCAATCGCGAGAGCGGAAGTCGAGCCTGCCCTCTCCCCCCGACGGGGGGAGAGGGATGGGTGAGGGGGGCAAGGCCAGCGGCAGAGGCGCGCTTCGCCTTCCGCGGGGCCCCCCCCCCCCCCCCACCCCCCCCAGCGGGGGGGGGGGGGGGGGGGGGGGGGGGGCGGCCGCC
>NZ_JBNXUM010000022.1:0-119530 GCF_050563545.1 Falsiroseomonas sp. HW251
GGCTGGGCCAGGCGCTCGGAAGCGCCGGCGTGGCGCTGCTGGACGGCGCGCCTGCCTGGCGCGTCGCGGCCGCCTCCGGCGCGCCCGGCGGCCTGCCCGGCGCGGCGGACGGGCCGGCGGCGCTGGTCCCGCTGGCCGAGGGCAAGGCGCTCGTCGCCTGGCGCGACACGCCGGCCGACGATGACGAACTCGCCCTGCTCGCTGCCCTCGGCCCCTCGCTGTCCGGCCTGCAGGAGGAAGCGGCGCGGCAGCAGGCGCTCGACCAGGCCGCGCGCACCGACCCCCTGACCGGCCTGCTCAACCGCCGCGGCTTCGCCGAGGCGCTGCAGGACGGGCGCCTGCATCAGCCGGAGGGCGTGCTCGCCTATCTCGACATGGACGGGCTGAAGCGGCTGAACGACCGGCACGGGCACCAGGCCGGCGACGGCGCCATCCGCGCCATGGCGGCGCGCCTCGCCGGCGTCGGCCATCCCGGCGCGCTGGCCGCGCGGCTCGGCGGCGACGAATTCGCGCTGTGGCTGCCGGGGCTCGACCAGGACACGGCCTGGCGGCTGGCCGCGCCGCTCGGCGCGCCGGCGCCGCTGCCCGGCCTGCCGGCGGCCGGGGAGACCGCGGTGGCCGCCAGCATCGGCCTGGCCGTCGCCTCCGCCACCGACGCGGACGACCAGCTTCTCTCCCGCGCCGATGTCGCGATGTACCGGCGCAAGACCGACCGGAGGGCGGCATGAGTGTCGCGCTGCGGGAATCGAGGCTCGGCGATGCCGCGTCGCGCGCGGCGCTCGCCGCGGACCAGGCGACCGCGCCGGAACTGCTGACCTGGCTCGCCGGCGACGCCGCGCCCGAGGTCCGCGCCGCCGTCGCCGCCAACCGCGCGACGCCGGCCCAGGCCGGGCTGCTGCTGGCGGAGGATGCCGACATCGCCGTGCGGGAGGCGCTGGCCAGGCGCGTCGGCCGGCTCGCGCCCGGGATCAGCGCGCCCGACCGCCTGGCCCGCATGACGCAGGCGACCATCGCCCGCCTGGTCGAGGACGCCGCGGTCGAGGTCCGCGCCGCGCTGTCGGCTGCCGTCGCCGGCCTGCCCGATGCGCCGCGCGACCTGATCCTGAAGCTCGCCGGCGACGCCGCCATCGCGGTGGCGGGCCCGGTGCTGCGCCTGTCGCCGCTGCTGACCGAGGCCGACCTGCTGGCCCTGGTCGCGGAGCCGCCGGGCCCGGGCACCCGCCGCGCGATCGCGGAGCGCGCGCAGCTGAACGAGATCGTCGCCGAGGCAGTCGCGGCCAGCGCCGACTCGCCCGCCATCGCCGCGCTGCTCGGCAACGGCTCCGCCGCGATCCGGGAGGCGACGCTGGACCGCCTGGTCGCCGGCGCCGCCGAGCAGCCGGCCTGGCAGGCCGCCCTGCTGCGCCGGCCGCGCCTGCCGCAGGGCGCGTCGCGGGCGCTGGCGCTGGTCGTCGCCGCCCATCTGCTGGAGGTGCTGGCCGCAAGGCCCGACCTGCCGGAGGACCTCTCGGCCACCGTCCAGGCCCGCATCGCCGCGCGGCTTGCCGCCGCCGAGCCCAGCGAGGCCGCGGCGAAGGAGGCCGCCGCGGCGGGCGACCGCCCTGCCCTGCTGTCGCTGCTGGCGGATGCGACGGGGCTCGAGACAGGGCGGCTCGAGGCCGCGCTGGCGCTGCGCAGCCCCCGCGTGATCGTCGCGCTGTGCTGGCGCGCGGGCTGGAGCGCGGCGCTGGCGGAGGAGGTGCAGCTCGCCCTGGGCGTGTCCCGCACGCGGCTGGTCAAGGCGAATATCGAGGGCAGCTGGACCCTGTCGGCCGGCGAGATGCAGTGGCAGATCGATCTGCTCGAGGAGTTGCCGGCCTGAGCGTCCGGGCCCCAGACCGGCGCGCCTGCCGCCGGTCCCGGTCCGGCGGCCGTGTCGTCACCCGCCCGTGAGCGCGGAGAACCCGGGCGGTCCCCCCGGCTTCGCCCCGGCGCGCGGCTTCGCTAGTCTGGCCGCCTGGGCAGGAGCCACGATGGCTGACGAAGACTGGAGCATCCCCGAGGAGTTGCGGCCCGACCCGGCCGACTACGACTTCGATCTTCCGCGCGCGCTCGGCAGCGTCGTCGCGCTGAAGTCGCGCGTGCCGTCGGACGCCTTCTCCGCCCGCACGCTCGGGACCGAGCGCGAGGGCAGCGGCGTGATCATCCGCGCCGATGGCCTGGTGCTGACCATCGGCTACCTCGTCGGGGAGTCCGAGAGCATCTGGATCACCACGGCGAGCGGCCGCGTCGTGCCCGGCCACGCGCTGGCCTATGATTTCGAGACCGGCTTCGGCCTGGTCCAGGCACTCGGCCGGCTGGAGGCGCCGGCGATGGAGCTCGGCGGCGAGATCTCGCCCGAGACCGGCGTGTCCACCGTGCTGGCCGCGGCGGCCGAGGATCCCGGCGGCGGCGCCATCGCCAATTCCGTCGTCGCGAAGGAGCCCTTCGCGGGCTACTGGGAATACCTGCTGGAGGAGGCGCTGTTCACCGCGCCCGCGCATCCGTCCTGGGGCGGCGCGGCGCTGATCGGGCCGGACGGGAAGCTGATCGGCATCGGCTCGCTGGTCCTGCAGCACCGCGACAAGCGCGGCCGACGGCTTGATCTCAACATGTGCGTGCCCATCACGCTGCTGCACCCCATCATGGGCGACCTGCTCAGCTATGGCCGGGTCAACAAGCCGGCGCGGCCCTGGCTCGGCCTTTATGCGGCGGACCAGGAGGAAGGGATCGTGGTCGCCTCCGTCGCGTCCAAGGGGCCGGCGGAGCGCGCGGGGCTGCGCGCGGGCGACCGCATCCTCGGCATCGACGGCAGCGAGGCGGCGGATCTGGCGGCGCTGTGGCGCAGCCTGTGGGCGCGCGGCAATGCGGGGGTGAAGGTGCAGGTCGCGGCCGAGCGCGACGGCCGCCGCTTCACCGTGCCGGTCGCGAGCGTGGACCGCGTCACCATGATGAAGGCGCCGCGGCTGCACTGAGCGCGCATGACGGTGTTCCACTGCCACATCGCGGTGTCGCTCGATGGCCGGATCGCGCGGCCCGACGGCGAGATCGATTGGCTGATGGACCAGGCGCCGCCCGAGGAATTCGGCGTGGACGCTTTCTACGCGGCCGTGGACGCCATCCTGATGGGCCGCGGCACCTATGACGCAGTGCGCGCGATGGGCGACTGGCCCTATCCCGGCAAGCCCGTCGTGGTGGTGACGAACCGTGCGCTGGACGATGCGCCCGACGGCGTGGAGGCGCGGTCGGGCGCCTTCGGCGCCATCGTCGCGGAACTCGAATCGCGCGGCTTCGCGCGGGTCTGGGTCGAGGGCGGCGGCGAGATCATCCGCCAGATGATCGCGATCGGGCGGCTCGACGTGCTAGAGATGGGCGTGATGCCGCGCGTGCTTGGCGCCGGGATCCCGCTCTTCCCGGAGGGCACGCCGGATACGCGCTGGCGGCTGGTGTCGAGTGCGGTGCGCAGCGGCGGCGCGCTGCATGTGGTCTACGAACGCGCGTAGCTCGACACGTTGAAGACGGGAGGCGGGCCCTTGCCGCCGCGGAGCTGCTCCGCGATCAGCTCCCCGATCACCGGCGCCAGCGTCCAACCGTTGAAGGTGACGGCGTGGAAGAGGCCCGGCACGCGCGGATCGGCGCCGAGGATCGGGCCCGGGATCAGCACGTTGATGCCCGTCCAGGCGCGGATGACGTGCAGCCCGTCGATCGCCGGCAGCACGCTGCGCGCGACGAAGAGGTTGCCTTCGATGCTGGCGCGCCGGTTGCGCGGGCGGCCCTGTACGTCGAGTTCGCCGGGCCAGGCGCCGCCCAGGATCAGGTGCCCGCCATCCCCCTGCTTCAGCGACAGATGGCGCGAGGCATGCAGCACCAGCGGGCGCAGCAGCTCGCGCGGCGCGGCCTCGGTCACGATGACCTGTTGGACGGTGGCGCGGACGGGGATCGGCGCGCCGAGCATCGCGGAGAGATTGGCCGACCACGGGCCGGCGGCGTTGACCACCCGCGCAGCGCGGATCGTGCCGCGCGGCGTCGTCGCAACGAAGCGCGCGCCATCGCGTTCGATGCGCTGCACCGGTTCGCGCGCGCGGATCTCGACGCTGGTTCTGCGGGCGAGGCGGAGCAGCGCGGAAAGGCCGCGCAGCGGGTCCATCTGGCCTTCCTCGGCGCAGAAGGCGGCTCCGGCGAAGCCCGGCGCGAGCCAGGGCGCGGCGGCGTAGAGCTCGTTGGCGCCGAGCAGCGAGGAGGTCACGCCGAAGTCGCGCTCCAGCGCGACCTTGTCGGCCAGCGCGCGAAGCTGGTCCGGCGTTTCCGCCAGCATGAGGCCGCCTTCCGTGCGGATCGCCAGCGCCTCGCCGGAATCGCGGGCGATGTCGCGCCACAACGAGATGGACCGCGGCCCGAGCGAGAGGATCTGCGCGGCTGCGCTGTCAGGCCCTTCCGCCGCGCCGGCGCTGTCATAGGCGTGGAGCTGGACGTGCAGGCTGCCCGCATTGGCGGTGGAGGCGCCCTGCCCGGGCTCGCCGCGATCGAGCAGGATGGTCGCGATGCCCTCGCGCGCCGCCGCGCGGGCGACGGCGACCCCGACCACGCCGCCGCCGATGACGAGGAGGTCGGTGTCGCACTTCGTAAAGTCGCGCGCCCTCCCCCGCTCCGCCGCCCCCTCCCCCGCAAGCGGGGGAGGGATGGGGTGGGGGTGCGAGAATGAGGGCGCGCTGCACGACGCACCCCCACCCCGCCCTCCCCCGCTTGCGGGGGAAAAACGAGTACGCGCGGGCTCGGGCAGATCCCACGCCTCCACCTCCGTCCACTCCGGCCGTTCCATCGCCAGCGCCATCGCCGGCACCGGCTTCACCGGCGCGCGCGGTGCGGCCCAGCCGTCGTCCTCCACCGCTCCGGCAAACCGCGCCACCGTCGCGCCGCACATCCGCCCCTGGCAGCGCCCCATCCCCGCGCGTGTCGCCTTCTTCAGCGCGCCGAGGCCCACAGCGCCGTCGGCCATCGCGGCGCGCAGCGCGCCCGCGGTCACTTCCTCGCAGCGGCAAATGACGGTCTCGTCGGCGACCTGCGTCACGTCGAAGCCCGGCACCTCGAACATCCGCCACAGCGCGTCCTGGAAAGCGATCGCGCGCGACAGCGCGCGGCGCGTCTGGGGCTCCTCCGGTGCGGCGCGGCCGAGATCGCGCGCCGCGGCGAGCCCCGCCAGGCGCCCGCGCGCGAAGGCGATGCGCGATCCGCCGATCTGCGCGCCGTCGCCGAGGGCGAAGACGCCCTCGACATCGGTGCGTCCATCGGCGTCGGTGATCGTCTCCAGCCGGCCGAGGCCGGCATCCACGAAGCGATGCGCGCAACCCAGCGCGCGGGCGAGCCCCGTCTCGGGCTGGAAGCCGAGGTTCAGCGCGACGCAGTCGGCGTCGAGGGCCAGCGCGCCGCGGGTCGTGGCGGCGTGCAGGGTCAGGCCCGCCTCCACGCGCTCCGGCACCGCGCCCCAGATCACGGGCACGCCGGCGCGGCGCAGCACCGCGAGATACCGCGCGCCGTCCCAGGCGAGGTCGGGCGCGCTCGCCGCAAGCCGCAGCGCGCTGCGCCACCGACGAAAGCCGGGCTTCGGCGCGGCCTCCAGCACCGCCGCGACCTCGGCGCCGCCCTCCACCAGTTCGCAGGCAAGCTGCAGGTTCAGCGGGCCGTTGCCCGCGATTACTACGCGCCGCCCCGGCGAGACTCGGTTGGCGCGCGCCAGCGTCTGCAGCGCGCCGGTCGTCATCACGCCGGGCAGCGTCCAGCCCGGGAGCGGCGCCGGCCGCTCATGCGCGCCAGGCGCCAGCACCAGGCGCTTCGGCCGCACCACGAGATTGCGCCCGTCCACCAGCGCCGCGATCTCGGTCGGGCCGAAGGCACCCCAGACCGTCGCGCCGTGGCGGAAGACGACGCCCGCGGCCTGTGCCCGCGCCTGCAGCGCGGCGGATTGCCGGAACTGCGCATCGGGCGCGGCGTGGGCGTGGCTCGCCGCGAGCGGCTTGAGATACTGCCCGCCCGGCGTGTCGCGCTCGTCCAGCACCAGCACGGCGCAGCCGGCCTCGGCCGCCGCGATGGCAGCCGACAGCCCGGCCGGGCCAGCGCCGACGACCAACACATCGGGCGCGATCTCCTCGGCCGCCGGCGCGGGCGGCGGCGCCAGCGGCGCGGCGCCGGGCGCGCTTTCCACGACCATGCCCGCCGCGACCTTCGCCAGGCAGGCCCGTTGGCTGGCGCGGCCGTCGATGGTCACCAGGCAGTCGAAGCACGCGCCCATGCCGCACCACAGGCCGCGCGGCGCGCCGCTCGCGGTCCTGCGGTAGGCCAGGATGCCGGCGGCCGAGAGGGCGGCGGCCACCGTCTCGCCCGGCAGCGCGGAAATGGGGCGGCCGTCGAAGCTGATGCCCACGGCTTCGGCAACGGGCCGGATGGCCTTGTGCGTCAGGCGCATGTCAGGGGGGTTGCCGGCATCATCGAATAACGGTCCGATGCTGCCACGAGAAAGGGACCCCGACCATGCCCGCCGAGCCATTCCGGGGCTGCTATACAGTCCTGATCACGCCCTTCACCGAAGACGGCGCCGCGGTCGACCTGAAGGCGCTGGAGCGCCTGGTCGAGTTCCAGATCCGCGAGGGCATCCGCGGCCTGATCCCGCTCGGCTCGACGGGCGAGTTCCTGTCCGTCTCGCCGGAGGAGCGCACCGCGATCGTCGAGACCGTCGTAAAGACCGCGCGCGGTCGCGTCCCCGTCCTGATCGGCACCGGAGCCGAGGACACGCGCGAGGTCGTGCGCACGTCCAAGGAAGCGGAATCGCTCGGCGCCGACGGCGTGATGATCATCCCGCCCTTCTATTCCGTGCCGACATTCGCCGAACTGGTGCATCACTACGACACGGTGGCCAAGGCGATCGGCATCCCGATCATGGTCTACAACAACCCCGCGACCGCCAACGTGGACATGACGCCGGCGATGCTGGCGGAGATCTCTCGCATCCCAAACTGCCGCTACGTCAAGGAAAGCACGCTGGAGGTGACGCGCGTGCGCGACATCGTCGCCCTGTGTGGCGACCGGATGGAGGTCTTCGCGGGCGTGCTGGGATACGAGAGCGCGTGGCTCGGCGCGATCGGCTGGGTCGCGGTGTGCAGCAATCTCGCGCCGAAGCTGTCCACCGAGATGTTCCACGCCGCCGCCTTCGACAAGGACATGGAAAGGGCGCTGGCACTGTACCGGAAGCTGGCGCCCCTGCTGCCCTGGGTGGGCGGGCCGCGCTACGTCTCCGGCACCAAGGCGGGGTTCCGGCTAATGGGGATGGCCATGGGCGACCCGCGCCCGCCGCGCCTGCCGCTGCCTGCCCAGGACGTCCCGGCGCTGGCCGGCGTGCTGCAATCGCTGGGCCTGCTGTCCGAAGGGGCGCGGCAGGCCGCCTGATCCAAGGAAGAGGGAGAACCACCATGCGTCGTCTTCTGCTGGCCGCCGTCGCGGCCCTGGTGCCGGGCATCGCACTCGCCCAGAACTGCCCCGCGCCGATCCCGGCGAGCGAGCTGGTCAAGCCCGGCACCCTTGTCATGTCCACCAATCCGACGCTGCCGCCGCTGCAGTTCGTCAACGCGCAGGGCCAGCTGCAGGGCATGCGCATCGAGCTCGGCAACGAGATCGCGAAGCGGCTCTGCCTGCAGCCCGAATATGTCCGCATCGAGTTCAGCGCGATGATCCCGGGCCTGGCGGCGCGCCGCTGGGACGTGATCAATACCGGCATTTTCTACACCGAAGAGCGCGCGCGGATGATGCAGATGATCCGCTACGAGAACAACGCGGTCGCGATCTCCGCCGCGCGCGGCAATCCGCTGAACATCCGCACGCAGGACGACCTGGCGGGCAAGACGGTCGGGGTCGAGCTCGGCGGCTTCGAGGAACGGACGCTGCGCAGCATGAGCCAGGCGCTGGTCGCCGCCGGCAAGCCCGCGATCGAGATCCGAACCTTCGACAACTTCGCCGTCGCCTTCCAGGCCCTGCGCGCGGGCCAGGTCCAGGCCGTGACGAGCATCGACGCGGTGGCCGCGGAATACGACCAGCGCGGCGACTTCCCACGCGTGCTGCACGGCATCAACGCGACGCCGGCGGCGCTGGCGATGCGCTCTCGCCCGCTGGCGGAGCAGGTGTCCTGGGCGCTGCAGCAGATGCTGGCGGATGGCTGGCTGACCAACCTGTTCACGCGATACGGCGTGGAGATCGCGGACCGGTCCTTCTCGATCGCCGGGCCGCAATAGTCTCCCCACGACAACGCTGCGCGTTGCCGCGGGGGCCCCGGTTGGCGCCAAGTCCTGCAAGGACGGCGCCGCCTTCCGCGGCACAGCCGCGGAAGGGCACCGGGGGGCGGCCACCGGCCAAGGCACGGCCGGGATGCGCGAAGTCGCACCGGCGGCAATAGAGAAACATGCACATCTGGTCCTGGTCGGGTTTCCTCGACTACCTCTTCAACCCCTTCCTGCTGGAAGGCGCGCTGGTCACGCTGTGGCTGACCGCGGCGTCGCTTGCCTGCGGGCTCGTGCTCGGCGTTGTGGTGGCGCTCATGCGACTGTCGGGCAACCGCGCGGTCTCCAGCATCGCGGCGACCTATTGCTGGCTGTTCCGCGGCACGCCGTTGCTGGTGCAGTTGCTGATCATCTACACGGGCCTGCCGCTCTTCGGCGTCCGCTTCAGCGTCTGGCAGGCCGCGCTGCTCGGCCTCTCGCTGAACGAGGCCGCGTACCTCAGCGAGATCGTGCGCGCCGGCATTCTCGCCGTGAACAAGGGGCAGAAGGAAGCCGGCATCGCGCTGGGTCTCTCCAAGGTCCAGGTCTTCCGCACCATCACCTGGCCGCAGGCGCTGCGCATCATCATCCCGCCGCTCGGCAATTCCGTGAACGGGCTTCTCAAGACGACCTCGGTCGCCTCCGTCATCTCGATGGAGGAGCTGCTTCGCCGGACGCAGATCCTGATCCAGGAACGCTTCATGGTGCTGGAGCTCTTCATCGCGGCCGCGATCTGGTACCTCGTCATGACGACGGCTTGGGAGTTCGTGCAGCGCCGGCTGGAGGAGCGCTACGGTCGCGGCTACGCGACGGACGCGGCCGATCACCGCTAGCATACAGGAGAGACACGATGCCCGACTACGATCTCGCGATCCGCGGCGGCCTGGTCGCCACCGGCTTCGGCGCGACGCGCTGCGACATCGGCGTCAGGGACGGCCGCATCGCCGCCATCGGCGAGGCGATCGCCGACGCCGCGCAGACGATCGACGCCGACGGCCTCTTCGTCCTGCCCGGCGGCGTGGACAGCCACTGCCACATCGAGGAGACCTCCCGCGGCGGCTACACCATGTCCGACGGCGAGCCGCAGGTCACGGTGAACGAGGAGAGCTTCGTCACTGCCTCGACCTCGGCCTTTGCGGGCGGCACGACCTCCGTCGTCTGCTTCATTCCGCAATGGAAGGGCTTCGGCATCTGGGAGCGCTACCAGGATGCGCGGAAGCGCGGCGAGACCGGCATGCTGGACTTCGCCTTCCACCAGATCATCAGCGACCCCTCGGACAAGGTGATGAACGAGGAAGTGCCGAAGGTCGTGGCGGAGGGCGTGCGCAGCCTCAAAGTCTTCCTGACCTACGAACCGCTGCACCTCAGCGACGCCGAATACATCAAGGTCCTGCTCGCGGCTCGCAAGCACGGCTGCCTGGTGACCGTGCATTGCGAGAATTACGACGCGATCGGCTGGCGGACGCAGGCGTTGCTGGCCGCCGGGATGACCGCGCCGAAGTACCACGCATGGTCGCGGCCACGCGTGGTGGAGCGGGAGGCGACGCACCGCGCCATCGCGCTGGCCGAGCTCGTGGACCAGCCGATCCAGGTCTTCCATGTCTCCTGCGAGGAAGCCGCCGAGGAGATCGCGCGCGCCCAGGCGCGGGGGCTGAAGGTATGGGGCGAGACCTGCCCGCAATACGTCGCGCTCACCGCGGCCGACATGGACCGGCCGGGCTTCGAGGGCGCGAAGTTCATGTGCAGCCCCTCGCCGCGCGACAACGCCGAACATCTCAGGATCTGGGAGATGATTCGCCGCGGCACGCTCGACGTCGTGTCGTCGGATCACTGCGGCTTCAGCTACGAGGGCGACCGCGGCAAAGCCGTCTCCGGCCGCGACGCGAGCTTCGAGAGGATCCCGAACGGCATCCCCGGGCTCGCCGCCCGCCTGCCAATCGTCTTCAGCGAGGGCGTGTCGAAGGGCCGCATCGGGCTCGAGGAGTTCGTAAGACTCACCGCGACCAACCCCGCGCGGATCATGGGGCTTTATCCCAGGAAGGGCGTGATCCTGCCCGGCAGCGACGCCGACATCGTGCTGTGGGATCCCACGAAGAAGGTCACCATCACGAACAAGCTGATGCAGCACGCCATCGACTACACGCCCTATGAGGGGCTCGAGGTCACGGGCTGGCCGGTCGCCAGCATCCGCCGCGGCGATGTCGTGATGCGCGACGGCACGGTGCAGGCGGAGCCCGGCACGGGACGCTTCCTGCCCCGCGGGCCTTATGACCTGGTCAAGCCTCGCGGCATCACGCCGGAGGGGTTCGGTGCCTAGCGCCGGATCCGCGAAGGCGGAACGCCGGAGCGGTGAATCAATCGCTCAAGCAATGCTTCAGCGCGGCCGCAGGCCGCGGAGCAGCGCTGCGAGGCCCGGCTCCGCGACCAGCGCGGCCGCGGCTTCGGGCCTGAAGAGCCGGCGCGTGCGTTCACGCCGCTCCGGCCAGTCGTGCAGAAGCCTCGCCACACGCAGGCGGAAGACAAGCACCTCCGTCGTCTGCACGACGCCACCTGCCAGGCGCTTCGGATAGAGATAGGAACCGAGCGGCTCGGCGTCGGCTTCGCCCTGGATCCCGGCTTCCTCGGCCGCCTCGCGCGCGGCCGAGCGGTGCGGCGGCTCCTGCGGCTCGATCCAGCCTTTCGGCACAACCCAGCGTCGCGTCTCGCGGCTGGTGATCAGCACGACACGCAGCGCGGCACCCGCGCCGATGACCGGCAGGGCCGCGCTTTGGCGGCGCAGGCTATTCCTTGGCAGCGGCTCCCCGGCCTGGCCGTCGGGCATTCCCGGCTTTGCACTCCGCCTCGCGCACCAAGGCGCCGGCAGACGCATCAGCGGCACGCGAGTCATGCCACGGGATTAGGAGACGCGGCCGCGCCGGAACAAGGAAAAAATCGATGCACACGCCGACAGAGCGCCGACAAATCAAGGATTTGTCGAGAAACGTCGTCGCGGCCGGCCGGCGTCAGAACCTGAGCCCCATGGCGCGGACCATCGCGCTGTCCTCCTCGTAGAACTCGCGGGCATAGGCGGCATAGGCCGCGCCGTCCGCATACATCAGCGGCATGTCGAAGCGTTCCAGCACGGCGAGATGCGCGGGGTCGTTCAGCGCGGCGCGGAAGGCGTCGTGCAGGATGCGCACGACGTCCGGGTCCATGCCGCGTGGGCCGGCCAGGCCGTAAGGCGAGGAGTTGACGATGTCCACGCCGGCCTCGCGCAATGTCGGCGCATCGGGGAAGCGCGGCGCCCGGCGCTCGCCCCAGGTCGCGAGCAGGCGCAGGCGGCCGTCGCGCACCAGCTCGGCCCAGACGCTGCTCTCGGCCGAGACGTTGATCTGGCCCGCGAGCAGCGCCTGGATGTTATCGGCGCCGCCGCGGAACGGGACGTGCACCCATTGGATGCCGCCCGACAGCTGCGCCATGCGCTCCATCGTGACGTCGAGCGTGGCCACGCCGGGCGAGCCATAGGTGATCCTGCCGGGATTGGCGCGCGCATCGGCCAGCAAATCCTGCAGCGTGCGCCAGGGCGCGTCGGCGCGCACGACGACGCCGAAGGTGTAGCCCACCAGGCGGATGATCCAGGTGAAGTCCGTCATAGGGTCGTAGGGCGGGCGCGCCATCATCACCGGCACGCGGAAGACGGAGTTCGGCATCACCGACAGCGTGTAGCCGTCGGGCCGCGTGCCGCTGGCGATGGCGGTGGCGCCGAGCGTCCCGCCGGCGCCTGCGCGGTTCTCGATCACGATGGGCTGGCCGAGCCGGCGCCCGGCGCCCTCGGCGAGCGCGCGCATCTGCAGGTCAGTCGTGCCGCCCGGCGGGAAGGGCAGGAAGACCCGGATCGGATGGTCCGGGAAGCGGGTCTGGCCGAGCGCGGGCCGCGCCAGCAGTCCGGCCCCGACAGCAAGCGTCATGCGGCGCGGGATCGGCATCGTTGTTCTCCCGTTCGTTGCGGACCCAGTCTAGTCGGGCAGGCCGCCCGCTGCCACCACCCGCCGGAGGTGATGATCCACGTCGCCGAACAGCACGCCGATCATGGAGAGCCGCTTGAAGTAGTGGCCCGCCTTGTATTCCTCGGTCATGGCGATGCCGCCATGCAGCTGGATCGCCTCCTTGCCGAGCTGGTCCGACAGCTTCCCGACCAGCGCCTTTGCCGCCGAGAGCGCGGTGGCGCGCGCCGCAGGATCGGGATCCTGCACCATCATCGCGGCGTACATCGTCATGCTGCGCGCCTGCTCGGTCGCCACGAGCATGTCGGCGGCGCGGTGCTGCAGAGCCTGGAACTCGCCGATCGCGCGGCCGAATTGCTGGCGGGTCTTGAGGTAGTCCACGGTGAGGTCACGCAGCGTCTCCATCGCGCCGACGGCCTCGGCACAGAGCGCGGCGATCGCCTCGTCCGCAACGAGTTCGATCAGCGGCAGGGCGTTGGCCGAGAGCAGCGTCGCGCGCGCGCCTTCCAGCACGACCTCCGCGCCGCGCAGCCCGTCCTGGGTGGCGTAGCCGCGGCGCGCGACGCCAGGTGCAGCGGGGTCGAGGAGGAAGAGGCCGATGCCGTCGCGCTCGCGCCGGCCGCCTGACAGCCGCGCGGAGACGATCAGCCGGTCCGCGCTGTCGCCGCTCAGCACGACGCCCTTGGCACCGTCGAGGAGCCACGTGTCGCCATCGACGCGTGCGGTCGTCGCGACGTCGTGCCAATCATGGCGAGCCTGGCGTTCCTGATGCGCGAAGGCCAAGGCGACCTCGCCGGCCGCGACCTGCGCCAGCAGATCGTCCTGCCCCGGCACGCGGCGAAGCAGGCCGAGGCCGAGCACGACGGTCGCGAAGAAGGGCTCCAGCACCAGGCCACGGCCCAGCGCCTCCATGACGATCATCGTCTCGACGGGGCCGCCGCCGAAGCCGCCCTGCTCTTCGCTCAGCGGCAGGGCAAGCAGCCCGAGCTCGGCCATCGTCGCCCAGTTCGCGTCGGCGTAGCCGCGCGGTCCCGCGCGGTAGGCCTTCCGCTTCTCGAAGTCGCCGTAGCGGTCGGTGACGAAGCGATTGACGCTGTCGGCGAGCAGGCGCTGGTCGTCGGAGAGATCGAAATCCATGACGCGTCAGAGCCCCAGGAACGCCTTGGCGATGATGTTGCGCTGGATCTCGTTCGAGCCGCCGTAGATCGAGACCTTGCGGTAGTTGAAGAAGAGCGGCGCTGCCGCGTCCGCCCATTCCGGCCCGACGGAGGGCAGGTTCAGCCCGTCCTCGTCGCGGTCGGGACGAGGCATGGCGTAGGGGCCGGCGACCTCCACCAGCAGCTGCGTGGCCTGTTGCTGCAGCTCGCTGCCCTTGATCTTGAGGATGGAGCTCGACGGGTCGGGCTTGTCGGCCGCGCGCGTGCGCTGCGCCGCGACGACGCGCATCTGGGTAATCTCGAGCGCCTTGAGTTCGATTTCGCTCCACGCCAGGCGCCGACGGAAATCCGGGTCGTCCCAGACCATGCCCTCGCCCGCCGGCGTCTCCTGCGCCAGGCGCTTCACGCGCGCCAAGCGTTCCTTCGTCAGGCCGATGCGGGCGATGCCGATGCGCTCGTTGGACAGCAGGAACTTCGCGTAGTCCCAGCCCTTGTTGAGCTCGCCGACGAGGTTCTCGGCCGGCACCTTCACCTCGTCGAAGAAGACTTCGTTCACCTCGTGCCCGCCATCGATGGTGATGATCGGGCGAATGGTGATGCCGGGCGTCTTCATGTCGATCAGCAGGAAGGAGATGCCCATCTGCTTCTTCGCCGCGGGGTCCGTCCGCACCAGGCAGAAGATCCAGTCCGCGTATTGCCCGAGCGTCGTCCAGGTCTTCTGGCCGTTGACGATGAAATGTTCGCCCTCGCGCCGCGCCGTGGCCTTGAGGCTGGCGAGGTCGCTGCCCGCCCCGGGCTCGGAGAATCCCTGGGCCCACCAGATGTCGAGACTGGCCGTCGGCGGCAGGAAGCGCTGCTTCTGTGCCTCGCTGCCGAAGGTCGCGATGACCGGGCCCACCATGTTGACGTTGAACGACAGCGGCTGCGGGACGGCCGCGGCCTGGATCTCCTCGCTGAAGATGTAGCGCTGGACGGGCGTCCAGTCCTTGCCGCCCCATTCGACGGGCCAGTTTGGCACTGACAGCCCATGCGCGTGCAGCACGCGCTGCGTGGTCACGATGTCCTCGCGCGAGAGCTTGCGGCCCTCGCTGACCTTGCGGCGTATCTCGGCCGGGATCTCGCGGCGGAAGAAGGCGCGGAGCTCGTCGCGGAAGGCGATCTCGTCCGGGGTGTAGCGGAGGTCCATCAGGCGGCTCCTTCGATTTCTGCGCGCAGCGCCGAGGCCAGCAGCTTGCCTGCGGGACTTTTCGGCAGCGCGTCGCGAATTTCCAGCGCCGCCGGCATCTCGTGCTTCCCGAGCCTGTCGGCCAGGAACAGCCGCAGCTCCTCCAGCGTGAAGCCGCGCGCGCCGGGTTTCAGCGCGACATAGGCCTTGGCGGCCTGGCCGCGATAGGCGTCGGAGATGCCGATGACGATGCATTCCGCGACGTCGGGGTGTTCGTAGATCGCGCCCTCGACCTGCGCGGGATACACGTTGAAGCCGCCGGACAGGATCATGTTCTTGCGGCGATCCACCAGCGTGAAATAGCCGTCCCCGTCCATCCAGCCCATGTCGCCGGTCAGGAACCAGCCATCCGCGAAGGCGCGCGCGTTCTCGGCAGGCCGATTCCAATAGCCCTGGAAGACGTTGGGGCCGCGCACCGCAATCTCGCCGGTCTCGCCCGGCGGCAGCGCGCGGGTCGGCGCGTCGGGATCGACGATGCGGAGTTCGACCCGCGGCAGCGGCAGGCCAACCTGGCCCGCGCGCCGCGGCGCGTGGGGCGGGATGCGCGTGCCGGCGGGGCAGGTCTCGGTCATGCCCCAGCCGCCGCCGATGCGGATGCCGATCAGCGCCTCCAGCTTCTGCTGGACGTCGAAGGGCATGGGCGCGCCGCCGGAGCTTGCGATTCGGAGTGAGGCGAAGCTTTCCCGCTTAACGCCGGGCAGGTTCAGGATGCCGATCCACATGGTCGGCACGCCGTTGAGATGGGTGATGCGCAGGTGCTCGATGTCGCGCACCGCCTCGGCGGCGTCGAAGCGCAGGCGCAGGTGGCAGGTATTGCCCTCGGCCAGGTTGCGCAGCAGCACCGTGGTCAGCGCGAAGATGTGGAACAGCGGCAGGACGAGCAGCACGCGCCCTTCGCCGTCCGGCACGGTCCCGCTGTCGCGCCAGGCGCGGTAGATGGCGACCGCGGAGGTCAGGTTGCCGTGGCTCAGCATCGCGCCCTTGGGCGTGCCCGTCGTGCCGCCGGTGTATTGCAGCAGCGCGATGTCCGCTGGCGCGACGGGCGGCCAGGACGCCGGCGGCTCGGCTTCCGGCAGCGGCGCGAAGCCGTGCGCGGCGTCCTCCCCACCCCATTCGGCATCGGGCGCGAGCAACACGCGCGTCACCGCGCCCCCCTTCACCAACCATTCGGCATTGGCGACGAGCGAGCCGAGCCCGGTCGTGACCAGCAGCGTCGCGCCGGCGTCGCGCATCTTGTGCGCAAGCTCGCGCTTCGCATCGAGCGCCGAGAGCATGACCACCCGCGCCCCGCAACGCAGCGCGGCGAAGAGGCAGATCGGATGCCACATGGTATTCGGGAGATAGAGCGCGACGCAGTCGCCCGGGGCCACGCCCGTCGCCATCAACCCCGCGGCGACGCGGTCCGCGCGCGCCTTCAGTGCCGCGAAGGACAGCACGCGGCCGCGGTATTCCAACGCCGGCCTGTCGCCGTGGCGCACCGCGATGTCATCCAGCAGGGAAGGCAGCGTCCCCTGCGCGATGGGCACGTCCCACCGGCATTCCTTGGGGTAGCTGGCCTCCCAGGGGCGCATCAGGCTAGCCTGAGGCCCGCGAAGGTCCCGCCCTCAGCCGCGAGGCGCGCCAGCAGCGGCGCAGGCGCCAGGCTCTCGTCGCCGGTCGCCTTCGCGTAACCCGCCAGGCGGTCGGCGATGGCGCCGAGCCCCTGCGCATCCGCCCAGTGAATCGGGCCTCCGGTGAAGGCGGGCCAGTTGTAGCCATGCAGCCAGACCACGTCGATGTCGCCGGCGCGCGCGGCGATGCCTTCGTCCAGGATGCGCGCGCCCTCGTTCACCATGGGCAGCAGCAGGCGGTCGAGGATCTCCGCCTGGCCGATCGGGCGGCGCGCGACGCCGTGCTGCGCGGAAAGCCCCTCGATCAGTGCCGCGACTGCGGCGTCCGGCACGCCGGCGCGCGCGCCTTCGGGATAGAGATAATAGCCCTTGCCCGTCTTCTGGCCGAGGCGCCCGGCCTCCACCAGCGCGTCCGCCACCGGCGCCTTCTTCCCCGTGGCCTGGCGGATGCGCCAGCCGATGTCGAGGCCCGCCAGGTCGCCCATCGCGCAGGGCCCCATGCGGAAGCCGAAATCGGTCAGCGCCTTGTCCACCTGATCCGGCAGCGCGCCTTCCAGCAGCAGCGCCTCGACCTGCGCGGTGCGCTTCGCGAGCATGCGGTTGCCCACGAAGCCGAAGCAGACGCCGACCACGACCGGCACCTTGCCGAGCCTGCGGCCGATCTCGGCGGCGGTCGCCAGCGCGTCCGGCGTGGTGTGCTTCGCGCGCACGACCTCCAGCAGCTTCATCACGTTGGCCGGCGAGAAGAAATGCATGCCCAGCACGTCGCCGGGCCGCGATGTCGCGGCGGCCATCTCGTCGATGTCCAGATAGGAGGTGTTGGAGGCGATGACCGCGCCGGGCCTGGCCACGCGATCCAGCGTGCCGAAGACCTGCTTCTTCAGGCCCATCTCCTCGAAGACGGCCTCGACGATGATGTCGGCCTCGTTGGCGGCTTCCAGGCCGACGGCGCCCTCGATCAGCGCCAT
Source organism: Falsiroseomonas sp. HW251 (assembly GCF_050563545.1). NCBI lineage: Bacteria > Pseudomonadati > Pseudomonadota > Alphaproteobacteria > Acetobacterales > Roseomonadaceae > Falsiroseomonas > Falsiroseomonas sp. HW251. Next base: position 17,262 of record NZ_JBNXUM010000022.1, read on the forward strand.
GCGCGCGTCGCGCTTCTCGGGGGTCAGGCTGCCGCGCTTCACGCTCGCGTCGTAGGTGCCGCGGATGCGCTCGATGCCGCGCTGCATCGCGGCCTCGTCGGTCTCGATGACGCGGACGGGGATGCCGGCATTGGCGAAGCACATGGCGATGCCGGCGCCCATGGTCCCGGCGCCGAGCACGGCGGCGCGCCTGACCTCGCGCGGCCTGGTGCCGGCGGGGACGCCCGCGATCTTCGCGGCCTCTCGCTCCGCGAAGAAGACGTGGCGCAGCGCCTTGCTGCGGGGGTCCTCCAGCAGCGAGAGGAAGGCCCTGCGTTCCTTCGCCAGCGCCTGGTCGAAGGGCAGGTCGAAGCAGTCGCGCACGCTCTCGATCATGGCGGCGACCTGCGGCTCGGTCGCCGCGCGCTTCGCCAGTGCCGCGGCCTCCTTCTCGAAGGCCTCGCGGTCGCCGAGGCGGTCCTTGCGCTGCGACACCGGCGTGGGCAGCGGGCCCGCGGCCCTGGCGCGTGCGGCGGCGATCACGTCGTCGGCGACCTCGTCCACCAGCCCCGCAGCCAGCGCGGCCTTCGCGTCCAGGGGATCGCCGCCCGCCATCAGCTTCAGCGCCGCGGCCGCGCCCATCAGCCGCGGCGCGCGCTGCGTGCCGCCCGACCCCGGCAGCAGGCCGAGCTTCACCTCCGGCAGGCCGAGCTTCGCCCCGGGTACAGCGACGCGCGCAGCACAGGCCATCGCGACCTCGAGCCCCCCGCCCAGCGCCGCCGCGTGGATCGCGGCCACCACCGGCTTCGTCGCGCCGTCGATCAGCGCGATCAGTTCCGCCAGCGTCGGCGAAACCGGCGGCTTGCCGAATTCCGAGATGTCGGCGCCGGCGATCCAGGTCCGGCCCTCCGCCGCGATGACGATCCCGCGCACGGCGGCGTCGGCCATCCCGGCCTTCACCGCGTCCGCCAGGCCGCCGCGCATGGCGGCCGACAGCGCGTTCACCGGCGGGTTCGCGATGGTGGCGACGGCGATGCCGTCCACGACGTCGTACCGCACCGGCCCGGCCATGCGCCTGTCCCTCCCTCGACTTCCCTCTCCTTCGCCCAGCCCCCCAGGCCGGTCAAGGCGCACGGCATGGACGGCGCCGCGCCCGGGCGGCATCTTCCGACCGCCCCATCAGCCGGACCCGTCCATGGCGCTGCCGCCCGTCCTGTCCTCCCTCGCGCTGCCCGTGATCGCGGCGCCGATGTTCATCGTCTCCAACCCCGATCTCGTGATCGCGCAATGCAAGGGCGGGGTCGTCGGGTCCTTCCCCGCGCTGAACGCGCGCCCGAAGGAGGAGCTGGATGGCTGGCTGTCGCGCATCGGCGAGGCGCTGAGACCGGGCGACGCGCCCTTCGCGGTCAACCAGATCGTCCATCACACCAACGACCGGCTCGACCACGACCTGCAGGCCTGCGAGCGCCATCGCGTCCCGATGATTATCACCTCGCTGCGCGCGCCGGGTGAGGTCGTGGACGCCGTCCACGCCTGGGGCGGCATCGTCTTCCACGACGTGACCAACATCCGCCACGCCGCCAAGGCGCTGGAAGCCGGGGTGGACGGGCTGATCCTGGTCGCGGCCGGGGCCGGCGGGCATGCCGGCATGCTGTCCCCCTTCGCCCTCGTGGCCGAGGTCCGGAAGATCTGGGACGGCCCGATCGCGCTCTCGGGAGCGATCACCCGCGGCAGCCAGGTGCTCGCCGCGCAGGCCATGGGCGCTGACTTCGCCTATGTCGGCACGCGATTCATCGCGACCGCCGAGGCCAACGCGGCCGAGGGCTACAAGCGGATGATCGTCGAGGCCAGCGCGGCCGACGTCGTCTACACCCCCTACTTCACCGGCGTGCACGGCAACTACCTCAAGCCCTCGATCGCCGCGCAGGGGCTGGACCCCGACAACCTTCCCGCGGCCGACAAGACCAAGATGAGCTTCGGCTCCGGCCATGTCCGGGCCTGGCGCGACATCTGGGGCTCGGGCCAGGGCGTCGGCTCGATCGAGGACGCGCCGCCGGCAGCCGAGGTCATCGCGCGCCTCAAGCGCGAATACGCCGAGGCCAAGACAATGCTTTGCGCGCCTCCGGCGCGACGTTGACCCGCGGCGCGTCGCACGCGTAGCGTTTCCCCCAGGGGCACCAGAACCCAGGAGGAAGCGCATGCACCGTCGTTCGTTCATGGCCGGCACCGCCGGCCTGGCCGCCGCGCCTTTCGCGCCGGCCATCGCGCAGCCCGCGCGGGCCGCCACGCTGCGCTTCGTGCCGCAGGCCAACCTCACCGCGCTCGATCCCATCTGGACGACGGCGATCGTCACCCAGATGCATGGCTACCACGTCTGCGACACGCTCTATGCGCTGGACAGCAACCTCCGGCCGCAGCCACAGATGGCGCAGGGGCACGAGGTCACGCCGGACGGCCGGACCTGGAAGATCACGCTGCGCGAGTCCTTACGCTTCCACGACGGCGAGCCCGTCCGCGCGCGGGACTGCACGGCCTCGCTCTCGCGCTGGGCGAAGCGCGATCCGTTCGGCCAGATCCTGGCCGCGGTCGTGGACGACTGGGGCGCGCCGTCCGACCGCGTCATCGAGATCAAGCTGAAGCGCCCCTTCCCACTGATGCTCGATGCGCTCGCCAAGCCGGACGCCAACGTCCCCTTCATCATGCCCGAACGCCTGGCGCGCACCGACGCCAATACCCAGGTCAGCGAGGTCGTCGGCAGCGGCCCGTATCGCTTCGTGCCCGGCGAGTTCGTCTCGGGCAGCCGCGTCGTCTACGTCAAGAACGACGCCTATGTCCCGCGCGGCGAGCCCGCGAGCGGCGCGGCGGGCGGAAAGGTCGCAAACTTCCCGCGGATTGAGTGGCACATCCTGCCCGACCCCGCGACCGCGGCCGCTGCGCTGCAGGCCGGCGAGGTGGACTGGCTGGAGCAGCCGCTGTCCGACCTGATCCCGACGTTGCAGCGCAACCGCAACATCGAGATCGGCGTGCTGAACGAGCCCGGCATCATGTCGATCATGCGGCTCAACCACCTCCAGGCGCCCTTCAACAACCCGAAGGTCCGCCAGGCCGTCGCCCTCGCGGTGGACCAGGACGAGTACATGCGGGCCACGCTCGGCGACGACCGCAGCGTCTGGCGGCAGTGCCGGAGCCTCTTTCCCTGCGGCACGCCGCTCGGCACCGAGGATCTGTCGGAGCTCAACGCCCCGCCGCGCAGCCTGGACCGCGCGCGGGCCGCGCTCGCCGCCAGCGGCTACAACAACGAGAAGGTCGTCATCATCAACCCCACGGACTTCCCGCTGATCGGCCCGCACGGCCAGATCACCGCGGACCGGCTGCGGCGCATCGGCTTCAACGTGGAGCTCGCCGAGACGGACTGGGGCACGGTGGTGCAGCGCCGCGTGCGGACCGAGCCCACGGACCGCGGCGGCTGGTCCATCTTCCACACCTTCGGCTCCTCGCTCGCCTACCTGAACCCGGCCGTCAGCAGCCTGGTGAAGGGGCCGGGCGCGGTCGGCTGGTTCGGCTGGTACGACAGCCCGCGCGCGCAGGAACTCGTCCAGGCCTGGCTCGATTCGACCGACGCGGCCCAGCAGCTGCGGCTGGCGAACGAGCTCAACAAGCTCGCCCAGGACGACGTGGCGACCATCCCGCTCGGCCAGTTCCAGATCCGCAACGCCTGGCGGCGCAGCATCACGGGGCTGCTGAAGGGGTCGATGCCCTATCCCTGGGGCGTCAGGCCGGCTTGACGAAGGCTTCGCGCAACTATCCGCGCGGTGAAGAGTAGGACAGGGGCGGGGTAAGGCCGAGACAGGCCGCCCGCAGCCTCGTTACGAAAGGGCTGTCATGGAAACGTCCAAGCCCGGCCTGGCGGCGTCCGCCGCCCACCCCCCCTGGTGGAAGCACCTCTATGTCCAGGTGCTGATCGCGATCAGCATCGGCATCCTGCTCGGCCATTTCTACCCGAGCTACGCGGTGGAGATGCGCCCCTTCGGCGACGCCTTCATCAAGCTGATCAAGATGCTGATCGCGCCGATCATCTTCTGCACGGTCGTGCACGGCATCGCGTCGATGTCGGACATGAAGAAGGTCGGCCGCGTCGGGCTGAAGGCGCTGATCTACTTCGAGGTCATGACGACGGTCGCGCTGATCATCGGCCTGATCGTGGTGAACGTCATGCAGCCCGGCCATGCGATGCATGTGGATGCGGCCTCCATCGACACCCGCGGCATCCAGACCTTCACCCAGCGCGCCGCCCAGCAATCCGTGGTCGGACAGCTCATGCACATCATCCCGGATACCGTCGTCGGCGCCTTCGCCGAGGGCGAGATCCTGCAGGTGCTGCTGATCGCCGTGCTCTTCGCCTTCGCCCTGCATGCGCTGGGCACACGCGGCGAGCCGCTGCTGCACATAATCGACAGCGTGGCCCATGTCTTCTTCAAGATCGTGGGCTATGTGATGCGGCTTGCGCCGCTCGGCGCCTTCGGCGCGATGGCCTTCACCATCGGCCGCTACGGGCTGGCCACGCTGCTTTCGCTCGCGCAGCTCATGCTGTCGTTCTACGCGACCTGCCTGATCTTCGTCTTCGTGGTGCTCGGCGCGGTCGCCTGGTGGTCCGGCTTCTCGATCTTCAAGTTCGTCCGCTACATCAAGGAGGAGCTGCTGATCGTGCTTGGCACCTCCTCCTCGGAATCCGTGCTGCCGCGGATGCTGGCGAAGATGGAGAATCTCGGCGCCGACAAGTCGGTGGTCGGGCTGGTCATCCCGACCGGCTATTCCTTCAACCTGGACGGCACCTGCATCTACCTCACCATGGCCGCGGTGTTCCTGGCGCAGGCCACCGACACGCCGCTGAGCTTCGGGCAGCAGCTTGGCCTGATCGGCGTGCTGCTGCTGACGTCGAAGGGCGCGGCGGGCGTCACGGGATCGGGCTTCATCGTGCTGGCGGCAACGCTGGCCTCGGTAGGGTCGGTGCCGGTCGCGTCCATCGCGCTGATCCTCGGCGTGGACCGCTTCATGTCGGAAGCCCGCGCGCTGACCAACCTGGTCGGCAACGGCGTCGCGACCGTCGTCGTCGCGAAGTGGGAAGGGGCGCTCGACGTCGTGCGGATGCGGGCGCTTCTCGACGGCGAGACCGTCGAGGAAGCGGACGCGCCCGAGGATCTGCTGGTGCGCGAGGAGGAGGCGGTCGCGAGCCGCGAGATGCGGCCGGCCGAGTAGGTCAGCCCCGGCGGGCGATCACCGCGACGGGCCCGCCGCCGTCGGGGCCCTGGTGCTCGGCGCCGCCGCTGACGAAGAGGTCAGTGCGGCCGACCGCCGCGGCGATCACGCCGCCGACCAGCGCGCGGGCGTGGCGGGTCGCGTTGATGTCGCTATCGTCCCACATGATGTGGCGGCGGCCGCGGATGACGCCGGAGGAGGACGGCTCCGCCTTCGCCAGCACGGCGACCACGCGGTCGCGATCGGCTTCGGCAAGCTGGCCTCCGTTCGGATCGAGGCCGGCGGCGCGCAGCGCGGCGTGCACAGCGGGGAGGTCGATGGCATCCGCCATGACGTCGTGCGCGATCACAAGGTCGCCCGTCCAGTCGCGGCTGTTGCCCATCACCACGATCTCGTTGCGCAGCAGCTCGACGCCGGCCGAGCAGCTCGCGCGGCCGGAGAAGAGCGACCAGTCGGCGCCGACCGCGGCGTCCGACAGCGCGGCCTCGTCCACCTCGCCCAGCGCCAGCGCGACGCCGAGCGCGGAGGCCCCGCGCGAGAGGCCCATGGAGTGGTAGGTGTCGTCCGTCGCGACCGTCTTGCCGCGCCGCCTCGCCGCCGCAATGCGCTCGCTGGTCAGCAGCGGGCATTTCACCTGGACGTAGTGCACGTCGGCGGGGTCCGCGATGCCGGCCTCGCGCATGGCCTGGCGCACCGCATCCGCCGTGGCGCGCACCTGCGCCAGGCGCCCCAGCTCCTCCGGCGCGAAATCCGCGGTGAAGGCGGTGCCGAGCGCGAGCGCCGGCGGGCCCGCGGGCGCGGCCTCCTCGCGCACGGCGAAGACGAGGAAATGCGGGGACAGGCCGCCCTCCGTCCCGCCCGACATCACCATCGCAACGCGCGCCGCGACGGCCTCTGCCGTCGAGCCCGTCCGCGCGGCGAGCATGTGGCTGAGCGCCTCGACGGCATAGGCGCGGGTGAAGTCGTTGACGCAGCCATTGCCCTCGGTCTTGCCGAGGATGGCGACGACCTCCTCCGGCTTCAGTGCGCCTGAATCGAACAGGGCGGCGACGGCGGCGGCGTCGCCGGGGTGGCGCGCGGCGACGCGGTGGACCAGGGCACGGCGGGGCATCCCGGTTCCTTCAGTCCATCCGCTCGGGCTTGCGCCAGGCCCGCAGCATCACGAGGCCCACGGCCAGCAGCACCGGCCCGATGAAGAGGCCGAGGAAGCCGAAGGCGACGAAGCCGCCGAAGACGCCGATGATGACGATGCTGAGCGGCATGTCCACGCCGCGCCTGATCAGCAGCGGCCGCAGCAGGTTGTCGCTGGACGAGATGGCGCCAACCCCCCACAGCCCCATGAAGATCGCCCATCCCAGGCTGCCCTGGTCGTAGAGCCACCAGGCCGCGCCGCCCCACAGCACCACGATCAACGGCGAGAGCACCTGGCTGATCGAGAAGACGAAGGTCAGGAAGCCCAGCAGCGGCGCCGCCGGGATGCCCGCGATCGCGTAGCCGATCGCCGCCATCACCCCCTGCCAGATCGAGGTCCCGACCACGCCATAGGCCACGCTGCGCACGGCTCCCCCGGCGGTTTCGAGGGATTCCACCCCGGTCGGGCCGCCGAGCCTGGCCGCGGCGTCGCGCAGGCTGTCGGCGATCTCCTCGCCCGTGGTCCAGAACATCGCGGCGACGACCAGCGCCAGCAGCATCTGAAGCAGGCTGTCGGCCAGGCCGCTGGCGACGTTCAGCAGGATGGTCTGGAAACGCGCGAGGTAGGGCGTTGCCAGCGAGGCAAGATTGCCGCGGGCATTCGCGACATGCGTCCAGGCCGCGGCGGCGGGTTCGCCGACCAGCGGCAAGGTGGCGATCCAGTCGGGCGCGGTGGCCGGCGCGCTGGCGATGGCCTGCTGGGCCCGGGCCGTGCCGGCATTGATCGCCTCGATCAGGCCCGGCGCGACGGCGATGGTGGGCAGGACGATGGCCGCGACCACGAGGATGCTCAGCAGCGTGGCCGCGAGCGCCGGGCGGATGCCCTTCCCCACCATCCAGTCCCGCACGGGCCAGAGCGCGATGGCCAGGATCGCGCCGAACATGATGGCGGTGGCGAAGGGCTGCAGCGTTGCGAGGATGCCGAGCAGCACCACGCCCACCGCGACCAGCGCCATGCCGCGCTCGATCAGGTGCCTGAGGCCGGGCTCCGCCGGTTGCTGGTCCATCGCGAATCGCAGGCCCCAAGAAGCTACCGGGCGACGATACCGCGACAGGCGCGTCAGCCCAGCAGCTTCTTCACCACCTCGTTCACCAGGGCCGGATTTCCCTTGCCCTGCATGGCCTTCATCGTCTGGCCGACGAAGAAGCCGAAGAGCTTGTCCTTGCCGGAGCGGTATTCCGCGACCTTGTCGGCGTTCTTCGCGAGGACGTCGGCGACCGCGGCCTCGATCGCGCCGGTGTCGGTGACCTGCTTCAGGCCGCGCTCCTCCACGATCGCGCCGGGGGCCTTGCCCGTCTCGATCATGATCTCGAAGACGTCTTTCCCGAGTTTCCCGCTGAGTGTTCCGTCAGCGATGAGGTCGAGCAGCGCACCCAGGCTCTCCGCCGTCACCGGCGGGTCGGCGATATCGCGCTTGAGCCGGTTCAGCGCGGCGAAGAAGTCGCCGGTCACCCAGTTCGCGGCGAGCTTGGCGTCGCGGCCCTTGGCGACGGTCTCGTAGAAGGCGGCGGTCTCCTTCTCCAGCGTCAGGACATGCGCGTCATATGGCGTGAGGCCCATCGCGACGTAGCGCGCGCGGCGGACGTCCGGCAGTTCGGGCAGCGAGGCCTTCAGCTGCTCCACCCAGTTCGGCTCCAGCACCAGCGGGGGCAGGTCGGGCTCGGGGAAGTAGCGGTAGTCATGCGCGTCTTCCTTGCTGCGCATGGACCTGGTCGTGCCGCGCTGCGTGTCGAAGAGCCGCGTCTCCTGCTCCACCGTGCCGCCGCTCTCCCAGACCTCGATCTGGCGGCGCGCCTCGGCCTCGACGGCCTGCATGACGAACTTCACGGAGTTGACGTTCTTCACCTCGCAGCGCGTGCGGTAGCCCTCGCCGGCCTTGCGGACGGAGACGTTGACGTCGGCACGCATGCTGCCCTCGTCCATGTTGCCGTCGCAGGTGCCGAGGTAGCGCAGGATCTGGCGCAGCTTGGTGAGGTACGCGCCCGCTTCCTCGGGGGAGCGCATGTCGGGTTCCGACACGATCTCCATCAGCGCGACGCCGCTGCGGTTGAGGTCGATAAGGGACTTGGTGGGGTGCTGGTCGTGCATCGACTTGCCGGCATCCTGCTCGAGGTGTAGGCGCGTGATGCCGATGGTCTTCTTCGATCCGTCCGCCAGCTCGATCCCGATCTCGCCCTTGCCGACGATGGGGTGCGCGTACTGGCTGATCTGATAGCCCTGCGGCAGGTCGGCGTAGAAGTAGTTCTTCCGGTCGAAGCGGGACCACAGGTTGATCTCGGCATGCAGCCCGAGTCCCGTGCGCACGGCCTGCGCCACGCATTCCTGGTTGATCACCGGCAGCATGCCGGGGAAGCCCGCGTCGATGAAGGACACCTGGCTGTTCGGCTCCGCGCCGAAGGCGGTGGCGGCGCCGGAAAACAGCTTGGAGTTCGAGATGACCTGGGCATGGACTTCCAGCCCGATCACCAGCTCCCAGGGGCCGGTGTTGCCTTCAATGGTGTAGCTCATGGCCTCGTTCCTTCTCGGCCCAGTCGAAGACTTTCTGCTGCTCGTCGCGGAGGAAGGCGACGGGATCTCTCACGCGCACGCCAAGGCGCACCACCATGGCCGTGAAGCCGGCGAGCGTGCGGCCTTCCATGCGCCCCGACGCCACCAGGTGCTTGTTGACCACGATCGCCGAGAGCAGCGGCCCGCCGCGCTCCAGCGACCAGGCGCAGATCGCGAAGAGATGCGGGTCCATGCGCGGACGTGCAGCGTTCCAGGGCAGGAAGCTGGCCGCGGCCACGTCGCTGTAGGAAAGGCAGCGGCGCTGCTCCGCCGCGGCGCGGATGGCCGCGAGGCTGCGGCCGAAGTCGAGGCGGCCCGCGTCAACGGTGGCGCCCAGGGGGTCGGGTGAACCTCTCTCCCCCTGCGCGTCCAAACCCGCTCCCCCTCGCAAGCGGACAGGGATGGGTGAGGGGGTATCAGCCGCCGCAATCATCGCCGACAAGCGTTTCGCGCTTCTCCCCTCGCCCGCTCCGCCTGGGCGCTGCGCGCCAAGGCTGCGCGACCCTCTCTCCCCACCGGGGGGCGAGGGTGCGAAAGAGGACGCGCTGCGGTCGATCGTCACGCCCTGATCCGCGGCTGCGCCGTGAAACCGGCGGCGCGCTCGATCGCCGCGCCGACGCTGAAGCAGGTCTCCTCGTCGAACGGCTTCCCGATGACCTGCAGGCCGAGCGGCAGGCCCTGCGCGTCGAGCCCCGCCGGCACGGCGATGCCCGGCAGCCCCGCCAGGTTGGCCGTGACGGTGAAGACGTCGTTGAGGTACATCGTCACGGGATCGTCCTGCTTCTCGTCCATGCCGAACGCTGCCGAGGGCGTCGCGGGCGTGACGATCGCGTCCACCTTCCCCCAGGCCTGCTCGAAGTCGCGGCGGATCAGCGCGCGGACCTTCTGCGCCTTGAGGTAGTAGGCGTCATAGTAGCCGGCGCTCAGCACGTAGGTGCCGATCATGATGCGCCGGCGGACCTCCTGCCCGAAGCCCTTGGCCCGCGTGCGTTCATAGAGGTCGCGGAGGTCGCTGCCCGGCGCCGTCTCGCGCAGGCCGAAGCGCACGCCGTCGTAGCGCGCCAGGTTGGACGAGGCCTCGGCCGGCGCGACGACGTAGTAGGTCGGCAGCGCGTATTTCGTGTGGGGCAGCGAGATCTCGACCATCTCCGCGCCCTGCTGCTTCAGCCAGTCCAGGCCCTGCTGCCACAGCGCCTCGATCTCCGGCGCCATGCCGTCGAGCCGGTATTCCCTGGGCACGCCGATGCGCAGGCCCTTCACCGGGCGCGCGCAGGCCGCTGCGAAGTTCGGCACCGGCAGGTCGGCGCTGGTCGCGTCGCGCGGGTCGAAGCCCGCCATCGATCTCAACAGGATCGCGCAATCCTCGACGGTGCGCGCGACCGGGCCGGCCTGGTCCAGCGACGACGCGAAGGCCACGATCCCGAAGCGCGAGCAGCGGCCATAGGTCGGCTTGATCCCCGCGATGCCGCAGAAGGCCGCGGGCTGGCGGATCGACCCGCCGGTGTCGGTCGCCGTCGCGCCGAGCGCCAGATGCGCCGCCACCGCCGTGGCCGAGCCGCCCGACGACCCGCCCGGCACCAGTCGCGTGTCGGGATCGTTGGCGCGCGACCACGGGTTCTCCACCGCGCCATACGCGCTGGTCTTGTTCGACGAGCCCATGGCGAATTCGTCGAGGTTGACCTTGCCCAGGAACACCGCGCCGTCGCGCAGCAGGTTCGCCGTCACGGTGGATTCATAGGGCGGCTTGAACCCGCCGAGGATCCGGCTGCCGGCCGTGGTCTGCACGCCCTCGGTGCAGAACAGGTCCTTGATCGCGATCGGCGCGCCTTCCAGCGGGCCCGCCTGGCCCGCCGCGCGCTTCGCGTCGGACGCCTTCGCCGCCTCCAGCGCCTGGTCGGCCATCACCGTGACGAAGGCGTTGAGCCGCGGGTTGAGCTTCGCGATGCCCTCCAGGAAGGCCTCGGTCAGCGCAACCGAGGTCGTCTCGCCGGCATCCAGCGCATCCAGCGCGGAGCGCAGCGTATGGTCGGTCAGGCGCATCACTCCACCACCTTCGGCACGCCGAAGTAGTCGCCCATGCGGTCGGGCGCGTTCGCCAGCACCTTGTCCGCGATGCCGCCATCCGTGACGGCGTCGGCGCGCATGCGCATCGCCGGCTGGCCCTCCGGCGCGCCGCCGGCCATGGGCTCCACCCCTTCCGTGTCCACGGCCTGCAGCTGCTCGATCCAGCCCAGGATGCCGTTGAGCTCGGCCTGCATCCGGCCGACCTCCTCGTCTTCCAGGCGGATGCGGGCCAGCGAGGCGATACGCCTCACCGTGGCGGCGTCGAGTGACATGCGGCGGCAACGTCCAGGGCGTCAGGGATGCCCGGCAGGAAGCGCCCAGGGCCCCGGAAGTCAAGTCCGAGCCGGCCCCATCGACCCGAAGCGCATGCAACACGCGCGAAACGCCCGTGAAACCAGATTCGGCTGAACGCGACATCGCGGCGAAACGCGGGTCGTGCAGAACCCGGGGCCATGCCGCCCCGGAGCCCGACGATGCCGTCCGACCTCTCCCCGCGCCTCGGCCGCCGCGGCCTGATGCTGCTTGCCGCCGCCCTGGGCGCGGCCGGCGCAACCGCGTCCACGACCAGGCCGGAGGGCGCCTGCGCCACGACCTGCGGCGACCTCGTGACGGAATGGAGCCTGGCTGCCCGACACGCCCTGGCGGCCGAGCGCATCGGCCCTCTTGCCGCCGGCCGGATTCTCGCGATCGCCCATCTCGCCATGCACGACGCGGCCAATGCCGCGCTGCCGCGCTTCGCGCCCTATGCCGCGGGCCCGCGCGACCCCGGCGCCGATCCCTCGGTTGCGGCCGCCGCGGCGGCTCATGAGGCGCTGACCACGCTGCTGCCCGGCCAGGCCGAGCGCTTCGACGCGCTGCTGGCGCCCCTGCTGGACGACGCCGGCCCCGGCGCGGCGCGCGCCCGGGCGCTGGGCGTGGCGGCCGCGCAGGCGGTGCTCGCGACGCGCGAGGCGGACGGGGCGGAGACCGCCGTGGCCTACCACCCTTCCGGCCATGTCGGGGCCTATCGCTTCACCGACGCCGCGCCGGCGCTGGAGGCGCCGCATTGGGGGCAGTTGCGCCCCTTCGCCCTCCGCAGCGCCGCCGCCTTCCGGGTGCCCCCGCCGCCGGCTGCCGAGAGCGCGGCCTATGCGCGCGCTTTCGCCGAGGTGAAGGCGCTGGGCGGCCGGGACTCAGCCCTGCGGACGGAAGCCCAGACGCGCAGTGCCCATTTCTGGGCCGAGCCCTCCATCGGCGCCTGGAACCGCATCGCGCGGGAGGTCGTGCGGGACCGCGCGCCCGACCTCTGGGATGCCGCGCGGCTCTTCGCGCTGCTCAACATGGCGCTGGCCGATGCGGCGATCGCGACCCGGGATTCCAAGCGGCTGCACGATGCCTGGCGCCCGGAGACGGCGATCCGGCTCGCTGGCGGCGACTTCAACCCCGCGACGACGGCCGATCCGGACTGGCGGCCCCTGCTGCCGACGCCGGCATCGCAGGGACACCCTTCGGACCAGGCGGCGCAGGCGGCCGCGGCGGCGCTCGTGCTGGGCCGGCTGCTGGGCGAGGCGACGCCCTTCGCGTTTCGCTCGGCCACCGCCCTGCCGGATGAGCCGGAGCGAAACTTCCCCAGTTTCGCCGCCGCCGCGCAGGAAGCGGCCGAGAGCCGGATCCTGGCCGGCGCGCAGTTCCGCTACGGCGTTGATGACGGGCTCGACCTCGGCGAGCGGGTCGGGCGGGCGGTGCTCCGGGCGCGGCTGGCGCCTGTCCAGCCGCGCTACGGCGCTTGACCCGGCGCGGGGGATCGGGTGGGGGTGGGACATGCCCGCCCTGCCGCTCCGCGACCTCCGCGCCGCCCTGTCCCGCGACGCGCGTCTGATCGGCCTCGATCCCGGGGCGCGGGTGATCGGGGTCGCTCTGTCCGACGTGTCGCTGACGCTGGCCTCGCCCTATGGCGCGATCGCGCGGGGGAAGCTGAAGGCGAATGCGGCCGAGATCGCGGCGATCGCGCGGAAGGAAGGCGCGGGCGGGCTGGTGGTCGGGCTGCCGCTCGGCCTGGACGGCTCCTTCGGCCCCGCCGCCCAGGCGGCCAAGGACTGGGGGATGGCGGTGGGCGAGGCGACCGGCCTGCCCGTCGCGCTCTGGGACGAGCGGCTGTCCTCGGCCGCGGTGAACCGGGCGATGATCGAGGCCGACCTGACCCGCGCCAAGCGGGCCGCGCGGGTGGACGCCGCGGCGGCCGCCTGGATGCTGCAGGCCGCGCTGGACGCGACACGGGCATGATCCCTTAGGATCGGGCCATGACCTTGCGCAACGACACGGCGCTGTTCGGCTGGTGGTTCCTGGCGCTCTGGTGGGTGGGCGTCGCGACCTTCACCTGGATCGGCCTGCGTGACGGCGTGCCGGAGGGAGAGTCGCCCACCCAATTCTATCTCTTCCTGGGCGCCTTCTGGGTCGGCGGCGGCATCTGCACCCTCTTCGCCATGCGCGACCGCCGCGTGCGGCTGGATGTCATGCCGGACGGGACCGCGCGGCTCGAGGAGAGCGGGCTGTTCGGCCGGCGCAGCCAGCTCCTCGCCGGCCCGGATATCCTCGCTGTCGGGGTCGAGGAGACGAGGGACAGCGATGGGGCTCCGTACTTCGAGTGCCGGCTGACGCTGCGCGACGGACGCGAGGTGAAGGTCGCGGAAGGGCATCGGCGGGCCGCCGTGGCGGAAAAGGCCGCCCGGTTGCAGGAGGCGCTGCGGCGCTGACGCGAAGGTGGGGCGTCTCTGGCCGAATCCCCGCGCCGTCCCGTATCCTGAGGCCGTGCCCTACCCCCACCGCCATCTCCTCGCCGTCGAGGGCCTCGAGCCGCCCTATATCGCGGAACTCCTCGACCTCGCGGAGAGCTACGCGCTGCTGAACCGGCAGGGGAAGACGCAGCGCGACCTGCTGAAGGGGCGGACGCTGATCAACCTCTTCTTCGAGGACAGCACGCGCACCCGCACGAGCTTCGAGCTCGCGGGCAAGCGGCTCGGCGCCGATATCGTGAACATGTCGGTGTCCACCTCCTCCGTGAACAAGGGCGAGACGCTTCTGGATACCGCGGCGACGCTGAACGCGATGCAGACCGACCTGCTGGTGGTGCGCCATGGCCAGTCCGGGGCGCCGGCGCTGCTGGCGCAGAAGGTGGACGCGGCGGTGATCAACGCCGGCGACGGCACGCATGAGCACCCGACCCAGGCGCTGCTCGACGCGCTGACCATCAAGCGGCGGAAGGGCCGGCTGGAGGGGCTGGTCGTCGCGATCTGCGGCGACGTCCTGCATTCCCGCGTCGCGCGGTCCAACATCCACCTGCTGCTGACCATGAACGCCCGCGTGCGCATCGTCGGCCCGCCGACCCTGATCCCGGCCGAGGCCGCGCGGCTCGGCGTCGAGGTGCATCATTCCATGAAGACCGGCCTGGACGGCGCCGACGTCGTGATGATGCTGCGCCTGCAGAAGGAGAGGATGACCGGCGGCCTGGTGCCCTCCGCGCGCGAGTTCTTCCGCTTCTACGGGCTGGACGCCGAGAAGCTGGCCGTCGCGAAGCCCGACGCCATCGTCATGCATCCCGGCCCGATGAACCGCGGCGTCGAGATCGACAGCGCGGTCGCCGACGACCCCGTGCGGTCCGTGATCGGCGAGCAGGTGGAGATGGGGGTCGCGGTGCGCATGGCCGTGCTCGACGTGCTGGCGCGGAACCTGCGGCGGAACAGCTGAGCGCATCGCCCCGCGTTCAGCGGCGTGTGCTGATAGCCGTCGCCGCCGTCATGCTGGCCGTCTCGGCCGTCGTCACCTTCATGACCGCGGTCGAGGTCGATATCCGCCTGCGCGGCGTCCCCGCCGTCGCGACGATCGAGGAGGTCGGCGCGGCTCAGCGGTCCAAGCAGGGCATGCGCTATCCCGTGCGGCTGCGCGTGGACGGGACCGTCGCCTGGGGCGAGCGGGCCATGCTGGTCACCAGCAGCTGGGAAGGCGGCCCGCGGCGGCCTCAGCCGGGCCAGGGGGTTGAGGTTCTGGTCGTCCCGGACGATCCGCCTCGGCTGGTGCCGATCGGCGCGCTGGACAGCATGTGGGAGAGGCTCGCCTCGGTCGCAGCGGCCTGGCTGATCGCCGGCGGCGCGCTGCTGGCGCTGCGCCGGACGCCCCGGGGCTGAGCGACTTGTGCCGCGGTGACGCGGCGCGTCCGTGCGGTCATGCCAAACGGGCAGCCGCGCCCGGTCCGAGCGGGCGCCGAAGCGATATCGCGATCCATGCAGGCGTCGGCGGAGTAGGCGCGAGCATCGAGGGCTAACCTTCTGACGCGTGACCCCATCGCACGCGCTGCGGCGATCATCAGGCGACGCGCTTACCCCCACCCGCCTCGCTCCGCACCAGCCTGCGCGTCGTCGGCTGAAGTCGACCGCTTCGGCCTTGCGGCAGCGCCGCAAGCCCCCGCAGGCGGGAGAGGGTTCACCGGCGCCACCGCTCCCTCTCCCGCTTGCGGGGGAGGGTTCGGGGGGGGTCGGCGGAGCAACGGCAAAGCTGCCAAGCGTCCAGCGTGACTCGTCGCGCCCGCGCGGCATGGCGGGACTCGCCGCACGGGCTATAAGGGCGCCGATGGCCGAGACGCTGTTCACCAACGCCCGCCTGCTGGACGCCGCCAGCAGCCTCGATGCCCCGGGCGCGCTGCTCGTCCGCGACGGCGTCATCCTGGACCACGGCGCCAATCTGGGTACGCCTGAGGGCGCGACCGTCGTGGACGCCGCCGGCGCCTGCCTCGCCCCGGGCCTTGTGGACCTACGCGCCTTCCTCGGCGAGCCAGGCACCGAGCACCGCGAGACCATCGCGTCGGCCGCCCAGGCTGCGGTCGCCGGCGGCATCACTACGCTCTGCGCCCTGCCCGACACCGACCCGCCGCTCGACGATCCCGCGCTGATCCAGTTCGTGATCCGCCGCGGCGAGCTGACGGGCTGCGTGACGATCCTGCCCTACGGCGCCGCCACCGCGCGCTGCGCGGGCCAGGAGATCAGCGAGTTCGGCCTGCTGAAGGAAGCCGGCGCCATCGCCTTCACCGATGGCCGCCACGCCATCGGCAATGCGCGCACCATGCGCCTCGCGCTGTCCTATGCGCGGGCCTTCGGCAGCTTCATCGTCCAGCACCCGGAGGAACCCGCGCTGGCCAATGGCGGCGCCGCCACGGAAGGCGAGCGCGCGACGCGCATGGGCCTGCCCAGCATCCCCGTCGCCGCCGAGGCGATGATGGTCGCGCGCGACATCGCATTGGCGCGCATCACCAGGGGCCACGTCCACTTCGCCCATGTCTCGACATCGGCCGCGCTCGAGTTGATCCGCGCGGCCAAGGCCGAGGGCCTGCCCGTGACCTGCGACACCGCGCCGCCCTATTTCGACCTGAACGAGACGGCAATCGGGGAATACCGGACCTACGCCAAGCTCTCGCCCCCCCTGCGCGACGAAGCCGACCGCCAGGCCGTCATCGCCGCGCTGAACGACGGGACGATCGATGCGGTGGCCTCCGACCACCAGCCCCGCGACGCCGACGACAAGCGCCTGCCCTTCGCCCAGGCCGAGGCCGGCGGGGCGGGGCTCGCGACGCTGCTCGCGGTCACCCTCGCGCGCGTCCATGGCGGCGACCTGACCCTGCTGCAGGCGCTGGACCTGCTGACCGCGCGCCCCGCGAAGCTCCTCGGCATCGAGGCCGGCACGCTGCGCAAGGGCGCGCCCGCCGACCTCGTGCTGTTCCAACCCGAGCGCGGCTGGCGCGTGGAGGCCGGGAAGCTGCCGGGCAAGGCGCAGAACACCCCCTTCGACGGCCGCGCGCTGGAAGGCAAGGTCGTAGGGACCTGGAAGGCGGGGAGGCGCGTCTTCGGATGACGCTGATCCTCGCTGCTGTCCTGGGATACCTCATGGGCTCCGTGCCCTACGGCCTGGTGCTGACCAAGGCGGCGGGCCTCGGGGACATACGCAGCATCGGGTCGGGCAACATCGGCGCGACCAATGTGCTGCGCACCGGCAACAAGGGCCTGGCCGCGGCGACGCTCGCGCTGGATGCGCTCAAGGGGCTAGTCGCGCTGGTCATCGCCCGCTGGCTCTGGGGCGAGGACGCGGCGCTGGTGGCCGGCGTCGCCGCCATGGCGGGCCACGCCTTCCCCGTCTGGCTCGGCTTTCGGGGCGGCAAGGGCGTCGCGACCGGCGCGGGCGTGATGCTGGGCGCCGCGCCCTGGCTCGGGCTGACGGCGCTGGTCGTCTGGGTCGCGGTCTTCGCGGCGACACGGATCTCCTCGGCCGCCGCGCTCGCGGCCTGCGCGGCGGCGCCGATCGCGGCACTGGTCTTTGGCGACCTCAAACTCGCGCTGCTCGCGCTCGGCCTCGCCGCGCTGATCACCTGGCGGCACAAGGCCAACATCGCGCGGCTGCTCGCGGGCACCGAGCCGAAGTTCGGGAAGAACTAGCCTCCACTTCCGGTTGCGTTCCCACCACCGGACGTGGTGGGCTTCGCTCCGTGCAGGCATCACGCGACAGGACGGAGCAGGCGGAGTCGCTCGCGCGCCTGCGCCTGGCGCGCAGCGAGGGCGTCGGGCCCGCGACCTTCCGCCGGCTGCTAGAGCGCCACGGCAGCGCCCGCACGGCGCTGGCTGCCCTGCCCCGCCTCGCCGCCGCCTCCGGCCGGCCCCTGGCGGCCTGCAGCGAGGAGGACGCGCTCCGTGAAGCCGAGGCGCTGGCGCGGATGGGCGGCCGCTTCGTCCATCTCGGCGACCCCGACTACCCGCCCCTGCTCGCGCTGATCGAGGATGCGCCGCCGGTGCTCTCTGTTCTTGGCGACGCCACCGTCCTGAAGCGCCCGCAGGCCGGGGTGGTCGGCGCGCGCTCGGCCTCCGCGGCCGGGCGGCGCGTGGCCGAGGAGCTCTCGGCCGGGCTGACCATGGGCGGCATTGCCGTCACCTCGGGCCTCGCGCGCGGCATCGACGCCGCGGCGCATCTCGGCGCGCTGAACGCCCATGGCCGCACCATTGCCGTCGTCGCGGGCGGCCTCGACGAGCCCTACCCCGCGGAGAACGCCGCGCTGCAGGCCCGCATCGCGGCCGAGGGCGGCGCGGTGGTCGCCGAGGCGCCGCTCGGCACCGCGCCGCTGGCGCGCCACTTCCCGCGCCGTAACCGGATCGTCGCCGGCCTGGTGCTGGGGCTCGTGGTGGTGGAGGCCGCGCATCGCTCGGGCAGCCTGATCACCGCCCGCTTGGCGCTGGAGGCCGGGCGCGAGGTCTTCGCGGTTCCCGGCAGCCCGCTCGACCCCCGTTCACGGGGGTCCAACGACCTGATCCGCCAGGGCGCACACCTCGTGGAGACGGCCGAGGACGTGCTCGCCCACCTCCCCCAGGCCCCGCGGGAGGCGCCTCTGTTCCGAGTCCGGTCCGAGCCGGAAGCCGAGCCTGCGGTGTCGGAAGACCCTCCGGCCCCCACCGACGCCTCCGGTCAACTCCTTGAATTGATTGGACCGACACCCGTAGCCGTTGACGATCTGGCCCGGCGCTGCCACCTCTCGGCGCCTGCCGTCAGGGCGATGCTGCTGGACCTGGAGCTTTCCGGGCTGGTGGAACCGCTGCCCGGCGACAGGGTTGCGCGCTCCGCCCGGTAGCTCCGCCGCGGATCGAAACAGGGCGAATATCACCGATATGACCGACGTCGTCGTGGTCGAAAGCCCCGCCAAGGCCAAGACCATCAACAAGTATCTCGGGCGCGACTTCCACGTCCTCGCCTCCTTCGGCCACGTCCGCGACCTGCCCCCCAAGGACGGCAGCGTCCGGCCGGAGGAGGACTTCGCCATGGACTGGGAGGCCGACGGCCGCGGCGAGAAGCAGGTCGGCGAGATCGCCAAGGCCCTGAAGGGCGCGCGCCGCCTGTTCCTGGCGACCGACCCGGACCGAGAGGGCGAGGCGATCTCCTGGCATGTGAAGGACATGCTGGCCCGGCGCGGCGCGCTGAAGGGCGTCGAGGTCAGCCGCATCACCTTCAACGAGATCACCAAGCGCGCAATCCAGACCGCGCTGAAGGCCCCGCGCGACCTGGATACGCCGCTGATCGAGGCCTACCTGGCGCGCCGCGCGCTGGACTACCTGGTCGGCTTCAACCTCTCGCCGGTGCTGTGGCGCAAGCTGCCGGGGTCGAAGTCGGCCGGCCGCGTGCAGTCCGTCGCGCTCCGCCTGATCTGCGAGCGCGAGGCCGAGATCGAGGCCTTTCGGGCGCGCGAATACTGGACAGTCGAGGCGCGCTTCCAGACGCCGGCCGGTGCCCCGTTCACCGCGCGGCTGACCCATCACGAGGGGAAGAAGCTCGAGCAGTTCGACCTGCCGAACGAGGCGGCGGCGCTCGCCGCCAAGCGGGCCGTAGAGGCCGGGCGCTTCTCCGTCGTCTCCGTCGAGAAGAAGCGCGTCCGGCGCAACCCGCCACCGCCCTTCACGACCTCGACCCTGCAGATGGAAGCGTCCCGCAAGCTCGGCATGGGCGCGCAGCAGGCGATGCGCACGGCCCAGCAACTCTATGAAGGTGTGGACATCGGCGGCGACACCGTCGGCCTCATCACCTACATGCGCACCGACGGCGTCCAGATGGCGCGCGAGGCGATCTTCGAAATCCGCGACCACGTGAAGCAGGCATTCGGCGCGGACTACGTCCCCGGCGCGCCGCGCGAATACCAGACCAAGGCGAAGAACGCGCAGGAAGCGCATGAGGCGATCCGGCCGACCGACGTCTCCCGCACGCCGGAGTCCGTCGCCCGCTACCTCGATGACCGCCAGCGCCGGCTCTACGAGCTCGTCTGGAAACGCGCCGTCGCGTCGCAGATGCAATCCGCCGAGCTCGACCAGACGACGGTCGAGATCGCCGACGAGACCGGCCGGACGCGGCTGCGCGCCACCGGCTCCGTCATCGCCTTCGACGGCTTCCTGCGCCTGTATCGAGAGGACGAGGACGACCGCGCCGCGGATGCCCGCGCCGGCATCGCGCCTTCCGCCGCGACGGAGGACGACGAGGACCGCACCCTGCCGCCGATGCGCGACAGGGATCCGCTGAAGACCGGCGCCGTCGCCGCGAACCAGCACTTCACCCAGCCGCCGCCGCGCTTCTCCGAGGCGACGCTGGTCAAGCGGCTGGAGGAGCTCGGCATCGGCCGGCCCTCGACCTATGCCTCGATCCTGCAGACGCTGCAGGACCGCGACTACGTGCGCCTCGACAAGCGCCGCTTCGTCCCCGAGGACCGCGGCCGTCTCGTCACCGCCTTCCTCGTCGCCTTCTTCGAGAAATACGTGGACACCGGCTTCACCGCCGGGCTCGAGGAGAAGCTCGACGACATCTCCGGCGGCCGGCTCGACTGGCGCCAGGTCATGCGCGACTTCTGGGAGGACTTTTCCCGCGCGCTGGGGGCGACCACCGACCTCAAGATCAGCGACGTCATCGACGAGCTCGACAAGGAGCTCGGCCCGCATTTCTTCCCCGAGCGCGAGGGCGCCGGCGATCCCCGCGCCTGCCCGTCCTGCGGGAACGGGCGGCTTGGCCTCAGGCTCGGGCGGACGGGCGCCTTCATCGGCTGCTCCAACTACCCGGAATGCCGCTACACCCGCCCGCTGGTCGCGCCCGGCGCGGATGGCGAGAACGTCTCGGGCGGGTTCGAGGGGCAGCGCGAGCTCGGCGCCGATCCCGCGAGCGGCCAGAAGGTCACGCTGAAGCGCGGGCCCTATGGCCTCTATGTCCAGCTCGGCGAGGCCGGCACGGACGAGAAGGGCAAGCCGACCAAGCCGCGCCGCGCCAGCCTGACGAAGGACATGAACCCCGAGACGCTCGATCTCGACGCCGCGCTCGGGCTGCTGTCGCTGCCGCGCGCGATCGGCCGCGATCCCGAGACCGGCGAGGAGATCAGCGCGGGCATCGGCCGCTTCGGGCCCTATGTGCGGCTCGGCAACACCTACCAATCGCTCGAGCCGGGCGACGACGTGCTGGCGCTCGGCATGAACCGCGCGATGGAACTCCTGGCCAAGGCGCGCGCCAAGGTTCGTCTGGTGGGGACGCATCCGAAGGACGGCACACCGGTGGAGATCCGCAAGGGCCGCTTCGGACCCTATGTCCTGCACGGCAAGACGATCGCCAACCTGCCGCGCGACCTCGGCATGGAGGATGCGACGCTGGAGCAGGCGGTGCAGCTGCTGGCGGAGAAGGGCAAGGAACTGCCGCCGCGCGGGGGCGCGAAGGGCAAGGCACGGAAGGCGCCGGCGCGGACGGTGGCGAACGGAGCTGCGGAGGTGGCGCCGGCGAAGAAGGCCGCGCCTCGGAAGGCGGCGCTCAAGCCCGCCGCGAAGAAGCCGGCAGCGAAGAAGAAGCCCGCGGCCAAGGCGCCGGCGCGCAAATCAGCGGCCGCGAAGGCGCGCTGAGGTGGTCCGGCGCGGACCGCCGAAGAAGGGGCATGCGGCGCGGAAGCGGACGGGGCGGGACCTGCCCCCTCCCAACCCTCCCCCGCAACCGCGGGGGAGGGCCAAGGCCTCTCCCGCTGCGCGTTCTTCCCCCTCCCCCGCAGGTGCGGGGGGCCGACGCGCCGCGTCGGCGCCGGAGCGGTCGGCTTCAGCCGACAACGCGCAGGCTGGTCGGGGAGGCGGCCATCCAAACCTACCCACCCTCGCCGACCTCCGCGCCTTCCTCCGCGCCTCCCCCGGCCGCCGCGTGTCCAAGACCGACATCGCGCGCCATTTCGGCCTGACCACCGACCAGCGCCCCGCGCTTCGCGACCTGCTTCGCCAGCTCAAGGATAGCGGGCAGGCCGCGCCCGTCGGCCGCCGCGGCCTCGCCGCCCCCGACCGCCTGCCCGAGATGACCGTGGTCGAGATCGTCGGCACCGACGCCGATGGTGACGCCATCGCGCGGCCCGTGCAGTGGGACAAGGCCCTCGGCCCGCCGCCCGCGGTCTTCATGGCCCCCGAACGCCGCGGCCATCCCGCGCTGGCGCCCGGTGAACGGGTCCTCGCCCGGCTGCGCCACATCGGCGGCACGAAATACGAAGGCCGCACCTTCAAGCGCCTGGCCTCGGCCGATCGCCCCGCCCGCATCCTCGGCGTCTTCGAGGAAGGCCGCATCATCCCGACCGACCGCCGCTCGCGCGCCGAATGGTTCGTCCCGCCCGAACACCGCGGCGAGGCGAAGCCCGGCGACATCGTGCTCGCCGAACCCCTGCCCCAGCACCGCCCCATGGGCGCCCGCCCCGCTGCCGTCGTCGAGGTGCTGGGCCGCATGGGCGAGCCTAGATCGGTCTCGCTGGTCTGCATCCACGCCCATGGCATCCCCGACATCTTCCCCGCCGAGGCCGTGCAGGAAGCCGAGCGCGCCAGGGCCGTCACCAAGCGTGGCCGCGAGGACCTGACGGCGGTTCCCCTCGTCACCATCGACGGCGAGGATGCGCGGGACTTCGATGACGCCGTCTTCGCCGAGCCGCATGAAGGGGGCTGGCGCGTCCTCGTCGCCATTGCCGACGTCGCCCACTACGTGAAGCCCGGCAGCGCGCTCGACCGCGAGGCCTGGGCGCGCGGCAATTCCGTCTATTTTCCCGACCGCGTCGTGCCGATGCTGCCGGAGGCGCTGTCCAACGGCTGGTGCAGCCTGCGCCCGAACGAGAATCGCGGCTGCCTTTTCGTCGAGATGCTCTTCGACAGGTCGGGCACCAAGACCGGCCACCGTTTCGGGCGCGGCCTGATGCGCTCCTGGGCGCGGCTGACCTACGAGAAGGTGCAGGCCGCGCATGACGAGAGCCGCGACCTGGAAGACCTGCCCGAAGGTCATCTCATTAACCTCTACGGCGCCTTCCGCGCCCTGCTCGCCGCGCGGGAACGCCGCGGCACGCTGGACCTGGATGTGCCGGAGCGCCGCGTCGTGCTCGATCCCCACGGCAAGGTGCTGGAGGTCGTGCCGCGCTCCCGCCTCGACAGCCATCGGCTCATCGAGGAGTTCATGGTCGCCGCCAACGTCGCGGCGGCGGAGGAGCTCGAGAAGCGCCGCGCGCCCTGCATGTACCGCGTGCACGACCGGCCGTCGGACGAGAAGCTGGAAGGGCTGCGCCAGTTCCTCCAGCAATTCGGCATCAAGCTCGCGCCGCGCGACCGCATCCACCCCCGCGACTTCTCCCACGTGCTGGAGATCGTGAAGGACCGCCCCGAGGCGCGGATGGTCAACGAGGCCGTGCTGCGCGGCCAGTCCCAGGCCGCCTACTCCCCCGACAACATCGGCCATTTCGGCCTGGCGCTGGCGAAGTACGCGCATTTCACCAGCCCGATCCGCCGCTACGCCGACCTCCTCGTCCACCGCGCGCTGACCAACAGCCTGCCGGACGAGGAAGCCGCCCGCTTCCCCGACACCGCCGAGCACATCACCCAGACCGAACGCCGCGCCGCCATGGCGGAGCGCGACGCCGTGGACCGGTACCTCGCTGCCTTCATGGCAACACGCGAGGGAGAATTGTTCGAGGCGCGCATTAGTGGGGTGACACGTTTCGGTCTCTTCGTGACAGTGGAGTCGAACGGCGCGAGCGGAATCGTTCCTCTCGCGACCCTGCCGGACGACAGATGGCAGTTGGACGAGACCGGTCACGGGATGACCGGCCGCAGCACAGGGCTGAGCTTCGCCCTCGGCCAGCCGGTCGAGGTGCAGCTGGTCTCGGCGACGCCGCGCACCGGCGGGATGGTGTTCCGGCTGATGCAGGGCGATCCCCGCGCGGGGCAGCGCCGTCCGGCCCTCCGCGGCGGTGCGAGACCCGCGGGCAAGCCGCGTGGACGGCCCTTGTCGCGGCGGCGCTGACCCTCCTGCTACTGGCGCCCGTCCGGGCGCAGCATCCCGACGCATTCCCCTTCCCCCGCCAGCAGGCGGAGGAGGTGCTGTCCCAGTCCTTCGCTCTGATCCTCGACCGCCACATCGAGCGCGCGGCGCCGGCCGACATGGCGCTGTGGTCGCTGCGCGGCCTCTCGGCGCTCGACCCGCGGCTCGACGCGGTGCGCGCGGGGGCGGAGCTGCGGCTTATGCTGGACGAGCGCGCGGTCGGCGCCGCGCCGGTCGCGTCGCTCGCGGCCTCGCGCGATGCGGCGCGGATCGCCGCGGCGATCGCGGCGCTGATCGCCCCGCTCTACGACGCGGCCTGGCGCGCCTCGGCGCCGCTGCGCCGGGCGGGGGCGGAGCGCGTCATCGCCTCGGGCTTCGAGGAGGTGTTCAACCACCTCGACCCCTACAGCCGCTACGTCACCCCCGCCGAGGCCCGCGCCGCGCGCGAGCGCCGCGTCGGCCAGTCGGGCCTCGGGCTGCGCGTCGCCGTGCAGGGGGATGCGCTGGCCGTCGTCGCGATCGCGCCGGCGGGCCCGGCCGAGCGGGCTGGCATCCGTCCGGGGGACCGGCTGATCGCGGTGGATGGCCGGCCGCTGACGGGCAGGGAACCCGACCTCGCGGCGAGCCTGATGGAGGGGCCGGAGGGCAGCCCCGTCGTGCTGAGTCTGTCCCGCGCCGGCCGCCGGCGCGACGTGTCGCTGGTGCGCGAGGTCGTGGTGCCGGAGACCGTCTCGGTGGACCGGCGCGACGAGATCCTCTGGATCCGCGTGACCGGCTTCACCGTGATGACGGAGCGCCGCATCGCCGCGGTGCTGTCCGACATCTCCCAGGGGGGATTGCGCGGCGTGGTGCTCGACCTCCGCGGCAACCGCGGCGGGCTGCTGGGCCAGGCCGTGGGCGTCGCCGATCTCTTCCTGGAGGCCGGGGAGGTCGCGCGCACCGCCGGTCGGCACCCCGATGCGGTCCGCCGCTACGATTCGACCGGTCGCGACATGACGGGCGGCGTGCCGCTGGTGGTGCTGGTGGATGGCCGCACCGCCTCCGCCGCCGAGATCCTTGCCATGGCGCTGGCCGAGCGGGGCCGGGCCGTCGTGGTAGGCAGCACGACCATGGGCAAGGGCCTGATCCAGCTGGTCGCGCCGCTGCCCAACGAGGCGGAAATCCTGATCACCTGGTCGCAGGTCGTAGCCCCCTCGGGCTGGCCGGTGCAGGGGATGGGGGTGCTGCCCGCCCTCTGCACGAGCCTCGGGCCCGAGGATGTCGCAGCCGCCCTCGCCCGGCTGCGGGCGGGCGAGGCGCCGATGGCGCGCGCCCTGGCCCGGCAGCGCGCGGCCCGGCCGCCGGTGCCGCCGGCCGACCTCGCCGCGATCCGCGGGGCCTGCCCGCCGGCGGAGGGCCGGCCGGCGGACCTGGCCGCGGCCCGCGCCCTGATCGAGAACCCCGCGGCCTATCGCACGGCTTTGCGGGCCGAGACGCGCTGAAGGGCCCCTTCCCGCTTTGCGCTTGACCTGCGGGCGCGCCTGACTATGGTGCCGCGCTCCGCCGTGCCGCCCCCGGGTGTGCGCGGGCCCCGACTTCGACCGCTGGAACCCCTGAGATGGCCAAGGCCAACACCGTCCTGATCAAGCTCGTGAGCTCGGCCGAGACCGGCTACTTCTACGTCACGAAGAAGAATACCCGTAATGCCACGGGCAAGCTCGAGCTCAAGAAGTACGACCCCGTCGCGCGCAAGCACGTCGTCTTCCGCGAAGCGAAGATCAAGTAATCGCGGCGGGCGTCGCGCCCGCCGTTTCTGACGGAGTTCTGCAAGGGCCCGGCGGAAACGCCGGGCCTTTCGCGTCAGCGGCGTGCCGGCGCCTCGACGCCCGCCGCGGCCTCGACGCGGTTCCGCCCGGCATTCTTGGCGCGGTAGAGCGCGCTGTCCGCCGCCGCGACCAGCGCTTCCACCGACGCCCCGGCCTCGGCCGCCGCCACGCCGACCGAGGCCGTGATGGACAGCCGATCGCTCCCCGCCTCCACCGGCGTGCCGGCGATCGCGCCGCGCAGGCGCTCGCCCACGATCACGGCCTCCTCCTGGCCGGTGGCGGACATCACCACCAGGAATTCCTCGCCGCCGTAGCGCGCGACGACGTCGGAGGCGCGGATGTTGGCGCGCACGCGATCCGCGACCTCCTTCAGCACGGCGTCGCCCGCGGCGTGGCCATGCGTGTCGTTCACCGCCTTGAACCGGTCCACGTCCAGCACCAGCACGGCCGCCCCGCTGGTGCGCAGCACGCCTTCCAGGTGGCGGCGGACGTAGCGCCGGTTGCGCAGCCCCGTGAGCGGGTCCGTCACCGCCATCTCGAGCGAGCGGTCGAGGTCGGCGCGCAGCCTTTCCTGGTAGCGCTTGCGGCGGATCTGGTTGCGCACCCGCGCGCGCAACTCGTTCGGGTCCACCGGCCGCAGCACATGGTCGTTGGCGCCGAGGTCGAAGCCGCGCAGCACCAGCCCCTTCTGCGCGGCGTCGCCGACCAGCAGCAGCGGGATGTCGCGCGTCGTCGCCTCCGCCCGCAGGCGCGACGCCAGCCGGAGCGCATCCGGCCCGCCGAGCGACAGGCTCAGCAGCACCACATCCTGCTCGCCGGTCTGCAGCGCGTCCCAGGCGCTGGCGGGATCGGCGCAGGACGTGACCATCAGCCCGTCAAGGCTCAGCACGGCCGCCAACGCCGCGGCCCCCGACGCCTCGGGGTCCACCACCAGCGCGCACGCGCCGGTCAGGTCCGGGGAGGGATCGTCCTCGGGCTCGACGCCGAGGTCGCGCGCCGTCTCGGCCCGCAGGCGCCAGGCGTCCATCACCTGCTTGACGCGCAGCAGCGCCCGCAGCCGCGCAAAGAGCGTCGCGTCGTCCACGGGCTTGGACAGGAAATCGTCCGCCCCGGCCTCCAGGCCACGCACGCGCTCCGCCTGGTCGGTCAGCGCGGTGACCATGACGACGGGGATATGGGCGGTTGCGGATTGCGCCTTCAGCCGGCGGCAGACCTCGTAGCCGTCCATCCCCGGCATCATGACGTCGAGCAGCACGACATCGGGCAGCCAGTCCCGGACCGCGGCCAGCGCCTCCTCGCCCGAGGCGGCGACGCCGACCTCGTAGTATTCGGCCAGCAGCTTCGCCTCGAGCAGGCGCAAATTGGCGGCGATGTCGTCCACGACCAGCACGCGGGCGGTCATGGCCGCCCCCTCGCGGAAGGGCGCTGTCGCACGAAGCCGGTCGTCATCGACGGGTCAGGGGAATTGCGGAGCCCACCGCCATCGCATCGCATGCCAAGGTGAAGAATACGTCGCCGCGCCGTCGCCCCGGCGCGGCCTGGCGGCCGGCCGGCGCCGGGCGATCCCTGCGCCCGCGGTGATCCTGGACAGCCAGGCGGCATCCCTGCCCTTCCCTCGCGCGGCGGCTGCACCCCGCCGGGCCGTCAAGGCGACGGCGCCCGGCAGACTAGCAGAGGCGACCGCCGAGGGCCACGCCGCGCGAGGCACCGCCGCATTTTCCAACCCTGGGTTGGCTCACCCGCTTGTCAGCACCGCTTCCTTGCCGTCGGCACGGGTGAAGCGCGCGAGCAGCCGCGAATGCGGGCTTCGGCGCAGCCGCAGCGCTTCGTCGAGGCCGCGCTGCGCAAGGGCGTTGCGCAGGGCATCCACCTCCGGGTGCTCGGCTTCGAGCGCAGTCAGCCGGACATGGGAGTCGTGCAGCCGTGGCGCGGCGCCCTTCCCGTCGTCCCACTGGATCAACGCGGGGATCAGGTTCCCCATGTCCTGGTTCTGCGGCGGCATCGCCATCCGCCAGGACAGCTTGCCGCGGTTCATCGGCCGGATCTCGCCGGCATGGTGCACGCCGAGCCGCGTAACGACGGCGTCCAGCACCGGCGTGCGCGCGACCCAGGCGACGAGCCGCGGCCCGGCTTCCAGCATCTGCACCATGGACGGGTCGTCGAGGTCGAAGGGACGGGTATGCGCGGGCTCGGGCTGGGCGGGGTCCTTCGCGATCACCTCGAGGTAGCACTGGGAGCCGAGGCCGAGCAGCATGTTGTGGGTGCCGACGCCGTCGTGCCTGCCGCCGGCCTGCGGGCGCACGCCGAGATGCGCCTCCACATAGGCTGCACCTTCCTCGAGGGTGCGGGCGCCGATGACGATGTGGTCGATCTCGGCCATGGTTCTTCATTTCCTGGCGTGACTGGGACGGAACGGTCCCCACCGTGCCGAGCATGGCCCGCGCCGCGCCCGCGCGTCCAGCCCGCCGCCCCTGGACGCGGCGCGCGGAAAGGGTGTCACTTTCCACGGGCGCAGGGGGCGCCGGAGGACAGGGCATGGGCCGCAACATCGGCAGCCTCGACCAGACCATCCGCATCGGGATCGGCACCGCGATGGTGATGATGTGGATCTTCGGCCCGCTGGGCTGGTGGGGGATCCTGGGCTTCCTCCCGCTGATCACCGGCATCACGGGGGCCTGCCCGATCTATCCTCTCTTCGGCATCTCGACCTGGCGGTCGCCCACGCCGCCCGAGCCGACGCCGCCCGCCGCCTGAGGACCCGCATGCTTTCGATTCTGCAGATCTCCGACGCGCACCTGTCGCCGCGTAACACCCTCTTCCGCGGCAATGTCGAGCGCGTGCGCCAGGCTGTGGCGGACGCCGCGCCCGACCTGGTCGTGGCGACCGGCGACCTGTCGCTGGACGGCGCGGACCGCGACCCCGACCTGGCGCTCGCCGCCGAGATGCACCGCGCCTTCCCGGGGCGGCTGATGGCTCTGCCCGGCAACCACGACATAGGCAGCGATCCCCGGCTGATGGCGAAGCAGCCCGTGGACGACGAGCGCCTGGCGCGCTGGAGGAGGCACCTCGGCCCCGGGCGGGAAGTGCTGGACCTGCCGGGCTGGCGGATCATCGGCCTCAACACCGAGGTGATGGCGACCGGCCATGCCGAGGAAGCCGTCCAGGCCGCCTTCATCCGCGACAGCCTGTCCAGCCTCGGCGAGCGGCGCATCGCGCTGTTCCTGCACCGCCCGCCCTACCTCGAACGCCCCGACGAGCCCTATGGCCCCTGGGTGATCGGGCCGGAGGGGCGCGGGGCGATGGCGCCGGTGCTGGACCACCCCGCGCTGCGCCTCGTGGCGTCGGGCCACCTGCACCTGCACCACGAAATCACCCGCGGCGCCGCGCGGCATGTCTGGGCACCGGCGCTGTCCTTCTACTGCCCGGAGAAGGACCAGGAAGGGATCCCCGGCAGCCGCCGGCCCGGCGCCTTGCTCCACCGGCTGCATGCCGACCACGTCGAGACGGTCCTGATCGCGCCCGAGGGGCTCGAGGCCGTGAACATCGCCGACGTGCAGGAGCAGACCTACCCCCGCTGGTAAGGGGGGGGCGGCCGCCCCCTTGCGCTCCCGCCCGCCGCCGATATGGTCCGCGGCCCTTGGCGCCGATCCGCGGAGGCGTTCACGCCGGAGCGGTGGATCGGTCGCCCCAACCAGACCCGATGCGCGATCCACAGGTGGATCACGCATCGGCGCGGAGACGTCCCATGGCCCGCTTCACGACCGTGTCGCAGCTTCTCGAGGTCGGCGAGGCGTCGCGTTCCGCCATCCGCGCGACGGAAGGCCGCGCCGGCCTGACCTATGCCGCGCTGCGCGATCTCGCCGCGCGCACCGTCGCCGCGCTGAACGGCAAGGGGATCGGGCGCAACGACCGCGTCGCCATCGTGTTACCGAACGGGCCGGAGATGGCGACCGCCTTCGTCGCCATCGCCTGCGGTGCGACGACCGCCCCGCTCAACCCGGCGTATCGGGAAGACGAGTTCGCCTTCTACATCGAGGACCTCAAGGCCAAGGCGCTGGTGGTGGCCAGGGGCGTCGAGACACCGGCCCGCGCCGCCGCGGCCAAGCTCGGCGTGCCGGTCCTGGAGCTCGTGCCGGGCGCCGCCGCCGGCGACTTCACGCTGGAGGGCGGCGCGCCCGGCACGGCGGCGAGCCCGGGCCTCGCGCAGGAGGACGACGTCGCGCTGGTGCTGCACACCTCCGGCACCACGGCGCGGCCGAAGATCGTGCCGCTCTCCCACGGCAACGTCACGGCGAGCGCGCGGCACATCGGGGCGTCGCTGGCGCTGTCCCCCGGCGATGCCTGCCTCAACGTCATGCCGCTGTTCCACATCCACGGGCTGATCGCGGCGGTGTTGAGCTCGCTCGGCGCCGGCGGCGCGGTGTGCTGCACGCCCGGCTTCGACGCGCTGCGCTTCTTCCGCTGGATGGACGAGGAGAAGCCGACCTGGTTCACCGCGGTGCCGACCATGCACCAGGCGATCCTGTCCCGCGCCGAGCGCAACCGGGAGATCATCGCGCGCGTGCCGCTCCGCTTCATCCGCTCGTCCAGCGCGTCGCTGCCGGGCCCGGTGATGGAGCAGATCGAGGCGACCTTCGGCTGCCCGCTGGTCGAGAGCTACGGCATGACGGAAGCCAGCCACCAGATGTGCTCCAACCCGCTGGAGGGCCCGCGCAAGCCCGGGCTCGTCGGTCGCGCCGCGGGGCCCGAGGTCGCCATCATGGCGGACGACGGCACCATCCTGCCGCAGGGCGGGATCGGCGAAGTCGTGATCCGCGGCCCCAATGTCACCAGGGGCTACGAGGCGAACCCGGAAGCGAACGCGAAAGCCTTCACCAATGGCTGGTTCCGCACGGGCGACCAGGGGATGTTCGACGCGGACGGCTTCCTGATGCTGACGGGGCGCCTCAAGGAACTCATCAACCGCGGCGGCGAGAAGGTGTCGCCGCTTGAGGTGGACGGGATCCTGTCCGGCCACCCCGCGGTCGCGCAGGTGCTGTGCTTCGCCATCCCGCATCCGAAGCTCGGCGAGGAGGTCGGCGCGGCGGTGGTGCTGCGCGACGGCATGGCCTGTACCGAGCGCGAGCTCAGGGATTTCGCGGCGAAGTCGCTGGCCGACTTCAAGGTGCCCAAGAAGGTGGTCTTCGTGCCGGAGATCCCGAAGGGTGCCACGGGCAAGCTGATGCGCATCGGCCTGGCCGAGAAGCTCGGCATCACGGCGTGAAGCCGAGGTCCGCCATCGCACAGCTGCGCACGACGGACCTGGCGCGCACGATCCGGTTCTACACGGAGATCCTCGGCTTGGAGCTCGTCTTCCAGTACGAGGATTTCTACGCCGGCCTGCGGGCGGGAGGGCAGATGATCCATCTCAAGCTGGTGGACGCGCCCGATCCCTCCATCGCGTATGTCGCGGCTGGCGACCACCTGCACCTCTACCTCGAGACCGACGACGCCGCGGCGCTGGCGGCCGCGGTCGAGGCCAGGGGCGGCAGCCTGGCGAAGCCGGTGCACGACACGCCATGGGGCACGCGGGAATTCGTCCTGCGCGACGACCAGGGCCATACGATCCATTGCGGACAGCAGGTGTGAGATGAAGCTCTGCGTCTTCGGGGCCGGCGCGATCGGCGGGCTGATGGCGGCGAAGCTCGCCGCGAAGGGCGAGGCCGAGGTCACGGTGATCGCGCGCGGCCCTCATCTGGAAGCCATGCAGGCCAGGGGCCTGACGCTGCGGAGCGAAAGCGCGGAGAGCCTGGTGAAGCTCCGCGCCGTTGCGTCGGCCGCCGAGGCGGGGCCGCAAGACTATGTCGTGGTCACGCTCAAGGCGCATTCGCTGCCGGGTGCGGCGAAGCAGATGCAGCCGCTGCTGGGGCCGGAGACCGCCGTTGTCTCCGCCGTCAACGGCATCCCCTGGTGGTATTTCCACAAGCTTGCGGGCCCCTATGAAGGCCGTCGCGTGGAAAGCGTGGACCCCGGCGGCGTCGTTTCCGAACTCCTGCCGCCCGAGCGCGCCATCGGCTGCATCGTCTATCCCGCGGCCGAGGTCCCCGAGCCCGGCGTGATCGAGCACACCTATGGCGACCGCTTCACGCTGGGCGAGCCCGACGGCAGCCGCAGCGCACGCGTCAACGCGCTGTCCGAGGCGCTGATATCAGCCGGCTTCAAGGCCCCGGTTCGGCCCAAGATCCGCGACGAGCTCTGGGTCAAGCTCTGGGGCAACATGGCGTTCAACCCGATCTCCGCGCTCACCACCGTCACCCTCGACGTGCTGATCGCCGATGACGGGCAGCGCGCCGTCGCGCGGCAGATGATGCTCGAAGGCCAGGCGGTGGCCGAGAAGCTCGGCGTGCGCTTCGCGATCGACGTGGGCAAGCGCATCGCAGGCGGCGCGGAGGTCGGCGCGCACAAGACCTCCATGCTGCAGGACCTGGAGCGCGGGCGCCCGATGGAGATAGACGCGCTGCTCGGCGCGGTGGTGGAGCTGGCGGAACTGGTGGAGGTGGAGGTGCCGACCTGCCGCACCGTCCTGGCGCTGGTCCGCGCGCGCGGCCGCGCGGCGGGGTGCTACTGATGCATGTCGGGCTGATCGTCGGGATCGGCCCCGCCGCGGCGGACTACTACTACCGCCGCATCCTGGACGCGGTCGGCGAGCGCGGCGCCGCGCTCGATCTGACGATGGCGCATGCCGACATCCGCACGCTGCTGCGCAACCTCGCGGCCGACGACAAGCCGGCGCAGGCCGCGATCTACAGGCGCCTGACTGACCGCCTGGCCCGCGCGGGGGCCGAGGCCGTCGCCGTGACATCCATCGGCGGCTCCTTCTGCATCGACGCCTTCAAGCCGGTCTCGCCCCTTCCGGTCATCGACCTGCTGGAGGAGGTGGAGCGCGGCGTCGCGGCGGCGGGCTACCGCAGGGTCGGCGTCATCGGCACCAACGTCGCGATGCGGACACGGCTCTACGGCGCGGTGCGGTCGGCGGCGCTGCTGGTGCCTGAAGGCGAGATGCTGGACCGCGTGCACGACGCCTACACCGCGATGGCGCTGGCCGGCGCCGCGACCGAGGTGCAGCGCTCGACCTTCTTCGAAGCCGGCCACCACCTCATGGCGCGCGGGGCGGAAGCGGTGATGCTCGGCGGCACCGACCTCGCGCTCGCCTTCACCGGCGACCCGCCCTTCCCGCTGTTCGACTGCGCGGGTGTGCATGCCGCCGCAATCGCGCGCGCGGCGCTGCCGTAGCGTTCTCGTCGCACCGCCGCGCTGCTATGCTTCCCACTGCGATATCGAAGGAGCCCGCCATGCGACCGACTCTCCTTGCTGCTCTTGCCGCCGTGG
The DNA here is from genome assembly GCF_050563545.1 of Falsiroseomonas sp. HW251. Classification (NCBI taxonomy): domain Bacteria; kingdom Pseudomonadati; phylum Pseudomonadota; class Alphaproteobacteria; order Acetobacterales; family Roseomonadaceae; genus Falsiroseomonas; species Falsiroseomonas sp. HW251. The sequence goes on from NZ_JBNXUM010000022.1 coordinate 50,319, forward strand.
CGATCGTCGGCGTCGCCGAGGCGCAGAAGGGCGGGCCCGCGCCCGCCCCGTCGCGCTTCCCCCCGAAGGAGACCGCCGCCGAGGTCGCGCCGCCGGATTGGCGGGCCGAGCCGCGCTACGCCACGCTGAACCTGCAGGTCGGCTTCGAGCCAGACCCGCGAGAGGTCGCGGTGGACGCCGGCGGCAGCCGCGACGCCGGCAGCTTCAACACGGAATGCGCGGGCTGGATCGACTTCAGCCGACCCGACGTGGACCTCAACTACTCGCCGGGCCAGGGCCAGTTCCCGCTCTACATCTCCGCGGTGTCGCAGGCCGACACGACGATCGTGATCAACGACCCCCAGGGCAATTGGCACTGCAACGACGACCTCGACGGGCTGAACCCGGGCGTCGTCTTCCAGCAGCCGCTGCACGGCAACTACAACATCTGGGTCGGCACGCTGGACCGCGGCCCGACACGCCCCGCGACGGTCCGCATCTCCGAGGTGCCGCCGCGGCGCTGACGATGTCGGGGCATGCCGATTGAGACCTCCGCGCCTGCGGCGCTTCGGTCATCGGAATGCCTCACGCCGGCGCGAACACGTTCCGCAGCGTGCCGATGCCCTCGATCGTGACCTCTACCGTCATGCCCGGGCGCATCGGCAGCGCGCCGACGCTCGTGCCGCAGGCCACGACGTCCCCGGCATCCAGCGTCATCTCGCGCGAGATCAGCGACACGATCCGCGCGGGAGGGATGATCATGTCTGCCGTTGGGTAGTCCTGCCGCACGCGGCCGTTCAGCGCGACCTGCACGCGCAGGGCGGACCAGTCGAGGCCCGTGGCGATTGCCGGCCCTATGGGTCCGAAGCTGTCGCAGCCCTTCGCCCGCGCCCACTGCGCGAAGGACGGGTCGGCGTTGAGCGTGTCCAGCGCGGTGACGTCGTTGACGCAGGTCAGGCCGAAGATGGCTGCTGCGGCCTCCTCCTCGTCGGCGTTCGACACGCGGCGGCCGATCACCAGGCCGAGCTCGCCTTCGTAGATCACGCGGCCGGCATAGCCCGCGGGCGGGGCGATCGCCGCGCCGGGCCCGACCACGCTGCGCGGCGACTTGAGGAAAAAGAGCGGCGTATCGGGGATCGCCAGGTTCTGCTTCGCCGCGGCGTCCCGGAAGTTGTTCCAGAGCCCGACGAAGACCGCCGGCCTCGTAGGCGCCAGCAGCGCGACGTCGGAGAGCGCGACGCTCTCGCCGGTCGGCACGGCGCCGGCGAAGAGGTCGCCGCGATGCACATGGATGGCCTCGCCTTCCAGCGTGCCGAAGCCATCCGCGCGGTCGCGGCCGAAGCGGACCCAGAGCGCCATGCGCCAACTCCCCGATGCCGTGCGACACGGACCATCCGCGGGCGCCGAGGTCCAGCCCCCGAGGTCCGACCCCTGGCGGCCTTTACTTGATTTTCTTTGATTTACAGAGCTTTCCGCCGCAATCCCGCCCGAACGCAACGTCCATCATGGCGTTGCGACACGGCAAATGCGCGCCTTGCAGAACGACCGGGAGATCGACATGCCGCACTCGACGACGCGTCGCCACTTGATGCTGGGACTGGGTGGTCTGGCCGGCGCCGTCGCCTTGGCTCGCCCTGGACTGGCCCAGCGTGGCTGGGAGCCGAACCGTCCGGTCCAGTTCATCGTCCCGGCCGGCACCGGCGGCGGCGCCGACCAGATGGCGCGCGTCATCCAGGGCATCGTCTCGAAATACGGTCTGATGCGGCAGCCCATGGTGGTCGTGAACAAGGCCGGCGGCGCCGGCGCCGAGGGCTTCCTGGAAGCCAAGGGCGCGCGGGCCAACCCGCACGTCCTGGTCGTCACCCTGTCCAACCTCTTCACGACGCCGCTCGCGACCGGGGTGCCGTTCTCCTGGCGCGACCTGACGCCGATCTCGATGATGGCGCTGGACGAGTTCGTGCTGTGGGTGAATGCGGAAGCGCCCTTTGGAACCGCGCAGGACTTGATCGCGGCAGCGAAGCAGAACCGGCTGCGGATGGGCGGCACGGGGTCGAAGCAGGAAGACCAGATCATTACCGCCGCGATCACGCGCGCGACGGGCGCGCAGTTCGCCTATGTCCCCTTCCGCGGCGGCGGAGAGGTCGCGGTGCAGCTCGTCGGCAAGCACATCGACAGCACCGTCAACAACCCCATCGAGGCCGTGACGCATTGGCGTTCCGGCGCGCTGCGCCCGCTCTGCGTCTTCGACAGCCAGCGCCTTTCCGGCGCCGAGAGGATGACGGAGACCATGGCCTGGCGGGACATCCCGACGGCGAAGGAATCCGGCCTCGACGTGGAATACCTCATGCTGCGCGGCATCATGGGCGCGCCCGGCCTGAACGCCGCCCAGATCGCCTTCTACGTGGACCTGCTGGCGAAGGTGCGCGACACCCAGGAATGGCGCGACCTCATGGCGCAGGGCGCCTTCAACACCACGACAATGACCGGCGACGCCTTCCGCAGCTGGCTCGAGGCCGAGGAGACGCGGCACCGGTCGCTGATGCAGGAAGCCGGCTTCCTGGCGGGCCAGGCCTCCTGATGCTGCAGCAGATGACGGGCCGCGAGACGCAGGACGCGCCGCGCGCGCCGGAAGGCCTGACGGCAACAGCCGAGGCCTTCGTCGCGGAGCGCCGCGACGTCGCGGGGGTCTCCACCCGCACGATGGAGATCGCGACCTCCCTTGCCTTCGCGATGGTCGGCGCGGCGGCGATCCGGGACAGCGCCCGGATCGGCGCGGGCTGGGGCACGGACGGGCCGCAATCCGGCTACTTCCCCTTCTGGATCGGGCTGTTCCTGGTGGTGGCCTCGGCGGTCAACCTGGCTGCCGTCGCGCGCAGGGCCGCGCCGCGGGACGCCGAGGGCGGGATGTTCCTGACAACCGTGCAGGCGCGCACCGTCGCGACCGTCTTCATCCCGACGGTTATCTACGTCGCGGCGATCCCCTTCACCGGGATCTATGCCGCGTCCGCCGTGCTCGTCGCCTGGTTCATGGCCCGCATGGGCGGCTTCCGCCTGACCCGCGCCATCCCCGCGGGCATCGCCACGGCGGTCGTCACCTTCGTGGTGTTCGAGATCTGGTTCCTCGTCGCCCTGCCCAAGGGTCCGATCGAAGAGTGGCTGGGCTTCTGACGCAGGCGACCGGACGATGATGGAAAATCTCGGCCTGCTGATGCAGGGCTTCGCGGTCGCGCTCGAGCCGCACAACATGGTGCTGATGATGGTCGGCATCATCCTCGGCGTGCTGATCGGGGTGCTTCCGGGACTTGGCGGAGCCAATGGCATCGCGATCCTGCTGCCGCTGACGTTCTCGATGTCCCCGGTCTCGGCGGTGATCATGCTGTCCTGCATCTACTGGGGCGCGCTGTTCGGCGGCGCCATCACCTCGATCCTGTTCAACATCCCGGGCGAGCCCTGGAGCGTGGCCACCACCTTCGACGGCTACCCCATGGCGCAGCAGGGCAAGGCGGGCGAGGCGCTGACGGCGGCCTTCACCTCGTCCTTCGTCGGCGCCTTCGTGGCCGTGGTGATGATCACCTTCGTCGCGCCCATCGTCGCGGGCTTCGCGCTGCGCTTCGGCCCGCCCGAATTCTTCGCCGTGATGTTCCTGTCCTTCGCCGCCTTCGTCGGCATGGGGCGCGGCAGCCCGCTCAAGACCGTCATGGCGATGATGCTGGGCTTCCTGCTGGCCGCGGTCGGCATGGACACCATGACCGGCCAGTTGCGGATGACCTTCGGCCAGACCGAGATGATCCGCGGCTTCGACTTCCTCGTCGCGGTGATCGGCCTGTTCGGCATCAGCGAGATCCTGTCCTCGATCGAGGATGGGCTGCGCTTCAAGGGCCAGAAGGCCAGGATCGACATGCAGGTCGTGCTGCGCACCTGGAAGGAGCTGCCGAAGCACTGGGTGATCAGCCTTCGCTCGTCGCTGGTGGGCTGCTGGATGGGCATCACGCCGGCCGGCGCGACGCCGGCGAGCTTCATGAGCTATGGCATAGCGCGGCGGATGTCGAAGCATGGACGCGATTTCGGCAAGGGCCGGATCGAGGGCGTGGTCGCGCCGGAAACCGCTGCCCATGCCGCCGGCACCTCCGCGCTGCTGCCGATGCTGACGCTGGGCGTGCCGGGGTCGCCGACGGCCGCCGTGCTGCTGGGCGGCCTCATCATGTGGGGGCTGCAGCCGGGTCCGATGCTCTTCGTGGAGCAGAAGGATTTCGTCTGGGGTCTGATCGCGTCGATGTATCTCGGCAATGTCGCGGGGCTGCTGATCGTGCTGGTGGCGGTGCCCTGGTTCGCCGCGATCCTGCGCGTGCCTTTCAGCATCATCGCGGCGCTGATCCTGGTGGTCTGCGCGATCGGCGCCTACACCGTCAGCAACGCCGAGTTCGATATCGTGCTGATGCTGGTCTTCGGCGTGATCGGCTATGTCCTGAAGAAGCTCGACTATCCGCTCGCACCGCTCGTCCTCGCGCTGGTGCTGGGCGACCGGACGGAAGAGGCCTTTCGCCAGTCCCTGCTGATCAGCCAGGGCGACCTGTCCATCTTCTTTCACAACTGGCTCTCGGGCGGGATCATGGCGGCGGGCATCATGCTGCTGGCCTGGCCGCTGATCGCCTCCATCTGGCCGCGACGGTCGCAGCCGGCCGTCGCCTGACCTACCAGCCGGCGGCGCGCATCGCCCCGACAAGCGCGGCCTCGTCCTGATCCACTAGGATGTGGCCGCGCTTCCTGACCACGCCATCCACGATCACGTCGCGGACGCTGCGCGGCGAGGCGCTGTAGAGGACATTCGCCGCCGGGTCATGCGCCGGCGCCATCTCCAGCCGGTCGAGGTCGAGCACGACGAGGTCGGCGCGCTTGCCGACCTCCACGCTGCCGACGAGGTGGTCCATGCCAAGCACCCGCGCGCCCTCGATGGTGAGCATCCGGATCATGGTCCGCACCGGCAGCGCGGTCGGATCACCCGCGTTCATCTTGCCGACCAGCGCCGCGAGCCGCGCTTCCCAGATCATGTCCATGCTGTTGTCGGACGCCGTCCAGTCCGTGCCGAGCCCGACCGGCACGCGCCCGGCGTAGCGGTGCAGCGGGATGGTGCGCGCCTCGATCTTCAGGTTGCTCGCGGGGCAATGCGCGATGGCGGTGCCGTCGGCGATCCAGCCCTCGATCTCCTCCTCATCCAGGTAGATCGCATGCGCGGCGACGACGTCCGGCCCGGTCACTCCGGCGCGGCGCAGGCATTCCAGCGCGCCGGAGTGACCGCGCGCACGCACCGCCGCGACCTCCGGCGCGGATTGCGCGACATGGAGGAAGACCCGCGCACCCGCGGCCCTCGCCCGCGTCGCGCATTCCGCGAGCAACTCGTCGGAGCAGGAATCCAGCGCATGCGGCGCCACGCCCGCCGTCACGCGCGACCGCGCGGGGTCGGCGCCGTAGCGGTCGAGCAGCCGCTCCGTCTCGCCCCAGGCTTCCGCCGCGCGCTTCTCCGTGATGGTGGAGCCGACCACCGCGCGGATCCCGCTCGCCTCGATGACCGGCGCGAGCCGATCCATTGCGGCCAGGCGATCCGCGATGCAGGTCACGCCATTCGCCAGGAACTCCGCGCACGCCGCACGCAGCGAAAGCGCGTAGTCCGCGGGGCCGAAGCGCTCCTCGCCCGGCACCTTGTAGGCGCCGGCCCAGAACTCGCGCGGCAGATCCTCGGCCAGGCCGCGGAACAGCGCGGTCGCGGCATGGGTGTGGACGTTGACGAAGCCCGGCATCACCAAGCCGCGAGAACAGTCCATCACCTCGTCGCCCGGCCGGACCAGGCGGGGACCGATCGCGGCGATGGAGTCGCCCTCCACCCGCACATCCACCGCCCGCAGCAGGCGGTCCGCGGCATCCACGGTCAGCACCGTCGCGTCCCGAAGCACCAGCGCCATGCGCGCCTCCAACCGCTTGAACGCGATTGCGTTCGAAGATTTCGCACGCGAACGCCGCATATCAGCACTTTCGCGAACGCCCCTCCCATGCCTAGCATCAGGCAGGCGCGCACCGCCAACCCGGCGGGCCGCGGTTCGGCATGGACAGGGAGCGACTCCTATGGCGATCGGGCGCAGGACCCTCATGGCATCGGCCGCGGCAGCGACCGGCGCCTTCCTCGACGTGGACGCGAAGGCGCAGGGCCGCACGGTGGTGAACCTGCAGCTGGGCTGGCTGCTCTCGGGCAACCAGATCGGCGAGGTCTGCGCCAAGCAGCTCGGCTACTACGATCAGGAAGGGCTGGAGCTGCGCTTCCAGGCCGGCGGCCCGAGCATCGACGGTGTCGCCGTCGTCGCCTCCGGCCGGTTCGAGGTCGGCCAGGTCTCCTCCTCGCCCTCGCTGATGCTGGCCTCGTCCCAGGACCTGCCGATCCGCTGCTTCGCCGCCGGCGCGCAGGTGCATCCCTTCAGCTACATCTCGCGTTCCTCGAAGCCGGTGCGCGAGCCGCGCGACCTCATCGGCAAGAAGGTCGGCACGCAGTCCACCGCGGTGATCCTGCTGCGTGCAATGCTGGCGAAGCACAGCATCCCGGAGAACCAGGTCCAGGTCGTCCCGATGGGCGCCGACATGTCGCCGCTGATGACGGGCCAGGTGGATGTGGTCACGGGCTGGTTGACCAACACCAGCGCGATGAAGGTGATCCCCGATCCCGTCATCATGCGGCTGTGGGACACCGGCGTGCGCCTGTACGCCCTGCCCTATTACGCGACGGCGCAGACGATCGAGCGCCGCGCTGACGTGCTGGCGAAGTTCCTGCGCGCCTCCGGGCGCGGCTGGGCCTATGCGCACGCGAACCGCGACGCCGCGACGGACATGCTGGTGAAGGAGTTCACCAACCTCAACCGCGCGGAGGAGCGCGAGGCGCTGGACGTGATGCTTGAATACGCCTTCAGCAGCCGCACGCTGGCCGAGGGCTGGGGCACGATGGATCCGCAGGTCTGGCGCGAGCAGATCGAGCTCTATGCGCAGCTCGGCCAGTTCGCCCGCCGCACGCCGCGGCTCGAGGAAGTGATGACGATGGAAATCCTGCGGATGACGGGGGACATGCGCCCGAAGATCGGTTGATGACTCCTGCCGTAGACTGCCGCAACGTCACTGTCCGCTTCGTCACGGACAGGCGGACGGTGACCGCGTTGCACGACGTCTCCTTCGACGTCGAGGCCGGGGGGTTCCTCGCACTTCTGGGCCCGTCGGGCTGCGGCAAGTCCACGCTGCTGCGCGTGGTGGCGGACCTGGTTCAGCCCTCGTCGGGTTCCGCTGCGGTGTTCGGCACCACGCCGGCCGAGGCGCGCGCGGCCCGTGCCCTCGGCTTCGTCTTCCAGGACGCGGCGCTGCTGCCCTGGCGGACGGCGATCCAGAATGTCGAGCTGCCGCTGGAAGTCGGCGGCAAGCGCAGCCTGCCCGCCGGCGCGCCGACGCCGAAGGAACTGCTGAAGCTCGTCGGGCTCGAGGGCTGGGAGAACAGCTTCCCGCATGAGCTCTCCGGCGGCATGCGCCAGCGCGTCTCCATCGCGCGCGCACTGCTCGGCGGGCCGCGGCTGCTGCTGATGGACGAGCCCTTCGGCGCGCTGGACGAGATCACCCGCGACCGGCTGAACGAGGAGCTCCGCCGCATCTGGGCCGAGACCGGCACGACCATCCTCTTCGTCACGCATTCCGTCTACGAGGCCGTCTTCGTCGGCGAGCAGGTGCTGGTGCTCGCCGCCAATCCCGGCCGCGTCGCCGCGCGCGTCGAGGTCGAGCTGCCGCGCGATCGCGACCTGGCCATCCGCGAGACGCCTGAGTTCATCCGCATCGTCGCGGGCCTCCGCGACGCCATGGGACGCCGCGCCGCATGAGCACGACAACGGTCGACACCGCCGATCCTGGCCTGCGCGCGGCCGAGGAAGCCTATCACCGCAAGCAGCGGCGCCTGGCCTGGCGCCGGCGCATCCTGCCGGTCACGGGCATCGCGGGCTTCATCGGCCTCTGGGCTTTCATCGTCTGGTTCTGGGAGGTGCCGCGCTTCGTCGCGCCATCGCCCGCGATGGTCGTCGCCACGCTGGGGGAGAAGTGGCCGGTCCTGCTGCAGAACCTGGTGCCGACCGCGATCGAGGCGCTGTCGGGCTTCGCGCTCGGCAACCTCGCCGCCATCGTCATCGCGACGGTCTTCGTGCATCGCAAGACCGTGGAGGAGGCGTTCTTTCCCGTCGTCGTGCTGATCAACACCATCCCCGTCGTCGCCAAGGCGCCGATCCTGGTGCTGCTGATGGGCAACGGGATGGAGCCGAAGATCGCGATCGCCGCGCTGATCTGCTTCTTCCCCACGCTAGTGAACATGGTCCGCGGCCTGGAATCCGTGAACCCGCAGGCGATGGAGCTGATGCGCGTGCTCTCGGCCAGCGAGCGAGAGGTCTTCTTCAAGCTGCGCCTGCGCAACTCGATCCCCTACCTGTTCTCGGCGCTCAAGATCGCGGCGAGCACGGCGGTGATCGGCGCGATCGTCGGCGAGTGGATCGGATCCACCTATGGCATCGGCGCCCTGATCATCCAGTCCATGTACAATTTCGACAGCCCGATGCTCTACGCCACGGTGATCGTGGGCAGCGGCTTCTCCGTGCTGTTCTTCGCCGTGATCGCCGGCGCAGAGCGCTTTTTTGTGCGCTGGCAGCCTTCGAACCCCGTCTGAGGAAACGCCCATGACCGACCGGATCACCGAATCCGCGCGAGAGGCCACGGTCGTCGCGCGCAGCGATGTCGTCGTCGTCGGCGGCGGCCCCGCCGGCTTCTCCGCCGCCATCGCCGCGCGGCGCGAGGGCGCGTCCGTCACGCTGATCGAGCGCTACCCCTATCTCGGCGGGCTCGCCGCCGGCGGCATGGTCCTCGTGCTGGACGACATGCACAACGGTGATCAGATCACCACGACCGGCATCTGCATGGAGATGATCGAGCGCATGGCGCGCGTCGACGCCTGCGTCTATCCCCCGGAAGCCGAGCGCCTCGGCACGGTCGAGATGCACCGGAAATGGGCGAGCTGGGGCCTGTTCGACTTCCGCGCCGGCGGCAAGGTGCAGCCCATCGTCATGGCGGCCGCCTTCGACCCCGATGGATGGAAGCGCGTCTCGAACGAGATGATTTCCGAAACCGGCGTGGATGTGCGGCTGAACTCCTGGTTCTCCCGCGCGGTGATGGACGGCAATCGCATCACCGGCGTGATCTGCGAGACCAAGGAAGGCCGCCAGGCCATCATGGGCGACGTCGTCGTGGACGCGACCGGCGACCTCGATGTCGCGGCCGCGGCCGGCAGCCCCTTCACCCATGGAAGCTACATGCTGACCACCGTCTTCCGCCTCGGCGGGGTGGACGCCGACACGGCGGAACGCTTCCGGTGGGAGGAGCCGGAGAAATTCGCCGCGCTCGACAAGCAGGCCAAGAAGATCATCGGCGGATCCTGGGACCGCTGGTGGCTGCGCACGCCGCTGCCTGGCGTCGTCTGGTGCAACTGCCCGCACATGGTGGGGCTCGACGGCATCAGCGTCGCGGACACGACGAAGGCCGATTTCGAGGGCCGCAAGCGCATCTACGCCATGGTGGACTTCATCCGCGCCAGCATGCCGGGTTTCGCGGGCTGCTATGTCATCGACGTCGCGCCCCAGCTTGGCATCCGTCAGACCCGGCTGCTCGTCGGGGACTATGTCGTGACCAAGGAAGACGTGATGGACCGCGTCTGGTTCGCCGACACGGTGGCGCGCGGCCGCGATTACTACACGCCCTACCGATCCATGCTGCCCAAGGGGATCGACGGCATGGTCGTCGCGGGACGCCACTACTCCGCGACGGAATCCGCCCAGAAGAACTCGCGGGAGATCCCGCCCTGCATGGCTATGGGCCAGTCCGCCGGCGTCGCCGCGGCGCTGGCGGCCAGCCGCGGCACCTCGCTGCGCAACATCCCGGTCGCCGAGATCTGCGCGAAGGTGCGTGCCCAGGGCGGCGATCCCGGCGACGTGCCTTCCGCCAACGCCAAGCTTCTGGAGAAGGCGGCATGACTACCCCGCTCCCCCTTGAGGGCATCCGCGTCATCGACTTCACCCAGGTCATGATGGGGCCCGTCGCGACGCAGATGCTCGCGGATTACGGCGCCGACGTCATCAAGATCGAACGGCCGCAAGGCGACCTGTCGCGCACGTCCTTCCCTGATCCCGCGGGGCTGCTCGGCCCCGTTTTCTGCTCGCTCAACCGGAACAAGCGGAGCGTCGTGCTCGACCTGCGGAAGGAGGAGGAGCGGCAATTCGTGCTCGATCTCGCGCGGACCGCCGACGTCGTCGTCAACAATTTCCGGGCTGGCGTGATGGAGCGCCTGGGCTTCGGCTGGGAGGATCTGTCGAAGATCAACCCGCGCATCATCTACGCCGTCGGCACGGGCTACGGCCTTGAAGGGCCCTATGCCCACAAGGGCGGGCAGGACGTGCTGGCCCAGGCGATGAGCGGCGTCATGCATCGCCGGTCGAACGAGGACCAGCCGCTCTACGTCCACGCCACGACCTTCGCCGATTATTCCGCGGGGATGCATCTGGTGCAGGGCATCCTTCTCGCCATCCTGCAGCGCCAGAAGACCGGGCGCGGGCAGCGCATCGCCGTTTCCCTGCTGGATTCCATGCTGGCGGCGCAGACACAGGAAGGCGCGGCCCATCTGATGCGGGGGAAGGAGATCAACTGGGGCGCGATGCCGCTCTCCGGCGTCTTCCCGACCTCCGATGGCGCGCTGGTCATGGTCGGCGCCTTCAAGACGGACCCGCTGGGCTCGATCAGCCGCGCGCTCAGCATCGAGCATCTCGGCAAGGACCCGCGCTTCACGGATTTCGACGCGCAGGTCCGCAACAAGCCCGCCCTGCAGGCGATCTTCCGCGAGCGCTTCGCCTCCGACACCACTGCCCATTGGATCGCGCGGCTCGAAGCCGAGGACCTGCTCTGCGCGCCGGTCCGCAGCTTGGCCGAGGCGCTGGAGGACGAGCAGGCCGTCATCAACCAGATGATCCTGGAAGGCCCCGGCGAGATCGAGCCGATGCGCCTGGTCGGCTCGCCCATCAAGATGACGGACGCGCCGGTGACGCTGCGAATCCCGCCGCCGAAGCTCGGCCGCCACACGGACGAAGTGAAGGCGGAACTCACCAAGAGCCTCGCCGCGGAATGAGCGTCCTCTTCGACGTCGCCGACCACGTCGCCCGGGTCACGCTGAACCGGCCCGAGGCGATGAACGCCGTGGACCGCGCGACGGAAGCCGAGCTCCAGCGCATCTGGACCGAGATCGAGGGCCGCCGTGATATCCGCGCCATCGTGCTGACCGGCGCCGGCACGCGCGCCTTCTGCGCCGGCGCCGACGTCAAGGACGGCGACAACGTCACCGGCCTGGAATACTGGGCGGCCCCGCGACCGGGTGGCTTCGGCGGCATCGCGCTGCGCATGACGCTCGACGTGCCGGTGATCGCGCGGGTCAACGGCCATGCGCTTGGCGGCGGGTTCGAGATGGTGCTGGGCTGCGACCTGATCGTGGCCGCCGAGAACGCGACCATGGGCCTGCCCGAACCGCGCCTCGGCCGCCTGCCGCTGGATGGCGGCATGGCACTGCTGCAGCGGCAGATCCCCTACCGCATGGCGCTCGGCATGATGCTGACCGGCCGCCGCATCACCGCCGCCGAGGCGTTGACCTATCACCTCGTGAACGAGGTCGTGCCGCAGGACGGCCTCGACCCGGCGGTGGATCGGTGGCTGGAGGGCATCCTGGCCTGCGCCCCGCTCTCCGTCCGCGCGATCAAGCAATCGGTCCGCCGCACCGCGCACCTCTCGGCGCAGGAAGCCCAGGCCGCCCGGCTGCCTGCGCTGATCGAGGCGCTGCAATCCAAGGACCAGGAGGAGGGCGTCGCCGCCTTCATCGCGAAGCGCAAGCCGGTCTGGCGCGGGGAATAGCGGCTTGCATGCGGCGGCTCTCGCCTATTTCCGCGAGACCGCGCGGCTCGGCTCCATCCGCCGTGCGGCCGCGCATCTGAATGTCGCGGCAAGTGCGCTCAACCGGCAGATCCTGAATCTCGAGGGCACGCTCGGCACGCCGCTCTTCGACCGGCTGCCAAGCGGCATGCGCCTGACCGCGGCGGGCGAGCTGCTGCTGCGACACGTCGTGGCGACGCTGCACGATTTCGACGCGGTGCGCGCGCAGATCGACGACCTCCGCGCGGCGCGATCGGGGCATGTCGGCATCGTCGCGATCGACAGCCTGCTGGTTGATTTTTTGCCCCGGGCGATCGATCGCTTCCGCGCGGATTTCCCTGCCGTCTCCTACACGCTGGACGCGGTGGCGCCGATGGAGGTGCCGCAACTCGTCGCTGATGGCGCCGCCGATATCGGCTTCGCCTTCGTCGCCCGCACCGGCCGCGCCGTGCATTTCGAGGCCGAGATCCCCGCCCCCATCGGCGTCGTCATGCCCGCCGACCACCCGCTTGCGGCCAGGGCGGCGATCGGCTTCCAGGACACCGTGCCCTATCCCTTCCTCGCCCAGGCCGGTCCGCTGCCGCGGTCGGTGGACATCGATCCGGACTTCAACCGCTTCCGCGCGGGGCTGAAGCCGCGGCTGACCTCCAACTCGATCCAGGCGCTGAAGGTGGCGATCCGCCTCGGCATGGGCATCGCCTTCTTCACGCGGCTGGGATTCCTCGACGAGATCGAGCGCGGCGAGATGGCCTGGCGCCCCTTCGAGAGCCCCGCAATCGGCGCGCTGCGCGTCGGCCTGGTGTTGGCGGAGGGCCGCACGCCCAGCGCGCCGGCGCGGCAGCTCACGCGCCGTCTGATCGACGAGATGGCGAAGCTGCGCCTGCCCTAGACGCGAACGGGCCGGGCTAGGTCCGGGGCCGCATGCGCCAGGTGCACCAGCCCGCGGCGACGATCGCCAGCGCCGCGGCCAGCTGCGCCGCCATGCCGTTCAGCAACGCCAGCAGCACGCCCAGGACGGCGACGAGCCACAGCAGGGCCGTCATGAAGGCGTCCGCCGCCCGCAACAGCTTCGGGATATCCATGGCACCGGAACCGCCCGGGATCGCCGCGGTTCCCGTCGCGCGCCGCCTTGGCTAACCTCGATCCGGTCGCGCGGATTCCGGGGGGCGCATGGCACGGCGCAGGCGAGGCGGCAGGCTCCTTCGCGGTGCGGCGTTCGCCGTGGCGGCGCTGATCGCCGTCATCGTCGTCGTCCGCGCGGTGCAGGCGCTGCTGGGGCCGGAACTACGCGCCTGGCACCTGGTCGTCCCCCCGGAACTCGACGCCCGCGCGATCGACGCCGCGTCCTGGCCCACCTGGCTCGCCGCCGAGGAGCGCGCCTTCGACACGGTGCGCCGCGAGGTCACGGACCGGCTCGCGCCCGAGGACCGGGTTGCCGCGAACCGCTACTTCGAGGCCTCGCCTCTCAACCCCGCGCGCTTCGAGACCGACTGGAACCGCTCCTTCGTCATGACACCGGCGGGCACGCCGCGCGGCGCGGTGGTGCTGCTGCACGGCATGACCGACGCGCCCTATTCGATGCGCCACCTCGCGCTGCTGTACCGCGACCGCGGCTTCGTGGCGGCCGTCCCGCGCATGCCGGGCCACGGCACGGTGCCCGCAGGCCTGACGGAGGTGCATTGGCGGGACTGGCTGGCCGCGGCGCGGCTCGCGGTGCGCGAGGCTCGTGCGCGCGCGCCGGATGGGCCGCTGCACCTCGTCGGCTACTCCAACGGCGGAGCGCTCGCGCTGACATACGCAATGGACGCGATCGAGGACGAGCGGCTCGCGCGGCCTGACCGGATCGTGCTGGTCTCGCCGATGATCGGCGTCACGGCCTTCGCGCGCTTCGCGGGGATCGCGGGGCTGCCCGCACTTCTGCCGGCCTTCGCCAATGCCGCCTGGCTCGGCATCCTGCCGGAGTTCAACCCGTTCAAGTACAATTCCTTCCCCGTCAACGCGGCGCGGCAGTCGCACCTGCTGACGGCGGCGCTGCAGGACCAGACGCGGCGCCTGGCCGATGCCGGCCGGCTCGATCGCCTCGCACCGGTGCTGACCTTCCAGTCCGTCGTGGATTCCACCGTCAGCACGCTGGCGGTGGTGGACGCGCTCTATGCCCGCCTGCCCGCCAATGGCAGCGAGATCGTGCTGTTCGACCTCAACCGCGATGCGAAGATCGGCCCGTTGGTCGCGCCGAGCCTGGACACGGCGGTGGAGCGCCTGCTGCCCGCCGCGCCGCAGCGCTTCCGCATGACGGTGGTGACGAATGCCGAGCCCGACAGCGCCGAGGCCATCGCCCGCAGCACGCCGCCCGGCACGACGGCGGCGGAGGAGACGCGGATCGGCCTGGCCTGGCCGCGGGAGCTGTTCTCCCTTTCCCACATCGCCCTGCCCTTCCCGCTGACCGACGGCCTCTACGGGCTTGCGCCCGATCCTGCGGACCGGCAGGGCGTCGCCCTTGGCGCGCTGGCGCCGCGCGGGGAGACGGGCGTGCTGGTGATGAACCTCGATGCGCTGCTGCGCGTGTCGTCGAACCCGTTCTTTCCCTGGATGCGCGCGCGGATCGAGGAAGGGATAGGAAGGCGCTGACCGCTGGAGTGGAGCTCTCTGTCCCGCTTATGGGGGAGACGGTTGGGTGAGGGGGACGCGCAGACTGGAGCGCGCTCTCCCCTTGCTCCTCACCCCCCTCACCCTGCCCTCTCCCCCCTGCGGGTGGAGAGGGTTCCCTCGTCAGAACCGGGCGATCGCCGCGACGAGCACGCGATTGGCGATGCCCTTCGACGTCCCCGTCGGCAGCGTCTGCGCGTTGCCGCCGAAGACCTCGCGCTGCGTCCAGAGATACTCGATCCCGACATCGAACCAGCCGCTGCCGAAGACGCCGTTGCGCGTCTCGGCAAAGGGGCTCCAGATCAGGTTGGCGAAGACCTGCTGGATGTTGGTGTTGAGCGACGTGGCCGATGCGGATCCCGGCGTGAACTGCAGCACGTAATCCTGGTAGTCCTGGTGCGAGTAGGAATAACTGAAGTTGCTGCGCAGCGTCTGCGTCCAGAAGCGGCGATAGCCCGCCGTCACGCCCCAGGCCGGCACGGGGTCGAGCGACACGCTCGTCACGCCGGGCAGCCCGACATTGGACGTGGCGTCCAGCCCGTTGGTGCTGCCCGCGAAGTACCGCCCGATACCGGCACCGGTATAGGCCATGCCGAGCAGCTCGTCCTGGCCGAAGCCCTCCGACAGCCAGCGCATCGGGAAGCGGGCATGGCCCGCCACGCCCCAGCCCAGCGCGCTGGCGTCGCCGCCCGTCGCCGCCGTGCCGTTGGTGCGGATCGAGAGGTCGCGGACCAGCGCCCGCGCGCCGAGTTCCAGCCCGTCGCGCCGCCAGGTCAGCCGGCCCAGCAGGTCGGGCGCGGCGTTGAAGGCGGGGCTCAGCCCGCCATCCAGGCTGCTGCCCGGCGTGAAGACGCCGGCCGCCGAGGTGTATTGCGTGTCCGGCGCCTCCAGCGAGAGCTGGCCGACCAGCCCCTCGCCTAGCCGGCCCGTCACGCGCAGCTGCGCCTGGCGGATGAAGGACTGGTTCAGGTTGGTGGCGTCGATCAGCGTCTCGTAGAGGCCCTCGTTCCAGAGGCTGTTGGCCTGGCCGATCAGCACGCGGAAGCGCTCCGTGCCGATCTCGCCGAAGGCCTGGCGGAGGCGAAAGACGGCGTTGGAGGAGGTCGGCGATCCCCCGCCGAAATCGCCCTCGATCCGCGTCTCCAGCGTGCCCCAGGGCGTGAGGCTGCGCGTGTCCACGCCGAAGCGGCTGAAGCGCGCGGTCATGCCGAAATCGCCGCCCTGCTGGTCGGCGGCGCTGTTGTTCAGCGGGATGCCGCCGGGCAGCGGCGCGTCGGTCTGGTTGCGCCCGTTGAAATCCTGCCAGGCCGAGACCTTGGCGAAGCCGTAGAGCCTGACCTGCGTGTCCGTCCCCGGCACGCGGAAGGCGATGCCCGGCAGGTCCGACCGCAGCGCGTCGCCCGTGGCGTCCTGGCTGTTCATCGGCTCCGGCGGGAGCAGGCCCGGCACGGTGGATTGCAGTTGCGGCGCCGTCGCGACCCGCTGCGCGGCCTGCACCTCCTCGGCCGCGGCGCGGGCATCGCGTGCCGCGGCCTCGGCGCGCTGCGCGGCCTGCGTTGCCTGCGCGGCAGCCGGCGGCGCCGCGGCAATCGGCGCGGGCCGCGGCGCGGGCCGGGCCGGCGCGACGGCCACGGCGGGCGGCGGCTGCGCGGCCTGGGCGCGGGCGAGTTGCAGTTCCAGCTGCTCCATCCGCCGGCGCATCTCGTCGAGTTGCCGGCGCATCTCGGCCAGCGCGGCGGCGTCGCCGGTCTGCGCGGCCGCACCGCCGGCGGCCAGCAGGGAGGCCAGCACCAACGCCATGCCCGCGCGCTGTCGCATGGAACACTTCCCCCTCTCGGTCGGTGCGCCGATGCTAACGGGACGGCGCCACCGCTTCCTGCGCGCGGCGTCCCGCCGCTTGACGCGCCATCCCGCGCGGCTCGGCAAAGGCCTGCCCGACGCGCGGCCCTGGCACGCTCTGCTATGCTGCCGATGGCGCCGCCGAACCCTATCGCGGGACGGTCGGCGTCCAGGGGCCGTCCACGGCCACCGCCTCGCCATCCCCGGGCCAGGGCGGCATGGTGATCCCGATCGCGTCCAGCGGCGCGTCGGCCGTCGCGCGGAACTGGAAGCGCGTGCCGACCGGGATGGTCAGGCAGGTGCCGGGCGACAGCGGCACCACCTCCTCGCGCTCGCCGTGCCGTCGCCACATCTCCCCCGCGCCGGCCAGGACGTACCAGATCTCCTCGATCGTGCGGTGGACGATCGCGGTCGCGACCTCGCCCGGGGCCAGGCGGAAATGCGCCATGCTACCCCCGGGCCGCTGCAGCAGGATCCGCACCTCCGATCCGTCGGGCGCGACGACATCGTGACGGGCGGGCAGGGATTTCGTCTCGAAGCTCATCGCCGAACCCGGTCATTCACGCCGTTAATCCCAGCATCACACCACCCCGGCATCTTCCCGGCACCAACCGCCAGGGGATGCAGACGAGATGGCCACCGCAGCATCAGCCGGGATCGCTCGACGGCTCAAGGCCAGGCTGCGCCCGCTGCGGGCCGACCGCCGGGGCTCGACAGTGTCGGAACTGGCGGTGATCGCCGGCGTGGTCGTCGTGGTCGGGGTGATGGCGATCACCAGCCTGGGGTCCGGCGTCCGCACGCTTTTCGGCTCCGTCGCGGCCGCGACGGCGACGACGCGCTGAAGGGCGCGCAGCCAGGTCCGCAAGGCCCCCTTGCCCGATGCCCCCGGCATCCCTTCTGATCGCGCCTCCGTGCAACAAGCCGGGGACATCGCATGGGGCGGATCGGTGGAAGGGCCGAGGGCGGGTCGCGGGCCTGGGTGCCCTACAAGGCGCCGTTAGCCAGCGCGTGATCCACGCCGCCCAGGATATGCACCCGCAGCACGGCCCGAGCGTTCCCCGCGTCGCGGGACAGCGCGGCATCCCGGAGCACTGCGTGTTCCCTCACGGCAATCTCGCCGCGGAAGCCGAGCGCGCGGTTCTGATATCGCTGGTAGCGGTCGAAGACCGCGGCATGCGTCGCCATCAGCGTGCGCGAACCGCAGGCCGCGATCAGGGTCTGGTGGAACTGTGCATCGAAGCGCCGCCAGGCATCCAGCGCCGCGGCATCACCACCGCCCAGTCGATCCTGCACCTGGGACAGCTTGTGGTGGACCGCAACGACGCGGGCTTCCCATTCGACGTCGCCGGCGCGGAAGGACTGCTCCATCGCGTGGCCTTCCAGCAGCAGGCGCAGCGCTGCCAGTTCGCGCAGTTCCGTCGCGGAGAAAGGCGCGACCTCGAAGCCGCGCTGGCCCTCCGCCACGACGAGGCGTTCTGCCACGAGGCGACTCAGCGTCTCGCGCAATGTGCCGATGCCGGCGTCGTAGGTGTCGCGCAGCGCATCCAGCTTCAGCTTCTGCCCCGGCGCAAGAACGCCGCGCAGAATGTCGGCACGGATCGCGCGATACGCGCGCTCCCCTGCGGTCTCCGGGCGGTCCAGCACGGCGTTCATCGTTTGGCGGCGGCGCGCGGCGTTGGCGGATCGGCGGGACGGGGACGACGCGGCGCGGCGGCGAAGGGCGCCAGGGCACGGTTGCGCACGACATGCTCGACGCAGCCCTCGACATGCGCATCCAGCACCTGGCAGGCGCGGTCTGCGTCGCGGGCCAAGGCACAGTCCAGCAGCGCCGCATGTTGGTCGGCCGCCACTGCGCCGCGGAAGACCACCGCGACCATCTGGTAGCGGAGATAGCGGTCATAGGCCGCGGCATAGGTTTCCAGCAGGACGGCTGAGCCGCAGGCATCGATCAGCGCCTTGTGGAACTCACGATCGTAGCGCTTCCACAGCGCGGCATCCGCGTTCTCGCCGGCCAACAGCCGTCGCTCCAGCACCGCGAGGCGATGATGCGCGCCGACCACGCGTCCTTCCCAGTCGAGGTCGCCGGCGGCGAAGGACAGCTCGATCGCGTGCTTCTCGAGCAGCAGGCGCAGATCGGCGACCTCCGCGAAATCCTCGGACGAGACAGGCGCGACGGCGAAGCCGCGCTGGCCCTCGGCGACGACGAGACCCTCGCTCGCCAAGCGGTTCAGGGCTTCCCTCAGGGTGCCGACGCCGACGCCGTAGATTTCCCGCAACCCATCGAGGCCAAGCTTGCGACCCGGCGCCAGGCGCCCGAGCACCACATCGCTGCGCAGTCGGCGGTAGGCGGCCTCGCCGCCGTCATGCGTGCCTGCCGTCGTGCTGGTGCCGCTGCCCAACCCGATCCTCCCTGCCGCTGGCGGGAGTATCGACCGACAGCCGACGGCCCGCAATATAGGTTAGTAGTCGAAATATCCGATGAAATGCCGAATGTGGCTTGATCATGATAATCTCGGCCACTAGCGTCCAGGGCAGAAGCGGCCGAGCGGTCGCCGTCCAGGGAAGGAAAACGACCATGACATCGCTCATCGGGCGCCGCCCGCTGCTCGGCGCCGCCGGCGCGCTCGCCACCGCGCCGATCCTGATGGCGCAGGCGCAGCAGCGCCGGCGGATTCGCTTCACCGCCGTCTTCTCCGACCAGGACATCCGCGCCGATGCGATGAAGGGCTTCCAGCGCGACCTCGCCGGCGAGTTCGACGTGGAACTGCACCTCAACGCCACGCTGTTCCGCCAGGGGACGGAGCTGGTCGCCGTTCAGCGCGGCAATGTTGAGATGGCGAACCTCGCGCCGCAGGATTTCTCGCGCCAGATCCCGGCCTGGTCGGTGATGGCCTCGGCCTACCTGTTCCGCGACGTCGATCACATGAGCAAGGTCTTCGCCGGCCCGATCGGCGAGGACTTCAAGAAGATGGCGCGCGATCAGCTCAACGTGCAGATCCTGGGCCCGCTCTATTTCGGCACGCGGCACGTCAACCTGAAGCCGCGCCGGCGCATCGCGACGCCCGCCGACATGGCCGGTATCAAGCTGCGCATGCCTCCAGGCGAAACCTGGCAGTTCCTGGGCGAGGCGCTGGGCGCCAACCCGACGCCGGTCGCCTTCGCCGAACTCTACACCGCGCTGCAATCCGGCACGGTTGACGGGCAGGACAACCCGCTGCCGGCCAGCCGCACGCAACGCTTCTACGAGGTGACGACGCAGTTCGTGCTGACCAGCCACCTCGTCGCCTATGACCTGCTCTCGGTCTCCGCGCGCTTCTGGGACGGGCTGACGGCGGCGCAGCGCAGCGCGATCCAGGCCGCCGCCGACAAGGCGATCGCGGAGAGCACGCGCCGGCACCTCGCGGAGGAGCAGGAGTGCGTCGATTTCTTCAAGGCCCAGGGCCTGGAGGTCTACGCGCCCGATGTCGCGGCCTTCCGGGCCGAGGCGCAGCGCCGCTACCTCGCCTCCACCCAGTCGCAGGGCTGGCCGGCGGGCATCCTGGACCGCATCAATGCCGTGACGTGAAGCCGCGATGATCGGGTGGCTCGGCCGGCGCGCGGAGGACGTCCTCTCCGCGCTGCTCGTGGTGATGTTCGTCGCCTTCATGCTGCAGATCGTGACGCGCTACGTGCTGAACGCGCCGCTGAGCTGGACGGCCGAGCTGTCGACGCTGTGCTGGGTGTGGGGCATCCTCTGGGGCGCGGGGCTGGTGCTGCGCGACGAGGAGGAGATCCGCTTCGATGTGATCTATGGCGCGATGCCGCCGGGCATCAAGCGCGTGGCGGACGTCATCACCGGCACGACCGTAGTCGTGATCTTCGGCTGGTCGCTGCCGGCGATGGCGGACTACGTCGCCTTCATGAAGGTGGAGAAGACCGCCTATCTCGGGATCCGCTTCGACGTCCTCTACTCCGTCTACCTGATCTTCGCGGTCGGGCAGATTGTGCGGCACGCGCTGATCGTGTGGCGATCCGTCACCGGCAAGCGGCTGACGGGGCGCCCGTGACGATGCTTACGCCCTTCTCCCTGATGTTGATCGCGCTGCTCGGCCTTTCAGTGCTGGGGCTGCCGATTGGGGTCGCGATGATCTGCGCCACCATCGTCTATCTCGGCGCGGCGGGGCAGGACATGTCCACCGCGGCAGAGCAGGTGCTGAACGGGCTGAACGGCAGCTACGTGCTGCTCGCCGTGCCGCTCTTCATCTTCTCCGCGGGACTGATGAACGCGGGCAGCCTGACCGACCGGCTGCTGCGATTTTGCGACCTGCTCGTCGGCCGCTTCCGCGGCGGGCTCGGCCACGTCAACGTTGTGCAGAGTGTGATCTTCGCGGGCATGTCCGGCTCCGCGATCGCCGATGCCGCCGGAAGCGGCAAGGTGCAGATCGACATGATGACCAAGGGCGGCGCCTACACCCCGAGCTACGCCGCCGCGCTGACCGCCGTCACCGCGGTGATCGGGCCGATCATCCCGCCCTCGATCCCGATGGTGCTCTACGCGCTCGTCGCGGACACCTCGATCGGCTACCTCTTCCTCGGCGGGGTGATCCCGGGCCTGCTGATGGCGCTGGCGCAGATGGGCATCAACAGCTGGATGGCGCATCGCCACGACTTCCCGATCTCCGAGAAGGTGCCGCTGCGCGAGTTCCCGCGCCTGACGCTGGAGGCCCTGCCGGCGCTGCTGATGCCGGTGATCCTGCTGGGCGGCATCTATGGCGGCGTGATGACGCCGACCGAAGCCGCCGCCGTCGCCGCCGCCTACGCCTGGTTCATCGCCGCGGTCTTTTATCGCAGCCTGACCCTGCGCCAGACCTGGTCGGCCGTGGTGGAAAGCGCGCGCTCCACCGCCGCGATCGGCATGCTGATCGCGGGCGCGCTGGCGCTCAACTACGTCATCACCAGCGAGAACGTGCCCAACACCGTGCGCGGGATCCTGGCGGGATGGGAGATGTCCCGGTGGCAGTTCCTGCTCGTCGTGAACCTGATTCTGCTGGTGCTGGGCTGCCTCATGGAAGGCAGCACCATCCTGCTGGTGGTGATCCCCGTGCTGGTGCCGACGGCCAAGGCGCTCGGCATCGACATGGTGCATTTCGGCGTGGTGGTCGTGGTCAACATCATGATCGGCCTCGTCACGCCGCCCTACGGGCTGCTGCTCTTCATCTGCGCCAAGCTGTCGGACCAGCCACTGATGGCCGTCGTGCGCGATACCCTGCCTTTCGTCGTCGCGATGGTCGCCGCGCTGTTCCTGATCACCTACGTCCCCGAGCTCGTGCTCTTTCTGCCGCGCCAGCTCGGCTATCAAGGCTGAAGCAATGCCCCGCACCATCCACATCCTGAACGGCCCTAACCTCGACCGCCTCGGCAAGCGCGAGCCCGAGATCTACGGCCGCACCACGCTGGCCGAGATCGAGGCCATGTGCCGCGCCGAGGCCGGCAACGACGCGCTGGTGTTCCGCCAGACCAATTGGGAAGGCCAGCTGGTCGAGTGGATCCACGACGCCATCGATACCGATGCCGCGGGGATGGTGATCAATCCGGCCGGTCTCAGCTTCCGGTCGATTCCCGTGATCGACGCGCTACGGATGTTCCCGCGCCCGATCATCGAGCTGCACATCTCCAATATCCATGCCCGCGATGTGCTGCACCAAAACTCACTGGTTTCCGGCGTCGCGACGGCGGTGATCGCGGGTCTTGGCGCGCGCGGCTATGCAACAGCGGTGCGATCGCTGAAGGAGATGCTTGACCAGCCATGATCGAGGTGGAGAAGCCCCGCCTGCTGCTCGGCCTCATCGGCAGCGGCATCCAGGCCTCGCTGACGCCAGCGATGCACGAGCAGGAAGGCGAGGCGCAGGGGCTGCGCCTGCTCAAACGGAAAGTCGACCTCGACAAGCTCGGCCTCGACGGCGACGCGCCGGGCGAGCCGCTGACCGCGGCCGAGCGTATGAGCTGAGACGGGCGCAACATCCCTCTCCTTTCGGCCGTCATGGCCGACGGCCGATTGGCAGGTTCGCGGAGCGTCAAGTCGGCGCGGCTCGGCTGCGAGCGAACACGATGTTTGCTGGCCCTCCAGCCGGTCGGTAGCTGCCGGGCGAAGGGGCTACCACCGGTGTCGAGGCCGAAGCGGACGCCCAACGCCCGAGTTCCGCCCAACTCCGCGGTCGCAGGTTCCGCCCGACGGCTACAGCAAAGTCCGACCCTAAGCAGACATTCGCTCACGGCCCCTCTGCCTTTGTCGCAGCGCTTGCCCGCCGCGGCAGGGAAAGCGTCCTATCTCAGCCGACCTTGACGATCCCCGGCGGCTTCCAGGCGCCCTGGCCGATCGGCAGGAGCGACGGCGCCTCGGTCTTTGGCCAGTAGAGCCGCATGACGACGTAGATCGGCCCGTCCGGCGCAGGCAGCCAGTTCGGGCGGAGATCGGCGCCGGGATCGTCCTTCTGGATGTGGATGGTCACGCCGCCATCGGCGTCGCGCTTCATCCCGTTCAGCATTGGCGTGTTGATGAGGTAGCGGTCGATCGGGTTCTGCACGAGCAACTGGTTGTCGCCGTGATACATGGTCACCGACCAGAAGGCGTTCACCGGCGGCAGCTGGCCCGGGCCGAAGGTCAGGGTGTAGCGGCCCTTGCCGCCGTCCAGCGTCTCGCCCGACGCCGTCGTGCGGCTGAAGGGATAGGTCGCCTCCTCCGTGCTGTTGCCGTAGATGCCGGCCTTGGCGGCGACGGCGCGCAGCATCCAGTCGCCATTGTAGCCTTCCGGGCTGCCAGGGATCGGCGTCACGCGCCAGCCGTTCATCGCTACGCCTGCGGCGGCGACCGCGGCCTCGACCTTGCGCTCGCCTTCGAAGGCGGCGGCGAGCAGTTCCAGCCGGTCGACGAAGGATTGCGGCATCGGAGTGCCGCGGCCGTCGATGCCGATGGAGGCGATCTGCGCGCGGATTGCGGCCTCGTTCGGCTGCGGCGCATTGAACTGCAGCGCGAACGCCAGGTAGTCGAAGAAATGGTGCTTCGCGAGGTCGGCCGTGATACGCGGCCAGCGGATATCGGGCGCGGGCGGGGGCGCGGGCTGGCGAAGGAAGGCGGACAGCGGCTCCACCTTGTAGCCGCGCTGCACGGCGACGACGCCCGGGATGTCGTCGGGGCCGAAGAGCTGGGTGCGGAAGGCCGCGAGGGTGAACCAGGTGGTGGAGCGGATCACGCCCTTGATGCCGGGCGGCGTCTGGCCCTGCCAGCCCGGCCCGACCACCATCCAGGATCCTGCGCCCTGGCCCGTGGCGCGGCTGCCGATGTAGCCGACATTGTAGGTGTTGGCGTCGCAGATCATGCAGGAGAAGTAGCGGCCGGCCGGCACGTCGGGGACCGAGATCACCACGGGCTCGGCGCGCAGGTCCATCCAGCCCAGCGAGTAGGGCGTGTCGCTGTTCGGCGTCGGGATCGCGGTGTCGCGCCAAGTGAAGACCTGCGCGTCGTTCCACAGCGTGTTGAACGGCGCCTTGAACTGCGAGTTGGAGCGGTCGATCGCGTATTCGTACATCACCGCGTAGTTCATCACGATCGGCAGGCCGAAGACGAAGGCAGCCTCGGCGGCTTCGAAGCTGCCGACGACGCCGGGGCGGTTGGATTGGGCCAGGGCGGGCCGGGGCAGGCCGAGGCCGGCCAGTCCGGCGAGCGCCGAGGCGTGGATGAGGTCTCGCTTCTTCATAGAGCCTTCCAAGTGACCGATGGCGCGCAGGACCGGGTGGCAAGGCCGCCGTCGAGCCGAAAGCCTCGTGCCCCGTCGCTTTCGCGTCGTAACAATGCCAGACTAGACGGGCCTGGGGATCGCCATGGCATTAATTCGTAGTCGGAAATGGTCGGATGGATGGGGCGGCGCCCAGCCCGGGCGGGTCGGCATAGAGGCAGCAGGCGCCACCAACAGCATGGTCCGCCTCGATCGACGATTTCGGCCAGATCGCCGCGACGCACCGCGACGGCATCGTCGAGCACGTCCAGACCGGCGCCGGCGCGCTGGTCTACCGGGCGACGGGCGCGAATTTCGGGCCGGTCCGTCTGCGCTCGAATGCGACGGAGACCGCCTATCTCGCGAACGGGTATCTCCTTCCAGGGCGGTGAGCGCTTCCGCGGCAACTCGGCCGACCAGGCGCCTGCCGAAGTTGTCTTGTCGCGGGCCGTTACGGCACAGGCGGACCGAGGGCTAGCAGATACGCGGCGATGTCGCGCGCATCACGCTGGTCCACCCCGAGGTCGGGCATCGCGGTCCGCGGATCGGCCTCGCGAGGGTGGCTGATCCAGAGGATCAGCTCGGCAGGTCGGTTGGACAGTCGCCCCGCCACGTAGAAGCGCCGCGCAAGGCCGGCAAGCGGCGGACCGACGCGGCCGCTGGCGCCTGGCACGCCGGAGATGCGGTGGCATCCGCCACAGCCGTAGCGCTCGATCGCCGCACGCCCGGCCTCCACATCACCGCCCGTATGCTCGGCGGCCAGGATGCGGCGCTCGCTCCGCAACTGCCATGCCTGCACGCCGACGGCCGCGCCGGCCGCGAGCACGCCAAGGCCGAGGAGGAGCAGCAGCCACTTAACCGAGGCGGGCATGCGGCACCTCCGCGGGCTGGCTCAGCGCGCGGCCGAGCAGCGCGAGCGCCGCTCCGGCATGCAGCAGGCCGCCCGGCACCCACATCAACAGTCCCGCGAGCTGCTGGTCCTCGGCCGGCGAGAGACCAGAGGGCGTGAGGCCAAGTGCCGCGTAGCCCGCGTACCAGGGACTCTCCGACAGCGCCATCAGCGCGCCCAGCGCGCCCGAGACGAGGGAGCTTGCGAACAGACAGAGCGCCGCGAGGCTCCGCCCCCCGAGTGACCTGCCGCAGCGGTCCAGTATCGCGACCCAGAAGGCGACCGCGGCGAGCAGGAAAGACAGATGTTGCGCTGCGTGCCAGGCGGGCAAGCGCAGCGCGCGGTCGAAGATCGGCGGGGCGTGCCACAGCCACAGCACGGCCGCCTGCAGCATCGTGGCAACAAGCGGCTGCGTCGCGGCGCGGCCAAGCGCGCGCAGGGGCCGGAGCAGCCAGGCCAGACCCTGGCG
Organism: Falsiroseomonas sp. HW251; assembly: GCF_050563545.1. Taxonomy (NCBI): domain Bacteria; kingdom Pseudomonadati; phylum Pseudomonadota; class Alphaproteobacteria; order Acetobacterales; family Roseomonadaceae; genus Falsiroseomonas; species Falsiroseomonas sp. HW251. The sequence continues at coordinate 75,910 of NZ_JBNXUM010000022.1, forward strand.
TCCGGCAGCCGGCACGCCCCAGGCCAGCACCGCCGTGGGCCGTCCCAGCACGATAAGCGGGGCGGCCACCAGCATCAGCAGCTCGTGCTGCAGCATATGGGCGGAGAAGGAAACGTGGCCGACCGACGCCAGCGGCGAGACGAGCGCCAGGACAAGGCACGCCCAGCCCAGCGCGAGCGCGCCGCTCTGCCGCCGCAGCGGCCCCGCGCCGCGACCCGCGCGCCGCGCCAGCCGGACCGTGCCGCGGCCGAGCAGAATGGCCATTGCCAGCAGGGGCAGGACCGTCCAGGCATCCAGGCTCCAGCTCGACGCGGCATTGCCGGCGCCATGCGCCTGCGCCCCGCCCGCGACGAGCAGCAGGGCAAGGCTCAGCGGAAGCATGGCGCCTCGATGACCGTTGCCGCGAGCTGGAAGGCGATCGCCAGGCCGAAGGCCCCGGCGCAGCCCAGCGCGAGGCCGGCGAGCAGCGCCTGCGTCTCCGCCCCGCCGGTGCGCAGCCCGCGCCACCCGATCCAGGCCGCGCCGGCGCACAGCAGCAGCGCCGCGGCGCCGATTGCCGGACCGATCGGCGGGCCGCCCCGTTCGCAGGCGATCCGCACCACGAGGCCCAGCCCCTGCTGGAACAGGAACCAGGCCACCGGCGGCAGCATCGCCGCCGCACCGAGCGCCCGCCCGCTCATGACGGCCCCCAGAGCCGCGGCAGCCAGTAGACCAGGCCGTAGAGCGGCAGCCAGCTCAGCACGACGAAGTCCCAGTAGGCGCAGTTGTCCACGGCGCCGCTGTACTGCTTCTCCTCGATCCGTCGCATGAAGAGCCAGCCGGCCTGCACGGCGGTGTCGGCGACATCGGTCACGATGTGCGTGGTGTGCAGCACCATCAGCAGCCAGACGGTCGAGCCGTAGGCGTTGTCGCTCCAGTGCACGTTCAGGTGCAGGAACTCGAGGGCGCGGATGCCGAGAAGCACGACGCCCAGCAGGGTCATCAGCACCATGCCCCGGCGCATCGCAGGCAGGTCTTGCGCCTGGGCGCGCCGGGCGAGCCAGCGGTTCGGCCACTCCGTGGCGACGAGGCCCAGCGTGAACAGCGCGCCGTAGAGATGGTCGGGCGGCGCGGTGCCTTCGGGCGGCCAGCCTGTGCCGAGGGTCGCGAGATACAGCACGCAGACCGCGGCGAGGGCGAAGCCCATGCCTTCGATCAGCATGAAGCCGACCAGGCCCCAGCTGTTGGTGTTGCGAATCCCAATGATGTCGTCCGGCAGGCCGGAGAGATCGCCGACGACGACAGGAGCCTCTGCCTGCCCAGGCACCGTCATGTCTCGGCCCTCGATTCCTCGTGCCGCGCGCGCGGCCAGAACCAGCCAATCAGCGTCGCCGCGACGGGGACGCTGCCCCACACCACGGCCCAGGGCGTGAAGATGCTGCCGACGAAGAACGCGGACGTCGCCAGCGCCGCCAGCAGCGGCCAGATCGACGGGCCGGGGCTGAATTGGCGGTACTCCGGCGCCGCCTCTCCGACCGAGGTGACGAGCACCTCTCGGTCGGTCAGCGACAGCCCCGTCATCACCCGCCGCGGCCGCGGCTCCCAGCAGGGAACGAGGCTGCCGACCACCGGCGTCGCGGCGAAATTGTACGGCGGCGGCGGCGAGGCGCAGCCCCATTCCAGGGTGGAGCCACCCCAGGGATCGTCGCCCGCCGGCCGGCCGAGCCGCAGGCTGAGCAGCGCGTTCGCCACCATCACCGCGGCGCCGAGCGAAGCGATGAGAGTGCCAGCGGAGACCACCAGGTTCAGCGTCCCCCAGCCCATCGCGGTGGGGTAGGTGTAGATGCGGCGCGGCATGCCCATCAGGCCGAGCAGGTGCATCGGGAAGAAGCCGATGTTGAAGCCGGCGAAGACCAGCCAGAACGCGATCTTGCCCCAGCGTTCCGACATCAGCCGGCCGGTCGCCTTCGGATACCAGTAGGCCAGCGCACCGAAGAGCGGGAACAGCGCGCCGCCGACCAGGACGTAGTGCAGGTGCCCGACGATGAAATATGTATCCGTGAGTTGGAGGTCGAGCGGGGCGGAGGCGGTCATGACGCCCGACAGGCCGCCGATGACGAAAGTGGCGATGAAGCCGACGACCCAGAGCAGCGGCGTGGCGAAGCGCGGGCGGCCATCGGCGATCGTGGCGATCCAGCAGAAGATCTGCATCCCGACCGGCAGCGCGATCGCCATGCTCGCCGCGGTGTAGAAGCTCGCGCCGAGGCGCGGCAGGCCGACGGCGAACATGTGGTGCACCCACAGCCCGAAGGCGAGCAGCCCCACCGAGACGATGGCCAGCACCTGCACCGTATGGCCGAACAGGACGCGGCGCGAGAAGGTCTCCACGATCGCGGAGACGAAGCCGACGGCCGGGAGGAAGATGATGTAGACCTCGGGGTGGCCGAAGAACCAGAACATGTGCTGGAACAGCAGCACGTCGCCGCCGGCCTGCGGACTGAAGAACTGCGTCGCGACCAGCCGGTCGGCGATCAGCAGGCTCGTCGCCAGCATCACCGCCGGCAGCGCCAGCACCGTCATCACCGAGGTGACGAGCATCGCCCAGAGGAACACCGGCATGCGCGCCAGCGTCATGCCCGGCGGGCGCATCTTCAGGATGGTCACCGCGATATTGACCGAAGCTGCGAGCGCGGCGACCTCGGTGAAGGTGATCATCTGCGCCCAGACATCGGCGCGGTGGCCGGGCGCATAGGTCGGGCCAGAAAGCGGCGGATATTCGAACCAACCGAGGTCGGGTGTCACGCCGAGCGCATGCGGCACCCAGAGCATCAGCACGCCGCCGAGGTAGAGCCAGTAGCTGTAGGCCGCGAGGCGCGGATAGGCGAGGTTGCGCTGGCCGAGCATCAGCGGCACGAGCCAGATCGCCATCGCCTCCATCACCGGCACGGAGACCAGGAACAGCATGGTCGAGCCGTGCAGCGTGAAGGCCTCGTTGTAGCCCTGCGGCCCGAGGCGCTGCATCTCCGGCTGTGAGAGCTGGATGCGCATGTCGAGCGCGAGGATGCCGGAGACGACCAGCAGTGCGAGGGTGGTGACGAGGTAGCGAGCTGCGATGCGCTTGTGGTCGACGGTGGCAAGGAAGCCGATCAGGCCGGGCTTGTCGCCCCATGTCGCGGCCAGGCGCGCGGCGTCGTCGGACGGGACGGGCAGCACCGGCTCGACCGGCGCGCGGCGCGGCCGGTCGGCCAACGCCACCATCCAGGTAAGGCCGGCCATGGCGAGAAGGCGCGCTAGCGCAGCCATTCCAGATACCTCGCCAGCGCATCCGCATCGTCCGGCGCGAGTTCCATCGCCGGCATCAGCGTCCCCGGCTTCAGCGCGTCGGGATCGACGATCCAGCCCTGCAGATTGCCACGGTTGTTGGGCAGCGTGCCGGCGGCGATGCTGCGTCGCCCGCCGACATGCGTCAGGTCGGGACCGGCCTGCCCGCGCGCCGCCGTACCGCGCACGGTGTGGCAGGCCGCGCAGGGGCCGTCCTCCAGCAGGGTCCGTCCGTGCGCCAGCACGGCATCGCCCGGCTCCGCCGCCGGCGCGGCCTGTGCGGCAAGCCAGGCCGCGAAATCCCGCGGTGGCGATACCCGCACATCCAGCGCCATCAACGCATGCTGCAGGCCGCAGAACTCCGCGCATTGGCCGCGATACTCGCCTTCCCGCTCCGCCGTGAGGTCGAGGAGGTTCCGCCGGCCGGGGATGACGTCGAGCTTGCCGCTGAGATTGGGGATCCAGAAGCTGTGGATGACGTCGCCGGCGATCAGTTCCAGCCGGGCCGCGCGGCCGACCGGCAGGTGCAGCTCGTTCGCTGTCTCGATCCAGTCTCCCGACGCGGGATCGCGGTAGGCGACGCGCCACCACCATTGGTGCGCCGTGACGCGGATCTCGAGCGCGTCGCGGCCGCGCGCGGCAGCCAGCGCACGGTCCACCGCGAAGCTTGCGGTGGCGAGCACCGACAGCCCGGCGACGACCAGCACCGTCCAGATCGCCAACCCCGCACGCAGCCGGCCCTCGCCGCCGGCCGACGCCGCGGCCTTTCGCGAACGCCGGATCGCCCAGGCCAGGAAGGCAAGCGTCAGGAGATACACCCCGCCGCACACCCACAGCATCAGGCCGAACAGGCCGTGCAGCAGCGATGCCCCTTCGCCGGCGGGATCCAGGGCGGATTGTGGCCCGCCGCAGGCCGCGAGAAAGCCTGCGACCAGCAGCACGGGCCAACGCCTCACGACCCGCCCCCCCTGCTTTCAGGCTGCTGGTCCAGGCTCTGGCGCCGGCGCATCTGCGGCGTCTGCTTCTCGAGGTCGCGCACATAGGCGGTGACCTGCCAGAGCGTCTGCATCGGCATGCGGGCGGCGTAGGCCGGCATGCCCGGCCTTCCATCCGCGATGGAGACGAAGACGGCGTCGAAGTCGCCACCATGGCGCCAATCGCCATCCGCGAGATCGAGCGCCGCGCCGCCGGATTCCTGGTGGCAGCGGTCGCAACCGTACCACGCGAAGTATCGGCCACCGCGCGCCACCTGGAAGCGGTTGTCCTGGAAATACGGGATGCGCGCATCCTCCGCGCTGCGCGGGGGCGTGCGGACGGGTTCGCGATCGACAGCGCGATCCTCGCTGCCGCATCCCGTCAGCCACGCGGCAAGGAGCAGCATCGACGCCCTGATGTGCCGCCCTGCAACCACGCCATCCTCGCCGTCTCGATTGCTTGCTTGCAGCTCAGAACGTCGCGTGTCCGGTCAGGTTCGGCCTCTGCGGCCGCGCCTGTTTCGCGCCGGTTCAACCCAGGCCGATCGCATCACCGTCCAACGGAAGCGCGGTGCAGTCCGTAGGCATGGCGATGCGCGCGGCGCCTGCGAAGATCTCGAACCCGTCCGCCCGCACCACCGCGATGAGCGTGACGCCGGCCGCCTCCGCCGTGCGCACGGCCAGCGCGGTCGGCGCGGAAACCGCGGCGATCGCCGCCGCGCCGAGCCTCGCCGCCTTCTGCACCATCTCCACCGACACGCGGCTGGACAGCACGACGATGCCGCCCGCCGCGCTGCGCCCCGCCTGCGCCAGCGCGCCGGCGAGCTTGTCCAGCGCGTTGTGACGGCCGACATCCTCCCGCAGCGCGACGCAACCCTCGCCCGGCAGCCAGAGCGCCGCGGCATGCGCGGCTCGCGTCGCCAAGCCCAGCGCCTGGCGTGACGCCATCGCGTCCAGCGCGGCGGCGATGTCGGCCGGCGTGAAGTTGCCGCCGGGCGGCACGGGCGGCGGCGGGCGGACCGCCGCCTCCAGGCTCTCCACTCCGCAGAGGCCGCAGCCGGTCGGCCCGGCCAGGGCGCGTCGCCGCCCCTCCAGGTCGCGGCAGCGGTCGGGCGTCAGCCAGAGGCGCGCCACCAGCCCGTCCGGCCGGGGGATCACCTGGACTTCCTCGATCTCGTCCAGGCTTCGCACGAGGCCCTCGGTCAGGGTGAAGCCGACCGCGAGATCCTCGACATCGGCCGGCGTCGCCATCAGCACTGCATGGGTGTGGCCGGCATAGTCGATGGCAACGGGCGCTTCCTCGGCGGCCAGGCGCGCGCCGGGGATCATCACGGCGCCGCGCACCACCAGGCTCGGCAGCCGGCAGGCCGCGTCCATCTCAGCCGATCCGCGGCTGCGCGGCGCGCGAACGCGTGACGCGCACGGGTATCGCCTTGTAGGCCGGGGTATGCGCCCGCGTGTCGCGATGGCTGAGCGGCACGAGCGGGTTCGCCTCCGGGAAGTAGGCGCCGCAGCAGCCCGGCGGGATGTCGTAGGGCAGGACGCGGAAACCCTCGACGCGACGCACCGCGCCGTCGGTGTCGAGCGCGGTCTCGATGTCCACCGCCGCGTCCGCCTCCAGCCCCAGCCGCGCGATGTCGGCCTGGTTCATGAAGACCACCAGGCGCGTGCCGCGCACGCCGCGGAACCGGTCGTGGTAGCCGTAGATCGTGGTGTTGAACTGGTCGTTGCTGCGGAACGTCGTGAGCTGCAGCACGTCCGGCAGGTCGAGCGTGTCAGGGGCGCCGGCGAAGAGGCGCGTCGGCAGCAGGAAATTCGCCTTCCCGGTATGCGTGCTCCAGCTCCGCTCGCGCGCCGCAAGGGGCCGGGGGAAGCCGCCGGGGTGGCGGATGCGCTCGTTGAAGCGGGTGAAGGTGGTGGGCCAGGTGCGCTCGATCGCGTCCCGCACCAGCCCGTAATCGCCGACCCAATCCTGCCACGGAATTCGCGGATTGGGCGGCAGCGTGGCCTGGGCGATGCCGGCGATGATCGCCGGCTCCGACCGCAGCGAGTCCGAGGCCGGCTTCACCTGGCCCCAGGATCCGTGGAACTGCGCGACGCTGCTTTCGATCGAGACCATCTGCGGGCCGCTCGCCTGCTCGTCGATCTCCAGGCGGCCGAGGCAGGGCAGCAGATAGGCGATCTCGCCATGCACGACATGGCTGCGGTTGAGCTTGGTGGCGATCGCGACGGTCAGGCGCAGCTTTCGCCACGCCGCCTCGACACGCGGCTGGTCCGGCGCGGCGCGCACCACGTTGCCGCCGAGCGCGACGAAAGCGCGCAGCTTCCCCGCCAGCATCGCCTCGAGCCCGGCGACGGTGGAGTAGCCCTCGTGCCGCGGCGCCTTGAAGCCGTAGAGCTCCTCCAGCCTGTCGAGGGGGACCAGGTCGGGCTTCTCGGTGATGCCGACGGTGCGCTGGCCCTGCACGTTGGAATGGCCACGCACCGGGCAGATGCCCGTCCCGGGCTTGCCGATGTTGCCGCGCAGCAGCAGCAGGTTGGCGAGCATCTGCACGGTCTCGACGCCGCCGACATGCTGCGTCAGCCCCATCCCGTAGAGCGCCATGCAGCGATCCGCCCGCGCATAGGTCGCGGCCACCTCCTCCAGCTGTGATCGCGAAAGGCCGGAGACGTGCTCGATTTCTGCCCACTCCGCGGACCGGCAATGATCGGCGAGTGCGTCGAAGCCGGTGGTGTGCGCGGCGATGAAGTCATGGTCCAGCACGCGGCGGGACGTCGCGCGCGCGGCGGCGGCCTTGACGCCGTAGGCGGCGTCGTTCTCCGTGTCCTCGCGCAGCGCGGCCTTGTCGGTCGGCCCGGCGCCGGCTGCGTCGTCCATCGCGATCAGCGCCTTGCAGATGCCGGTCAGCGCCGCGAGGTCGCCACCGACGCGCACCTGGAGGATCGCGTCGGAGATCTGCGTTTCCGATCCCGTCAGCATCTCGCGCGGGGATTGCGGATCGGTGAAGCGCTCGAGCCCGCGTTCGCGCAGCGGGTTCACGCTGATGATCGTGGCGCCGCGCTGCTTGGCGTGCTGGAACTGGTGCAGCATGCGCGGCGCGGTGGTCGCGATGTTGTGCCCGAGATAGAGGATAAGGTCGGTCTGGTCGAAATCCTGCAGCGTGATCGTGCCGACCGGGGCGCCGATACTCTCCGGCAGCGCCACGCTGGTGGATTCGTGACACATGTTGGAGCTGTCAGGCAGGTTGTTGGTGCCGTAGAGCCGGGCGAGGAGCTGGAACATGTAGCTCGCTTCCAGGCTGGCGCGGCCGCTGGTGTAGAAGATGACCTGGTCCGGATCGGCGCGCAGCGCGCCGAGTTCCCGGCCGATCTCCTCGAAGGCGCTCTCCCAGCTCACCGGCAGGTAGCGGTCGGTGGCGGGGTCCCAGCGCATCGGCTCGGTCAGGCGGCCAGCTTCCTCCAGATGGTAGTCCAGCCAGCCTTCCAGTTCCGCCAGGCTGTGTTTCTGGAAGAAGTCGGGCTCTACGCGCCGCCGCGTGGTTTCCCATGCCGTCGCCTTGGCGCCGTTCTCGCAATACTCGAAGGGCAGCGGCTCCGGCGGCTTCGCCCAGGAACAGCTGACGCACATGTAGCCGTCGGGCTTGTTCTGGTGCTGCAGCGTCGCGATGCGGCCGGGGATCTCCTCCCGCAGCAGGATCCCACCGACCGCGCGAAGGGAGCCGTAGCCGCCGGCCGGCCCCTCATACTCCTCGATCCGCGGCGTCTTCGAGGGGCCCGCCATCCGTCGCTCCGCTCCATGCGCAAGGCAGCATCAACGCGGGCAGGCCGCGTTCGTATCGAGCGTCCCACCGCGGAAGGCGTTGCAACGTCGCGTGACCGACGCGGCGGGGTGCCGGCGCAACTCCCTCCGTGAAGCCGCTCGACCAGGACGTCCGTCAACGCCCTGGGCACTAGCGTAGGTGAAGGCACCTGCGCGCGCCCATCGCGCAGCAAAGGCATGGTCGGCGTAAAGCACTGGCTCGCCCCAGAAGTCCGCAGAGCGCGCTGAGGAATGCGCCCGGCCCTTTGGCCTCCCGACTAGCCGACGCGTGATCTCTCCAGGGTCGTAATCCTTCGCATTCAGAGGGTAGGCTGGCGCGCTGGAGGGGCGATGCCAAGCAAGCACAATCTGAGCATTTCGCTGACCGAGCACCTCTGCGCCTTCGTCCAGGCGCAGGTCGCTTCCGGCCGCTTCCGCAGCGCGAGCGAGGTGATGCGGGCCGGGCTCCGGCTGCTTGAACGAGAGTTGGAGGGCAACCCGGCAACACGCGCCGCCACCAGGGCGAGGCGGCTGAGAACGGGGCGGAGACTGCCACCCCGCGCCGGGGCCTTCGATGATGGAGCCGAAGGCCTTCCCGATCGTCGGCGTCGGCGCCTCGGCGGGCGGCATCGAGGCGCTGGAGGGGTTCCTGCAAGGACTGCCGGACCGTCCCGGCCTCGCCGTGGTCGTTGTCACGCACCTGTCCCCCGACCGCGAGAGCCTCCTGCACGAGATCCTGGCGCGCTATACGCCCATGCCGGTGCAGGTTGCAGCCGACGGCCAGCGGGTCGAGCCGGACCACGTCTACGTCCTCCCGGCCGACGCGCTCCTCGGCATCGAGCGGGGGCGGCTCAGGATCACCAAGCCCAATGCCGGCCGGCGCGAGCGCAAGCCGATCGACATCTTCTTCAGCGCCCTGGCCGCCGACCAGGGCGAGCACGCGGCGGGGGTGGTGCTCTCGGGCGGAGACGGCGACGGCACGCTCGGCATCAAGGCGATCAAGGAGCGCGGCGGCCTCACCCTGGCACAGGTGGCCGATGGCCACGGGCCGGGCCGACCGGAAATGCCCGAGAGCGCGATCGCCAGCGGCCTCGTCGACCTCGCCCTGCCCGCGGCGGAGATGGGCACGCGGCTCGTCGAGTTCGCCCATGGCCTGCGGGTGCTCGACGACTTGACGGCGGCTCCCGGCCCGCTGCAGGACGTCCGGGCCGTCGAGGATGCGCGGGCGGAGATCTGCGCGATCCTCCGCAACCAGGTCGGCCACGACTTCACGGCCTACAAGCCGAAGACCTTCCTCCGGCGGGTGCAGCGGCGCATGCAGGTGACCGCGCTCGACACGGTAGAGGGCTATGTCGAGCTGCTGCGGCGGGACCCGGAGGAGGTGAACGCCCTCTTCCGCGACCTGCTGATCGGCGTTACTAACTTCTTCCGCGACACCGACGCTTTCGAGGCCCTCGCCTCGACGGTGATACCCCGCCTGTTCGAAGGGCGCGGTGCCGACGACGCGGTGCGCGTCTGGATTCCCGGCTGCGCCACGGGCGAGGAGGTGTTCTCGATCGCCATCCTCCTGCGCGAGCACATGGACCGGCTCCAGGTGGTCCCGCGTGTGCAGGTCTTCGCCACCGACATCGACGCCCGCGCGCTCGCCGTCGCCCGCGCGGCGCGCTACCCCGGGCCGCTGCTTGACAGCGTCAGCCCGGAGCGGCGCGCACGGTTCTTCGTCCCCGACGGCGGCAGCTTCCTGGTCACGAGGGAAGTGCGCGACGTCTGCATCTTCTCGCCGCACAGCGTGCTGCGCGACCCGCCGTTTTCCCGCATCGACCTCGTCTCCTGCCGCAACCTGCTGATCTACTTCGGCGCGGACGCACAGAACCAGGTCCTCCCGGTGTTCCACTACGCGCTGAGGCCGGGCGGGCATCTCTTCCTCGGCACGTCCGAGAACATCGGCACCTTCGCCGATCTTTTCGCCCCCGTGGACAAGCAGAACCGCATCTTCGTCCGCCGGACGGACGGGACGCCGGCAGTTCGGCTGCCGATGACGCTGATCGGCCTGCGCCCCGGACGCGCGATGGAACCGGTGCCGCGGCCGACGGTCACCGGGGGGATCGCGCTGCGGCAGGCCGTCGAGGGCCAGGTCCTGGAGCGGTTCGCACCGCCCTTCACGGTGGTTAACCGGGACGGCGAGGTCGCCTACACCTCCGCTGGGACCGGCAAGTACCTCGAGGTCGCAGCGGGGCTCCCGACCCGCCAGGTGCTGACCATGGCCCGCAAGGGCCTCAGGCTCGACCTGCGGACCACCCTGAGCGAGGCGGTCGAGACCGGCGGCGCCGTGACGCGCCGCGGCATTGCCGTCGAGGAGGAGGACGGGCGCGTCCAGATGGTCTCGCTCACGGTGGAGCCGCTGCGTGACCGCGGCGGGGCCGAGCAACTCTACCTCATCCTCTTTACCGACGAGGGTCCGGTGCTGAGCCGCGAGGAGGCACTCGGCGCGGTCCGGGCCGCTCAGGACGGGACGGCGCCGCGCCTGGAGGCGGAGTTGCGGGAGACGCGCGAGCGGCTGCAGTCGCTGATCGAGGAGTACGAGACGGCGCTCGAGGAACTGAAGGCGTCGAACGAGGAGCTGGTGTCGCTGAACGAGGAACTGCAGTCGACGAACGAGGAGCTCGAGGCCTCGAAGGAGGAGCTCCAGTCGGTCAACGAGGAGCTGCAGACCGTCAACCTGGAGCTGAACGCCAAGGTCGAGGCGCTCGACCGCGCCAATGACGACCTGAACAACCTCTTCGAGAGCACCGACGTCGCCACCGTCTTCCTCGACCGCGAGCTCCGGATCCGCAGCTTCACCCCGGCCGCGAAGCGCGTGTTCAACCTCCTTCCCGGCGACCGCGGACGGCCAATCACCGACCTTTCGGCTCGCATCGAGCTGCCCGATTTCGAGACGGACATCGCCGCGGTCATGGCCGGTGGCGAGCCTCTCGAGAGGCGGCTCGACCATGAGGAGGCGAGCGCCCACTACCTCGTGCGACTGACGCCGTACCGGAACGGCGACCGCCGCATCGACGGCGTGGTGGCAACCTTCGTCGACGTCACCGGCCTGACCGAGGCCGAGGTCTACCAGCGGACCCTGGTCGCCGAGCTGCAACACCGCACCCGCAACCTGCTGAACGTGGTACAGGCAATTGTCATGCAGACCCTGGGCCGCGAGGGCACGCCGAAGGAGCTGACCGAGCGACTCGCCGCGCTGGGCCGTGTGCAGAGCCTGGTCAGCGAGACGGGCGGTGGGCCGGTGGACCTCGCCGCTGTCATCCGTCTCGAGTTGCGTGCCCACGCCGCGGCGGTCGGGGACGGCAGGGTCACCCTCGCGGGGCCGCCGGTGGCGCTCGGCGCCGAACGCCTCCAGGTGCTGGCCCTCGCGTTGCACGAGCTCACCACCAACGCCGTCAAGCACGGCGCGCTCAAGACCGGGGGGGGGACGGCTCGAGATCCGCTGGACGGTCGAGGACCACGGCGCGGCGGATGGCGGTCCGCTGCTCGCGCTGGATTGGTGGGAGAGCGGCGTCGCCATGCCGGCGGACACGTCCCGGCGCGGCTACGGGCGGGAGCTGATCGAGCGGGCCCTTGCCTACGCAGCGCGGGCGAAGAGCCGGCTCGCCTTCGGCGCGGACGGCGTGACCTGCCGGATCGAGATGCCGCTGCGCGTGCGGCCCTAAATGTTTGGTGCCGCCCCTGCTGTGATGGCTCCCCGGCCGGTCTGACGCGGGCGAAGGCGCCCGTCCGCGGCGCGGCTCCCCCTTTTGACCGGGCCGCTGCTGGGCTCAGCCGTTGCCGCTTTCGCGCTCCGGCGCCTGCCCACCGGCCTCCAGAATGGCGCGGACGGTCCTCGGGGAGGTGGTAGGTGTCCGCCCAGTTCTCGGCCGGGGTGGTCGTGTCGGGCAGCATGTGCCTGCCGTCGAGGTGGTTGATGAACCGCCAGTCCGGGCTCATGCGGTAGACAATGTTGGCGCCGGCGGTCACCAGCGCGCGGAAGCGCGCCTCGCCTGCGTGCGTCGCTGCCTCGGCGCGAGCGCGCTCCACCGCGGCCCAGATCCGCTCTGCCACCTCGCGGAGCAGGCGGGCCTCCTGCTCGGTCCAGACTCGTGGGCGGGCCATCGCAACGGAGAAGACGCCGACGAGGCGTCCATGCTTGACGAGCGGCGCGCCGACGAAGGCGATGATCCTGAGTGCCGCATAAGCTGCGCGGTCCACGGCCGGGATCGTCTCCGGGTCCTGCGTGTCGGCGACGATCTGGCATTCACCACGGCGCAGGATGCCGACCGACCATGTGAAATCGACCAGCCGGTGCACGCCTGCGAGCGACGGCGCATCGCCGCGGACGAGGTCCCGCTCGACGCGCGCAATGCCGGCCGCCTCGTCCATCTCGACATAGAAGGCGCGGTCCGCGTCCAGCCGTTCCGCGATCAACCGACTGGCCTCGCCGACGATCGCGGCCGGGTCGGCGAGCGGGCGCAGCGCGTCGGTGAGCTGCAGGAGAAAGGCCTGGCGCGCCTCGCTCTCGCGCAGCGCCGCCTCGGCCTGGACGCGCGCCGTCGTCTCCATGCAGGTACAGATCAGGCCGGCGATCCGCCCCTCCTCGTTGCGCAGCGGCGCGTAGGAGTACGAGAACCAGGTCTCCTCGGCGTAGCCCTTGCGGCGCATGACGAAGGGCAGGTCGTCCATCGTGTGCGTCTCGCCACCCACCATCGTGCGGTGGACGAGCGGGTCGAGGACATCCCAGATCTCCGGCCAGACCGCGCGAAACGCCTGGCCCAAGGCGGCAGGGTGCTTATCGAACAGGATGCCTGCGTAGGCGTCGTTGTACAGAATGGTGCGTTCCGCGCCCCAGAGCATGAAGCTTGGGAAGGCCGATCCGAGGACCACCTCCACGCAGGTGCGCATCCTGGGGGACCAGCGCTCAATCGGGCCGAGCGGTGTCGCGCCCCAGTCGTGCTCACGGATGCGCCGGGGCATCTCGCCCTTGCCGGGCGGCCAGGACACATCCTCCAGCATCTCCGGGCGTCGCGCGGCGCTCACCGCCAGAGCCCCTCGAAGCGCCGGCCCGGCGCGCGGGTGTAGTGGACGGTGTGCTGGCGGTCGCGGTGGCCGAGGTGGTCCTGGATGAGCCGCAGGTCGAGGCCGTTGGCGAGCGCGAAGCCGCAGGAGCGACGGAGCGTGTTCGGGTGGACGCCAGCCAGGCCAGCGCGTGCCGCCGCGGCGGCGGCGATGTAGTTCACCGCCTGGCGCGTCAGCGGCTGGCCGCGCTCCGCGACGAGGAGCCAGGGCAGCGCGTCGGCGCGGGTGCCAAGGTAGCGCTGGACCGCGCGCAGCTCGTCACCGGCGATCGGCTGCTCGACCGAGAGCCCGCCCTTGAGGCGGCGCACGCAGAGCCGGGCGCGGTCGAGGTCGAGCTCGTCCCGGCGCATGCCGACGGCCTCACTGACCCGCAGCCCGTGGCGGTAGGTCATCACCAACAGGAGGTGGTCGCGGATGCCGTGCCGGCGGGCCTTGGCGGCGTCCAGCAACCGGGCGACTTGGGCCGGGGAGAGGCAGTGCTCGGCGCTCTCGTGCCCATCGGCACCGGCCGCAGCGGGGCCAGCCGGCACACTCTTGACCTTTCGCCTGCCGGGCACCGCCGACGGCATCGCCGCAACTCCTTCTCCGCCCGGGAGGTGGGTGCACGCTTTCGACGAAACCCGCGTTCTGTAAAGAGTTGGCAGCCTCACGCCGCGGCGAGGAGCTCCAGATGCAGCCGCCGCTCTATGTCGCGGCCGCAGACCAGCGGGGTCAGGCCGCACCGATCGGCCGGCGTCATGCGCGCCAGCCAGGCGGGGTCGGAGTGCCCGAGAAAATTGCGCTCCGCCCGGATCCGTTCGGCGGGTCAGGACCATCGGACTCGATTCCTGAGTAAACTGCGGCGGCGTTCTGCAAGCTCAGCGAGCGCTAGGCGCCGTTTATGCTGCAAGAGACAGGGTGCTTTTGCGGCGCGCGCCCGGCTTCGTAAGGTGGCACGGAAGACGCGATACGCGCTTGGCGGCGAGCTGGGCTATCAGAAGCGCTTCGGAGCTCGTCCAGTGTTCTCGCCGTGACTGCGCCTCTCCCTGTCACAGCCCAGAGCGTCCCGCCGGGCAACCCGTAGCCGTGCCGGGCGCACTGTCGGTCTTCGGCGGCACCCCAGCGTAACGGCTGCCGGCCAGCGCGGTGCCTGCGCGGCCATCACAGGTGATTGCGGAATGCGAACTGACTCGGTGTTGCCACGTATCGGTTTCGCGGGCCGGGAGAGCGACTGTGCGCTCGTCCTCGGATGCTTCGGGTGGAGGCCCGCGCGCTCCCCTCAGCCCCGCTGACCTCTGCCCTGGTCAGCGGGGCCTTCTTGCAGCGCGATGCTCAGTGCCCCTGCAGCCACCAGGATTGGTCTCGGATCCATGCTCCCGGAGCTTCACCGATGACGGCCCGCTGGACGCGCGCGGACAGCTGCCGGACTGCCAAGACGGTGAAGGTGTGCCCACGAGCCGGGTCGCTTCGGGATCGGCTCAGGCGGCCAAGCGTTTGGCGCTGATGGGCGACCGGCTCTATAAGCCGTTCCGGCGAGCAGCAGGGCGTGGACGACGCCTGAGCGTGTCCGGCCAGCGCAGGATTTGCGCTGCGGTCGCTTGCGTGTTCTGCACTGTGCTGACGCCGACCAGCTCCGCACCCCAGCCGCCCAGCACCGTCCCGCTGACGTTCCAAGAGCAATCGGCCTTGTGGACCGCCTGTGCGGGCACGACCAATCTTCCGGCTGCTTTCCGGGACTGCACAAATCGGCACATCGCCGAACTCAGCGCGACACCGCAGCCACCCGGCACCGCTTCGCTCACGCCCCAAGAGCGATCGGCTGTAGTGGCGGCTTGCTCGGCCATTGCCGCCCAGGGTCCTGCTGCGGTCAGGCGCTGTACGACGCGACGCTTGGCGGAACTCGGACTGGTGTCACCGCGAACAGAGTCTCCGATGCGCCGACAGCAAGGACCGTCAGATCAAATTGCAGCGCCAGGCGAGGCGAAGACACCAACGACCTCAGCGCCATCACCGGAAAGCGCACAACGCCTGGCATGCGCGCTCGCGGGCACCTGTCCGAGCAACTGATCGGCTGCGCGCGTGCCGCTATGGGACAGCGTGAGACCGGGAGGCCGCACGGGGCTTGCCCGGTTCGGTGGGACTCAGTCCCAGAACTGCGCATTCGGGCGCGTATGAGCGCCCCCGCCGGGCCGGCGCATTTCTGGGCGCGAAGCCGAAGCCGCTTTGGTGGCATGCGAGAGCATGCAGCAACTGGGCACCTGGCCAGCCTAAACCACTGAGTGAACAGAAATGGAACACCCGCAATTCGCGGGAAGCTGCGCAACAGGAATCCAGAAAGTGGATTTTTCACGCTGGATGCAACTTGACGCCTGGGCATTCTCAACTTTTGATCGCCGCGGTTGCTGTTGCATGGGAGGGGACCCTTGCGGCTCATCATCGCCTTTGCCGGAAGCGCCACGCTCAGCTGGTCCGTGGCATCGCTGTTCACGGCGTCAGCCGCGGACAGGCCCCTGTTAATCGGGGCCGCGACAATCGCCTTGGCCGTCCCGGTGGCGCTGGAAAGGCGGTATGGCGCCCGCAAGCTGCGCGAGATGCAGCGAGAGCGGCAGGACTATTCCCGCTCGATGGATCCGGATGCGTGGCCAGGCTGACGAGCAGGGCGCCGTTTACATGACCATACAAAACTGGACCGCGAACGCGGACTCCGCGGGAGGTTACCCGGAGCCGCGAGCGACGACGGTGTTTGGCCCATCGTTCGACCAGACGGCAATCGAGACGGGCTTGCGCACCTGCGACGCCAATGCAGAAGCGGCGGCGCTAAGAGCGTTCGTGGCCGGGCTCTCGCGCTCCGGACGCGCGTTGCTGCTGGCGACTCTGCGTCGCCAAGCGGCTGACCAGCACATGCCGCCGTACCTGCGATCCGACATCGCCGCGCTGATTGACGACCTCGCTTCCGTATTCGCCGAGCTTCGCGATCCGGTGTGTTCCAAGGACGTGACTTAGCGCGTGTGGTGTGGCTGGCCGAGCGGGCCACAGCGAGAGCGCCGTGACTTGCAAAGAGCGATGAAGAGCCTGGGACCAGGGCGGACGCCGGGTCAGCGCCTGTAGGCGTCCGCCCCCCTAGGTCGGCGCGCGTCTGCCAGACAGCCCCTGTCTGCCGCGCTGAATCGATCTCAGCGGGTGAGATTTCCGCCGATGGTAGTGAAGGTGGTGTTGAGGTTGGTACCCACTGTCACGAGCGCAACGATGCAGACGACGATGATGAGCGCCGCGATGACGCCGTACTCCACCGCCGTCACGCCCTTGCAGTCGTTCGCGAGGTTCAAGGCCAGATCCGTCCCGCGACGCGTCAGTGCCTTCACTTTCTCAAGCACGACAGTCCCCTTTCTGTCCCATGTCCAAAAAATTGAGCCCCGGCCGCCTAACAATGACCGGCGGCCATGTTCGCGTCAACAATTACGAATCGATACGAGAATGGGACGGTGACGGCGGGCAGTACGCCTCCAAAGAATTCGGACGCGCTGCTGGCCGGCGCCCTTAGCGGCCACGCGGCGGCGAGTCCGCATAAAGCCGCCATGCTCGCCGCTTGATCGGGCGCGCGTTCGAGCCGGACCATGCCGCTCACCAGGATTAGCGTAGATCGAGATCCTGGCCGCTGTAGCCGCTGGACCGCCAGCAGGAGTTCATGCCCAGTCTCAGAGCGCGAGGGCAGAACGTGCGTCAGAGGGAACCGGAGTTGGCGCGGATGGTCGCAAGCGCCGTAAATGGATGACCGAAAATGAGGCGGAGCTAGCGCTGATGATCGCTGGCGCTGCGCTAGTGGAGTGGAACGACCTCGCCGACAGCTTCGCCACGGCCGGACTGCTCGACGTGTGGGGCGGATGCCGGACGCGGCTCCTACCGAGGAAACATGGCGGCGGGTTCGCACGCGCCAGGAGGTCTGGTGGAGTTCGGAACGATCTCACGCGGGTTTCGCGGGCCGTTCCTCTTGCCGGCTCGGGCTGGTAGAGGGCTGGCCGGCAAGCCGCCGGACGGGGCGGAGAATGACCCCTAGCACCGACGTAATCGTGCACGGCGCCCCCAAACAGAGCGCTTCCCGATTTGGGCCAACCGCTATGTTGTGACTGAGTTCTGGGCTCTGTGGTGGTCCGACGCTAAGTGTCTCAAA
This sequence comes from Falsiroseomonas sp. HW251, assembly GCF_050563545.1. Classification (NCBI taxonomy): domain Bacteria; kingdom Pseudomonadati; phylum Pseudomonadota; class Alphaproteobacteria; order Acetobacterales; family Roseomonadaceae; genus Falsiroseomonas; species Falsiroseomonas sp. HW251. The sequence goes on from NZ_JBNXUM010000022.1 coordinate 93,236, forward strand.
AGCTACGAAATCTGGCGGAGGGGATCGGATTCGAACCCACGATAGAGGTTTAAGCCCCTATGACGGTTTAGCAAACCGTTCACGACTGATGTCGGCACAAAGAGCGGCAGCGCCGCCTTCGCAATTGCAAGCGCTTAGCGGCCGCATGGAGCGCATAGAGCGCCCCTGGCGCGCAAGGGTCGGCACAGAGGTCGGCACAGCGCTGCCGGCTTCGCCGCCAGACACCTGGGCAGCGTTTAGCAGGTTCAAATCGGAGACACGCAGCCACTGGCAGTTGCCAATGCGATGCCGGTGCTGGAATGCTGAGGCGCCTCAGTGGCGACGAGAAAGTACGGGTGAGCGTACCGCCGGTTCGAATCCTACCCCATCCGCCAGTTCCCTTGCGCGTCGCGCTCTCCGCCTGACCGACCGTCGCGATGAGTGGCAGGTTTTCTGGGGTTTTCGGGGCTGACCTGTTGACCGGCCCGGCTCGGAGACGGCAGGAAATCGCTCTCCGGAGGCCGTTTCTCTCCGGACCTCCTGACTTGGGCGATTTAGTACGGAACGCGAGAACCTAGGTAAACGGCCTGTTTCCGCGCGGTCGGCACTTGCCGTTGTTCGAACCCCACTTGCCCGAAATCCGTACTTCGAGAGCAAACACTTAGGTACGGATCTGGCGCCCCTGTCAGGCACTTGTGCCGCCTGGGGCGACGGGAGTGGTTGCTTCGCCTGCTGCCTGAAACTCCTTGTAGGCCTTGTCCCAGTCCACAGCCGGGAAGGCCTCCCGAAGGCTCTGGACGAAATCCGGCTTGTTCAGGGTCTCGAAGGTGACGTCCTTGTATGTCTGCTTGAGCTCCATCCTCTTGATCAGCTCGTCCGCCTTCGGGATTACACCCTCCAACTGCTGCCGCAGCCAGCGGCGGGGCATCCTCATCGGTGGGCTCGGGCGACAGCAGTTGCCCGAGGAAACTGTCAGGAAGGTTCGCCAACACAGCTGGAACATAATATGTGACGATCTCGTCGCGGGACGCATTGAGGCTGACTTGCAGCTTGTCTCTCACCTTGGCCTGGAATTCCTCCAGCTTGGTGCGCAGCTCGTTGAGCCGCTTCTCAAACAATGGCTTCCTCGCCTTCAGCAGCACACGGCCGTGGTCCTTCCCGAGTGATGGCGTGAAGCTGTCCCGGATGCCCTTCAGCGCATCCTCAATATGCTTGGACGACAGCTCGCTTTCGCGTTCGATCAGGTCAAAGGTCGTGTTGAACCTCGACTGTGCTCCCTCCGGCACTCCGAGGTTCTGGATGACCTTGGGGATCGCCAGCTTCCGGCGTTGGATGGCCGCACCGGTGAGATTTAGTTCCACGTATTGCAGGTAGGGCTCGAAGACGCGGACCTGGCGGGCGACGTCGAAGCTTACCGGTGGCGCATCCTTCAGGCTTTGCTCAACCTCGGCAAACTGCGTCGGCGGGATGTCATCCGACCTAACCTCGACTGCTTGCTCCTGGATCCTTTCCCGTTCCTCGGGCGTCTTCGCCATCGCAACGGCGATCGCCTTGGCAGCCGGGGAAAGCCGAGCGAGGGCTTCCCGCACTTGCTCCGGAGACAAGCGGAGCGCGTTTGGAGCCTCGGTCTCCCGCCGGTCGGCCTCGAGGTACCGCGCGACGGGCGTGAAGATGAAACCCGCATCGTCAACCACCAGGAGGCCGGTGCGCAGTCCTGGGGTTGAGCGCACCGCAATGCCGGCAGCTCGCAGCGCGGTGACGGCGGCGAGGTCGCCGAAACCCATCCTCATCACACGCTCATCGAAGTCCAGGATGACTGTGATCAGGACCGGATCTAGGTGCTTGGCAAGCCGGGCGAGGGCCTCGGCGGGTTCTTGCTGGATCCCCGGCGCCGCATAGCAGACTGAGACCTGGGCGCCGCCGATGCACGCCGCCATCGCAGACGAATCCAGCGAGAGAAACATCGGACCAGTCACTGCGGCTTACCCCATCGCGGATCTGCCAACGCTGCGTCCAACTCGCGGCCAGTGAGCCGGGTCTTGACCTGGCTGGGACCGAGGTCTGCTCGAAACTCTCGGAGATCCGCGATGTGGTGGCCTTCCCAATCCGGATAGCCTCCAAGTCGCCCAAACACGTTCTGGAGGCGATGAGCGGTCGGCGTCTGCTCGCCCGCCAGCCTATGAAACTTCCCATTCAGATCATCGATATCCGGCTCGAAGCAGATCAGGAGTCGGCCAAGTTCATCGACCAACCGAAGCCGCGCCGCTTCGTTCTGGGCCGCGGCTTTCGCCGCCGCAGCTGCCGCGGCTCGATCCACCATCCCAGCGACAGTTGTCTGTGCCGAGAGGCGGAGGTTTGCTCGCGCGGCCTGCCAGGCCCCCGTTGGGGCCTCATTGCCATCCCAGGCCGCCACGAGAGCCTTCAGATCGGCGAAGGACCTGACCTCCCTCATCCCTTCTCCGCCCAGCCAAGCGCAGAGAGTAACTCGGAAAGCTCCTGCCTCGGCTGAAACCAGTAATAGCGGCAGCCGCTCACCAGGCTGTTGCAGTTGCCGCCACATAGCGTGTTGGCGCGTGTCGAGCCCATCGACACAGGCGGCATCAGGTGCGGCTGCGATCGCAGACGGATGCGTTGCGAGGCGCAGAGGGCCGTCGCCGATGCGGTGCATCGTGTTGCTCTCGGCCGTCACTTGCACACCTGTCCCGTCGAGCCCTGCAAGAAGTGCCTCGATATCGCCAGTCGAGAACAGACCGGCCTCGACCGCCATCGGGACAGGCTCGTCCTCTGGGAACGCCTGCATCAGGGTTGGATTGGCGCGGATCTCGTCTGCGGCTCGCGCCAGGGCGTCTTCGTCAACTTCCTCGCGGCCGATCAGCATGCGCAACGCCTGTGATAGCACAGGCTGCATCGGCCCCACGAAGGTCTCGAAAAGGCCGCAGCGCGACGCAAGTGCCTTGTACACCCGCTCATCGACGCTGTGCTTAAGGTAGAGGTTGACCACGGGCAGCACGGGCAGCTCCTGCCCGATGCGGTCGATACGCCCGATCCGCTGCTCGACCTTCGAGGGGTTCCAAGGCAGGTCAAAGTTGACCAGGGCACCGGCGGCCTGAAGGTTGAGCCCCTCGCTCGCAGCATCCGTACAGACGAGAACCTTGATGGTGCCGTCGCGAAGCGCCTTGGTGACCACCTCCTTCGAGGCAGAAACCCAACCATTTCCTGACCGCAGAGCCCCGCCTTCGCCGGAATAGGACGCCACTGATGTGCCGAAGGCACCTACGAGGGCATCGCGCAGATACACCATCGTGTCGGAGTAGCCGGTGAAGATGAGAACAGCTCTACCGTCGCCGGTAAGCTGTTTGGCCCGTGCCACCAGCCGGTCGCGCTTCGTATCAAGGGCGCCGAGTGCCGCGATCCGCTCCAGAAGCTCTTCGACCTCGACGAGCTCCGCGCGCGCTTCCTCAGGCGTCTCAGGCAGCGCCGACGTCAACTTCACATTCAGCAAGTCCTCCAGCTCCTGGGCGTCCTCGATGTCGAGAACACTCGGATCCGGAGCATGCTGGGCGATCACGGCCTTCAGACCGGTCGCGCGACGCTCCAGGCTTTTGCGCAACGCCACCGGCGAGCTCGCCGCACGCCGGCGATAGATCGTCATCACGAAGCCCTTGCCGGGCTTTTGGTTCTCGAGCTCGTCGAAGCGGCGATCGATGTAGCTCGTGACCGCCTCGTAGACTTCGCGCTCCTCCGCAGTCTCAAAGTCGAACGGGTCGTCCTTCACATCCCTGCTCGGCGGTGGGCGATCGAGCAGGCCCATCTCGAAGTACTTGCGCAGCGTACGCCTCGTGTTGCGGTGCATGCGCCTGGCCAACGGCGAGCAGGCGCGCAGCCACCGCACTGCGTCCTGCCGTGATGCCGCAGGCAGGAAACGCAGAGCCTTCGCGAAGGCATCCGCATCATCGATGGGAGGCAAGCCGAGGCTGGCTGGCGCAGGCGGACACTGTGGAGTCGCGGTTAGGATTCGCGCCAAGGCCATGCCTTCGCTGCGCGGCAGCGTTCCGCGGTCCAGGCTCGCCAGCGCCTCGTAGAAGCGGCGGACGACGTGGAAGCCGGAAAGCCACAACCCACCCTCACCGAGCACCTGCAGCAGATCCCAGGGCTCCCAGGGGTGCGTCTGCATCGGCGTGGCCGACAGGATCATGAAGCCGCGCGCTTGGCCCTTCATCTGCATCTGACGCAGCAGGCCGAGCAGCAAGGTTGGCGTGTTGAATTCGCCCTCGATCTGGCTGGCGCGCCGAGCGGCATGGCCTTCGTCCAGCAGCACGAGGTCCCAGGGTGTAGCGGCCATCAATGTCGGCAGATTGCTCTCCGAGCGCGCGGTCTCGCGGCTCAGCAGGAGCAGCGGCTCCTCCAGAGCCTCGGCCAGGCCAGAGACCGCCTGCTTCGTGCCATCTGGCCAGACGAGCGTCTTCGGCCCATCCATCCGCGGCACACGCAGGCCGCCCTTCTCACGGAGTTCTCCCTGCCACTGCGGCAGCAGGTTGGCGGGGGGCAGGATCAGCGCGCGCTTCACCCCACGACCTGCGAGCAGACGGCGCAGCGCAAGGATCGCCTCGACGGTCTTGCCCATGCCGACCTCGTCACAGAGCAGGCGCCCCTCGGGCCAAGCCGCGGCCGTTTCGGCGACCACATGCCGCTGATGCGGCCAGAGCGTGACGGGGGCCATCACGTCGCAGGTCGCCGCTCCGCCGTCTGGCATGTAGGGCGCCTCGAGGGCATAGCCCCACAGCATGGCGGCTCGCTGGCGACGCAGGTTGTCTTCGGGCTCCGCAACCGGCGGCGCTTCTGGCGCCAGCTTGATCAGCTCGTCCCGTACCGCATCGGGCAAGGACACGGCTACCACAGCCGGGTCGTCGCCCGACCACAGCAACTCGAACTCATCGCGAAAGTGCGCGTGACGTTCGGGATCATCCCAGCTTCGGCTGATCTCAAGCTTCTCGTAGTTGCCGCGGATGCCCTTGGCACTCTCGTTGCCGCTCCCGGCGAAGACCACTGCGTCGTCAGCCGCGTCCACAAACAGCCCGAACTTGGCGTGCAGGATGCCGTCACCCTGCCGCATGACGCCGACTTTCATCTCCAGCCAGCCTTCGCGTGCCAGCCAGGCCAGCATCTCCAGCCGGCCCTTCTGCAAGGCGGTCTCCGGCGTGCCCAGGCGCGCGAGCAGAGCATCGATCAGAGGCGCGTCATTGCCGGCATCGAGCAGCGCCCGAACGTCGGGCTCGGCCAGCTCCTCGTTCACCAGGAGGCGCAGCGCGGGCTTCTTGGTGATGGCACCATCGACGATGCGCTGGATGAACGCGCCGAAACCGGAAGCGGCGGCTGCGAGGACGGAAGACGAGAAGTAGGCGCAGCATCGATCGTATCGCACCGCGCGGCACAGCCCGGGCTCGTAAAGTCGGGCGACCAGCTGGCCGTCCGGGGCGCGGAGAAAGCGCGGCCAGTCAACGTCGCGCAGGGATGGCGTCATTGGAATAACCCCCTCGCCACCCGTCGAAGCAGGCACTTCTTACCGGCAGCCACAGCTCAGGCCTCGAACGAATTGCGGTCCCCGGAAGGGCCATCCATGAGTGCCTTCCACACCGGCGAGTACGGGAAGCATGCCGCGCTGCGGACACTTCGCGCACAGCTTCAGCGAGCAACGCAGCCGCTTGAACGTCCGGCCGGGCTGCAACTTGGTGCCGCCGGCACGGAGCAGGACATCCACCTCCGACCATCGGAAGATGTGCTTGTAGGCAATCCGATTGTTCTCCGACCCATGATGCGGCGCTGTTGCGACGATAGGTCCCCACGGCTCGGGTCGACTGTCGAGAAAGGAGTTTCGGTACTCAGGACCGTCGCCAAGCGGTGAATCGCCGCAGAACAGGACGCCCGGGGTTCGCCTCGTAGCCGGAGCGAAGAAGGCGAGGCTCGCCTCATTCGTCGGTGAGAGTCTGGCGAGGTAGCTTAGGTCGAGTTGCTCGGGCTCCCGCTGCTCGACAGCGTTGATGGGGACGAGGAAGCCAGGCACTCCGCCCGCGGGCGCACCGGTCTTCGAGTAGGCAACGAAATCAAACCAACGAATGCGTAGGTCGCGTTCTATCGCGGCCTCAGCGATCCCGCGTATCGTCTTCGCCGTCTCGATCAGCCCGAGCCAGTACGCGGCAACAGCAGCACCCAAAGGCCGTTTGGCGCGGTTCCTGCGGTAGTGGATGGATCGACGCGCTGACTTGAATGCCTTCTGGGCAGCCTCGTCCGACCCACGCTCACGCATGTGCTTCCGCAGATCGGCAAACCACGACGGCTCATCGAGAGGCTCAGTGGCGCCAAGATCGACAACCTCGTCGCCGCGATCAATCTGATCTCGCGGGACGTCGCTAGGCAGATCATCGGCAGGCCTCGGCCGCTCCGTCGGAACGTCCGCAGCACGAGCCCTTTCCTGCCTGACGCGATCGCTCAGGATCTCGGCGAAATCCTCCTCCTCAACCTCGTCGTAGTCGCGATCGGAATACTGGTCGCTCAGCTCATCCAACTCTTGAACCAGGCCGCTCATGAACCCCTTCGGATCGCGAATTAGCTCGGGGAGGACATCTACCCAGCGGCCGGGCAGCCAGACTTGCCCGAAGGAGAAAGAACGATCTTGAAGCAGGCTTGGCAGCCCTTCTGCATGGTCCTGGTCTGCGTGGGTACACACCACGATGTCGATATGGTTGAGGTCGGGAAAGTGTTCCCGCAGGACTGAGCCAACCTTGTTCCGCTCGTAGCCGCCATCGACGAGGACCGTGTAGCGACCACGACAAAGCAGGAACGACTCCCCCGATATCGGCAGGGCGTGAAGACTGCTGCGATACGGAGGGTGCGAGAGGCTCATTCCTCCTCCTCGTCCTCCTCGTCCTCCTCGGTCTCGTCGTCCTCCTCATCCTCGATCTCGGCCTCGTCAGCATCCTCGCCGCTGGGCCCGGCCGATTTGGAGAGCAGGTCGAGCACCGCCTGGTCGGGCTTCCTTTCCGTCCAGTCGGGCGGGGTCAGGCCGAAGACGGGCTGCAGCATGGCGTGCCAGGCGCGGAACTCGGCGAACTTCTGCGCCACGGCATTCTTCTCGCGCCGCACGGCGGGCGGGGCTGCGCGCAGCAGGGCCTCGATCAGTCGGACGGTCGGGTCGCCGAGCTTGATCCCGTGTCGGGTGGCGAAGGAGCGCGCTGCGCCGATGCCTGCCGCGCCGCCGCCCGCATCGAGATAGGTGAGGGCGAGGGCCTGCGCCTTATCGAGATGCGTGCGGAAAACCGTGTCACGCGGATGGATCTTCAGCGCCTCGGCCTTCTTCATCCGCCTGCCCTTGCCGGGCTCCCAGCCGAACAGGAGTTGCTGCGCCTCGGCTTCGGTGAGCGGCTCGGCACGCCTGCGGTCGGCGGCGGAGAGGATGTTCACCTTGTCCGCCTTGCGGGCGATCAGACCGGCCTGCTCCAGGTCGGAGACGTCCTTGCCGACTGCGTGGCCGAGAATCTTCGCCTCGTTGAAGCGGAACTCGGCAGCGCGCAGCGTGGCCCAGCAGAGGAGAGCGAACTGCGCCTCCTCTTCGACGCCTTGCAGGCCGCCCTGCGCCAGTTGGCGGATGCGCCAGCCGGCGACGGCATCGGCTGCGATGTCGATGGCGGCGCCAACGCTGACTGGCTCCCCCGTGTCCGTGCGGACCTGGTCGTAGGCCGAGAAGACCTCCATCGCCGGCCCAAAGCTGCCGACAAGCTGATCCACCGGGTTCAGGCCCTCGGCCGAGAGTCGCTCTGCGGCCGCTTCTGCGACGGTGCGAATACGGGCCTGCATAGCCGCATCGAAATAGCCGGTACCCGCGTGGTCGGGCCGGACGCGCGCGACGAGTATGACGGTGGACTGCGCCGCATTCTTCTTAGCCTGATGCAGGCTGTGCTCGCTCTCGGTCTTAACCGGCCAAGTCGCCGTAATGGTGAAGCCTGCCTCGATCAGGGAGGCGAATAGTGCCTCCCAGGCTTCCTGTTGCTTGTGCGTGAACATGACAGTGAGCACGCCGTCCTGCCGCAGCACGCGGTGCGCCTCGGTGAAAACCTTCGTCATCAGAGACTGGTAATGCACCTGCGCGGCTGCGGCGGCGTCCTTCGCCTTCTTGGCGCCTGCGCGGAATCGCGCATCGTTCTTCACCGCCTCCTCGGCATTCTCGCACAGGAGGGAGGAGAACCATTCGGGTCGCCGGTGGCCCTGGCTCCGCTTCAGCCAGACATAGAAGTAGTCGGCGAGTTCGCTGTACTGAACGTTGTCAGAGTAAGGCGGATCGACAACGATGGCGTCCAATGACTGGTCGGCCAAGTGGATCAGAGATGCCGCAGATCCTTGTGACATCTCAGCCGGGCTTCCGCCTTCCGCGCGCGGCAGTTTCGCTACCTGTTCGTAGGCCTCAATGACGCTTCCGTAGGCCCAGGCGAGTCCGCCCGACGCGGCGGTGGGTGCCATCTCGGCGAACGTGAGCTTGAATGAGAAGTCGTGGCGATCAAACGTATTCGCCATCGTGCCACGAATTGCATGCCAGAACGACGACGCGCTGTTGTAATTCGTCAGCTTGTCGACTCCAAACGCCAGAAGATGGATGATTGCCTCACCCAATTCCTCGCCTTCCTCAGCAAGGATCTTTGGCCGCAGGGCATGCAATTCCTCCATCAGCACACCGAAGCCGAGCAGCTGCCTGGGGCTGAACATGTCGGCCCAGCGCGTCACTCCGCGTAGCAGAGGTTCGCGCGTCTTCGATCCCTCGGGGATGCTTTCCGTCGGGATAAGATTTCGCGCCTCCCAATCCCCGCGCCACTGCTGCAACTGCGCTTCCGCGGCGTCCAGCGCGTCGAGGTCAGCCTGCTGCGGCGGGCGAAACTTCAGGCCCTGCGGCGTCTTCATCGCCACGGCATAGATCGCGCTGGCCATGCGACCAGATTGCGCCTGCGCCTTGATCCAGTCGGCAGGGATGACCTCGCCGGTGAAGAGGCTGATTCCCTTGCCCTTGGAATACGTTCGCGCCGGTGCCGATGCGAGCGCGCCAGAACCGACGCCGATAGGCCGGATTTCCGTTGTCCAGATGCCGGCCGCCTTATCCACTACGGGCTTCGCCACGACGGGAACGCCACTCTTCGTCTTCAGCAAATGCCAATCGGGCACCAGCGGCGTCATGTGCCCCGTTGTCGGGCAGGGGATGGTGCGAGCCAAAATGTAGCAGAGCGGCGGAACGTCGCCGTAGGTCGGATCGGTAACCGTAGGGTAGAAGCGCTCCATCTTCGCGTTGAAGCGCTTCCTCCAGATTGCGCCCCAATGTCGCGCACGATCCGCCAGCTTAGGGCCGAACCGAAACGGGTAGTCGAGGGTCGCTTCCAGCACGCTGCACGCAACGGGATTGTATTCGTTGGCCAGAGTCTGAAAGCCAAGACGGGCGCTTTCCAACGGGATCGAGCCACCACCAGCCATCGGGTCCATGACCGTCGGCAGATGGCCCCAGAGGGCCTGTGCCGCTTCGTGTGCCGCAGCGATATCTTTGGTCTTCAGCGGCGCGCGAAAGGCGCGCATCCCATGCGGGTTTTCGATCTTGGTCCCACTCGCCCGCGCGGCGGCGAGCATCTCCTCGCCCGCGATGACGTAGGCGGACGGCCCCCAGAACCCCATCAGACGCTCGAACGTTTCCCGCGGGAAATCCGCAGGTAGCACGCTGGCCAGGACCGCGGCGCGGCTAGCCGCCAACGGTCGGCGCGCCCACCAAACGTGGAAGCGCTTGTCAGGCGGCTGCTGGCCAGTACTGCGCTCCCGGATGCACTCCACGCCAATGGCCGCCGCCGGCAGCCACTCTTCGATCAACAGCCGCGGCCGTTCTGCCTTTTTGCCGTCCGGCATCTTCCCCCCAACCCTATTTCACGGCTTCTGTGATGATGCGCAGCGCCCGCACCCAGCGCAGCCCACGACCATCCTGCATGCGGCCAAACCAGGAGGCTGCCTCAGTGGCGTCAGCACCGCGGAAATACTCCGCCGATTTCGACAGGCGGCGGGCTTCGCGCAGGCCCATTGCCACGATCGCGAAGCCTGCGACGCGCGCGCCCCAATCCGCATCGAGCGGTTGGTAAGGTCCCGGCTCCAGCTTCGCCTTGCCGCCATTCGCCTTCAGCGCCGCGCGCAAGAGGCCAGATGATGCGGTCAGAGCCAGCGGCGACAGGGCGGCCACCCGATCGAAGCGCTCCTCCATCCGGTCATTCACACGGCGCCTGTAGATGATGGCCGCGAGCCCTTCGCGCCGCTGCACCACGCGCAGGGCAAAGGGCGCGGTGCGTGTGGCCTGGACCTGAAGCGATGCCATCGCGTCAGGCCGAGAGCGGCGCGAAGCGCGCGTCGATGGTGGCGGTGTCCGGCAGTTGCATGAAGAGGCTCCGCAAGAGGGCGCCCAGGTCAGCCTTGCCATCCTTGCCAAAGCCCAGCACCACGGTCACGCGGATCGAGCTGCCAGGCGCCAAGGCATTCCCCAGGGTCTGCGCCATAGTCAGCGGTTTGATGGCGGCAGCAACCTTCGTCTCCGCGACGCTGAAGGCAAGCTTGCCACCATCCTTCATGTCGCCGGTCAGCTCGGCCTCGATGGTGATGTCCGTGGCGCCGAGCGGGCTGGCCGCGCCGAGCGCCTTCTGCGCATCGGCGGCCGTCATGCAGGTGATTCGGAGCGAGAGCAGGTTGCGCTTGTCGGCGTAGCCCGATGCAACCTCAGTGTCCGTCGTCGAAGTAGGCCCGGCCCCCTTCGGCGGCGGTGGCGGAATCGGCAGCCCGCCGGGAGGTGGTGGGGGTTCCTGGGCGCCGGACACCTTGAGCCAGCCTTGCGCCGTCGCGCTGCCGGCTTCGGCGACGCGGGTCGCCTCGTCCATCGGGAGCGTGGTCAGCTTGCGCCCGTCATCCCGTCGGCGGTGGCCGTTCGTTGTGTAGACCGCCCCCTTGGCGTCGAAGGCCGTCCCGTCCTCCTGCCGCACCGCCAGCTTCCCTTCGGCGACGGCGCGCAGGATGGAAGCGCGCACGACCGTGGCGTTCGGCACCAGGCGAAGGCTCTGCGCCGAGAGGAAGCGTCGGTGCAGTGCCGCTGCCGAACGTGCTTCCGGTTCGTCCGACAGTGGCACGGCGCCGCCGAACACCAGTTCCAGGAAGCGATCGGGGAAGAGGCTGTCCGTGTCGCCATAGATGAGCTTCCGATCCTCGACGAACGCCTTCACAGCGTCCTGTCCGGAGGGAAGCTGCATCGGCGGTGTGTCGGGCGGCGTGATGAAGCGCTCGTCGATCGTGAGGACAGCACCGTCCGCGAGCACCAGGCGATTGAAGGCCCGTGCGGCTTCCAGGCGCGTCGCCTTCCGCAGTTCCGGAATCTGCTTCTTCAGCTGCTCGCGTGCCAGCTTGCCGCCTTCGCTGTTCGTTTGCTCGGCTTCGATCGCTTCGGCGGCCATGAGCCGCTGAATGCGTTGGATTGCCTTCTCCAGCCCGTTGGTGTCGGGCGCCACGGCGAGGATGGCGTTGCGGTAGGTGCGCATCGTCTCCGCACCTGGCGTATCATCGGTGTAGGTGACGACTGACTTCGCGATGTCCTCGTTCTCGCAGAGGGCGAGTTGCAGCTCTGGGCGTTCCGGCACCGCCTTGGCATTGGGCGGCCAAGCGAGCAGCTTGGCGAAGGCACCCTGGAAGGATTTCTGGACCTCGGTCTTGAGCCGATCGAGTGCATCTGCCCGGGGCACCTGCCCCATGCGTTCCTCGATCTGCTTCAGGATGTTCGGCTCGTAGCGGAACTGCCAGGCATTGGCGCTGCCGCTCATCGGGTAGAGGTGCCAGCAGGCACCGGCGAGCCGATCAAGTGCGTGCGCCGGTTCGTCGCCACCGTCCTCGGGCCGCACCACGGCGAGAGTCAGGTCCGCGGGATCGAGGCCGCTATTGCTTTCGAGCGGCAGGCTTTCGAGGAGCAGGGCGGAGGCAACGCGCCGGTGGTGTCCCCAGACGCCGCCGTCGAGCTCGCCGGCATGGCCTTCGACATCCGCGGCGACCGCGGCCCTGAACTTCTCGCGGCCGAGCCGTTCGAGGAGGTCGTCCTGGATCAGCGGGCTGGACCAATTGATCTCACCCGCCGTGATGATCTCGGGGTTGCGCACCGGGTCATCCCAGACGCCGCGCACCATGCGGGCGAAGAGGCGCAGCGTGCCGCGCGAGAGGTTGTAGTCCGGCAGGACACGAAGGCGCTCCTCGGCCGTCTTGATCAGGCGCGGATGCAGCGGATAGCAGGCACGCAGCCGCTCCGCATATTTCGGGGAGCGGGCTTCCTCGGGCACCAGCGTCGGATGGTCGATGGCGATGCGCTGGTAGAGGGCATGATGATCCGCCGAGGCCTTGGCGGCGAAGGCGGGATCCACCTGATCGAACAGGCGGCGGATGATGACCTGCGCGGTCTCATTGCCGATCGGTTCGATTACGGTGGCCTGGCGACCGGTCTGCTGCTCCAGCATCCGCGCGAGGTGCGCGAGGCGTGCTGCGCCCTGGGCGTTGGCGGGCTGGTCCTTCGGATCGGTAATGACGAGGACCGTCTGCTTCCGCGTGGCGATCGCTGTCATCAGCGTGCGGAGGAAGCCGATCAGGTTGCCGACCTCCTGCTCGGTGAGCTTGTCCATGTGCAGGACGAGCTCGTCGAGGAGAATGAGGGTCGGCTCGTTTGGCAGCCAGGACTCGACCGTCTGCTCGTCGGGTGAGGCCGCCGCGCTGTTGGTCGGACCGAGGGCGTTCAAGGCGCTGGGGCCGCCGAGTTGGAAGGCCAGCTCGGCCGCGAGGCTCTTGGCCTCCAGATCGCCATGGCGGGCGAAGACCGGGTAGCCGGCGCCTTCTGCGTCGATGCCGCAGATGCGGACAGAGGCTGGGCGGCCTGCCGGGGGAAGGAGATCCGTGCCCTTGGTCGGGTCGCCGATGACCTTGGCGAGGTGCCAGAGGGTCATCAGCGCGTGGGTCTTGCCGCCGCCGAAGCCGGTCGAAAGCCTGAGGATGGCGCCAGCCTCGGTGGTCGAGGCGAGTCGGCCGAAGACGTCGCGGCACAGCTTGGTCAGCGCAGCGGTCGGATGCGTGTTCTTGAAAAACTGCTCCGAGTCCCGGTAAATTAAAGGGCCGTCATTGCGGATCAGCTTACCAAAGCTGGCTGCGAAAATGGCGTCGTCCAACTCGCCCTGCAGAACGTCGTCGCGCGGCTTACTGCCCTCCTTCACACCCATAACGCTCAGTTCCTCCGGCCGGATCGGATCAATATTCTACGGGAGGCCGATTCTGCCAGAAGGCTAGTTAGCGCTCCCCTGGATAGTAATCTACAGGATAGAGCCTTCTCCGGTCGAGATCGCGATAGGCGAAGCGAACGTATGTGCTCGTATTTCTATGCCCTGCCGGCGGCTCAGGTCGCGGTTACCAGCATCTCCTGTCCTCAGCGCATCGGGCGCTGATCGCCCCAATGCTCGGAGAAAGGCTTCATCAGCCCCGGCAGCGTCATCCCCTCCGCCTGCCGCCCATCCAGGATCGCCTCGACGATGTCCGGCGCCAGCAGCGTCAGCCGCAGTACGCGCGAGACGTAAGACGAGTTGATTTTCTCGGCCGCTGCCAGCTCGTTGATCGTGGCGAAGCGCCCGGACTCCAGCATCCGCCGCCACCGGAAGGCACGGGCGACCGCCTTGATGAGCGTGATGTCCTGCCGGCGCTCCAACGCCAGCAGGCCTGGCGTGAGCATCGCCTTCCGCCCGCCACGCGGCTTCACCCGAAGCGGGATGACCACCGTGAGGGTCTGCGCCGCGTCGCTCATGCTGCAGCCCTCCCGGCCTCGGGCGTCTGGGCGGCCAGGTCCCGCACCAGGCTGCCGAGCCCGTCCAACCGCAGCCGCACCGCGGCGCCCTCCGCCCGGACGTCGACCCTGTCCACCAGCAGCCGCACGATGCGCGTCCGTTCGGCGGGGAAGAGCTCGTCCCAAAGCGGCTCTATGCGCTCCAGCGCCAGCAGCACCTCCTGCTCGGTCACGTCCGGCGCTGTCGCGCGCGCGGCCCGCTAGGTGCCGACCACCATCTCCGGCTGGCGCAGCAGCGCGCGGACTTGGGCTACCACCGCCGCCTCGATCTCGCCGGCCGGCAGACGCGCGATGGCCGGCCGCTCCGTCGCGCCGCCCTTCAGCACGGCCTGGCTGACATAGTAGCGGTACATCTGCCCGCCCCGGCCGCGGCTGTGGCTCGGCGACATGGCGCGGCCGTCGCTGTCGAAGATCAGCCCGCGAAGCAGCGGCGCCGTGGTGTTCCGCGTCCGGTTGACCCGTACCCGCGGGCTGACCTGCAGGATGGCGTGCACCGCGCCCCACTGCGCCCGGTCGACGATGGCGTCATGCTCGCCGGGATAGGCCATGCCCTTGTGCACCGCCTCGCCGAGGTACAGGCGGTTGCTGAGGATCCGGTAGACGTCGCTCTTCGTCAGCGGGCGGCCCCGCTTCGTGGTGGCGCCCTCCGCGCGCAGCGCCTGCACCAGTCGGGTGCAGGACTCCAGCTCGACGAAGCCCTGGAAGATTCGCCGCACCAGCGCGGCCTCGGCGTCGTTCACCACCAGCTTCCGCTCCCGCACGTCGTAGCCGAGCGGCACGAAGCCGCCCATCCAAATGCCCCGCTTGCGCGACGCCGCCACCTTGTCGCGGATGCGCTCGCCGATGACCTCTCGCTCGAACTGGGCAAAGCTGAGCAGGATGTTCAGCGTCAGCCGGCCCATGCTGGTGGTGGTATTGAAGGACTGGGTCACGGAAACAAAGGTCACGTTGTTCGCGTCGAACACCTCGACCAGCTTGGTGAAGTCGACCAGCGAGCGACTCAGGCGATCAATCTTGTAGACCACCACAACATCGACGAGTCCCTCCTGGATGTCGGCGACCAGGCGCTTCAGGGCGGGGCGTTCGAGGGTGCCGCCGGAGATGCCGCCATCGTCATAGCGCTCGCGGACGAGCACCCAGCCCTCGGCGCGCTGGCTGGCGATGAAGGCCTCGCAGGCCTCGCGCTGCGCGTCGAGGGAGTTGAACTCCATGTCGAGCCCCTCCTCGCTCGACTTCCGAGTGTAGACCGCGCAGCGCAGCTTCCGCAGGGTGGCCGGCATCACTCCGGCCGGCTTCGTGTCGCGCTTCATGCCGCGTTCCGGCTCGGGCGCAGCCCGAAGAACACGCGCCCATTCCACCGCGTTCCGGTGATGGCGCGGGCGATGGCGGAGAGCGACTGGTAGGGCTGGCCCTGGTACTCGTAGCCGGCGCGCGTGACCGTCACGACGTGCTCGACGCCCTGGTAGTCGCGGATGAGCTGCATTCCGGCGATCGGCTTGTCGTCGCCACGCATGCGGCGGACGGTGACCTTTCCACCGTCGAGCTGCTCGCCGAGCGCCTCGAGGCGGGCCAGGGTCTCGGGCTTCAGGCCGCCATAGGCCAGCTCCTGGATCCGATAGGCGAGGCGGCTTTCCAGGAAGCGCCGATTGTAGGGCGGCGGCTCGGTGCCGAAGAGGTCGCGCCACTGCTGTTTCAGCGCCGGCGTGGCAGCGCTCTTCAGGGCGGCGAGCCGGCCCAGCACGTCGGCGGGCGGAATGGCCGGCGCGGTGAACGTCGGCGGCGTGCCGGGCTTGGGCTTCGTGGTGCGCGTCATGCGTCTCTCCGGTTGGTCCGGTTCGCATCCAGGCGCTCCCTGGCCGAGAAGTGTAGCAACCGCTCTCCGCGCTCCGCGCCGTCGCGCGCGGCTTCCTCGGCAGCGCGGCTCCTCAGCCGCAGCAAGCCGCGCGCGAGGATGTCGCAGACCTCGCGGAGGTGGGGCTGCAGTTGGGGGTTCGGAGGGGGCGAGAGCATGGTTCGAACCGAACATCGGACCAGACCGCTGCAAATCGAAGTGCAATCAATCGCTTGGCGAAGGCGCGCGAAAACAAAGGAAGCGATGCGCAGAGCGCGCCGGTGGCGGATGCCGGTGCCAGGGAGCTGCGAGCCTGTCCGGCGTGCACGAATCGGGAAACCTGATCCGCTCGGCCGAACGCCGCACGGCGAAATTGCCCTTGACCCCCAGGGAGGGGGATGACTACGGCAATCCGCGAAGCCGCATGGGAACGGACAACTTAGAATGCAAGAGCCATGACAACGCGAACGGCCTCTCTCGGACAAGCGATCGTGGCGGCCAGAAAGGCGAAGGGTCTCAGTCAGAAGGACCTCGCCGCCGCCATCATGAAGGATGACGATTCGGGCGCGATCTCTCCCCAGTACCTGAACGACATAGAGCACGACCGCCGCAGCCCGACCTCTGATCATCTGATCCGGCAGTTCGAGAAGGTGCTCGGTATCGAGGAGGGATACCTCTTCGTGCTGGCGGGCAAGATCCCCGACGAGATGCGCCGCAAGGCGCGCGATCCTGCGAAGGTTTCCGAGGCATTCCGGGCCTTCCGCAGAACCCTGACGAAATAGCGGAGCCGCCTCGATGGTTGCCTGGGTCCCGGATCGCTCTGGTCGCTTCCCAAAGCGTCCGCACTACACGCAGCAGGAGCTCGACCGTGAATGCGAGGCGATCGTCGGGCGCTTCCTCCGCGAGAAGTACGGCAAGGTCGAGTATCCCCTGACCACGAACGACCTCACCATCCTTGTCGAAAGCTTCTGCTCCGACGTGGACCAGTACGCCGACCTCTCTGCCGAAGGAGCCGACGTGGAGGGGATGACCGAGTTCTTCCCCGACATCGCACCCAAGATCTACATCTCCGAGCGAATCGCGACGGACGAGCGGCGCGAGAACCGCCTGCGGACGACGCTGTCGCACGAGCTCGGCCACGCCCACTTCCACCGGCTTCTCTTCGCGGAGCTCTTCGCACCCGGCGCCTTGTTCTCCCGCCGACCCTCGGAAGCCAAGATGGTGTGCAAGCGGGACAACATGTTGGGCGCGAAAGAGGTGGACTGGATGGAGTGGCAGGCGGGCTATGCCAGCGGCGCCTTCCTGATGCCCGCCTCCGCCTTGCGGCGGTACCTGTCCGCCTTCTGCTCCAGCCGGGGGCTCCATACGGCCATTCCGGTCGAGTCGCCCGATTCGCGGGACATGCAGCAGGCGGTCATGGAGGGCTTCCAGGTCTCCGCGGATGCTGCGCGGGTCCGCCTGCTGAAGCTCGGCTTCCTCACGAATCAGCCGGGGCCGCCGTCGCTGTTCGGCTGACGCACGACCGCTACGCTACTCCACGTAGATTTTCGCTTGTGCCCGCACGACGAATCGCGATACGGCAATTAGCGGAGCGCCGGATCGTCTGGCGCTGGCCTGACCGAAAGACCTCCCCCCGTGCCCACTGTCCCCGATTTCCTCCGGAGCACGCCGCCGGCGTCGCTTCGCGCCTACTTCACCGCCATCAAGGCCGCTCTCCCGCCGGATGTGGTGTGGGAGGGCGCCGCAAACGAGGTCGTCCCGCCGCTGCTGCGCGCGGTGGACGGCATGGATGACGCCGCACGCCTGCGGGTGATGAACGACGCGGATCGCGTCGGCGCCATGGCGAATGAGGCTGGCGAGGCGGCGCTCTATGCCGTGGCCAAGGATCCGGCGTGCCTGGATGCGTTGGAGAACAGCCACGCCCGCGCCCTGTGGATGTTCCTCAACGACGTCGCGGGCTTCAACCACGCCGAGGAAGTCCGCTACGCCGACGACAAGCGCTTCGGAAAGACCTGGGACGGGTTCAACTGCCAGCCGAAGCTGGTCGTCCCGCGCGATGGCGAGCCGATTGCCGCGTTCAAGAAGGCCATCGGCGAGCGCTTTGAAAGCCGGCATGTCGAGATCGAGATCTGCGACCGCTCGCGTCCGTCGCAGGAGGGTACCGACGCCGAGCTGGTCCAGGTCGCGATCTATCGGGAGGGGCGCGCCGGGGATCGGCGGGTCTTCGTGAACGGCAGGTTGGATCGCCTCGCCTTCCGTCCCGTGATCGAAGCAGCCATCACCTACGAGCCGGCCAGCGGTGTCATCGAGATCGTGGCGCAGGCCCGGGAAACGCGCGAGGAGATGGTGCGCCTCTTCGCGGATCATGTCCTGCGCGCCCCCTTCGAGGGTCAGCGCATTCCTATCCGGCAGTATGACCTCAGCCGGCTGCGCGAACCGTTCGATTTCCCGACCGACCCGGAGGACAATATCGAATCCGTGCGGGTCACGCAGATGCGGCTGATGCCCTACGACGTCCAGGGACAGCGCTTCACCGTCGAATCCATGCGCACGAGCGACGAGACGGTCTGGCAGATGGCCGCGGCCGGGATGAAGGGCCAGGAGCACGGGATCGAGGGCTACGTGATCACGCAGGTCCGGTTCACGATCCGGTTCCGCGCCGTGCCCGGCGTTCGCGGCGGCCGGACCCTGCCGGTCACGATTACGATGCCGAAGGGTTGCGACTTGAAGGACCGCACCGAGCGCGAGCGGCTGGTGGGGGAGAAGTATCTCCGCCGCTGGAAGCTGCTGCGGGATGTCTGATGGCGCCGCAGGCCTCGGTGCCGAAGCGGTCGACTTCCTGCTGGAACTCCTGGAACTCCGCGAGCCGCGGCTCTCCGGCGCGGCCGCGGAGCTTCGACCCGACCCCGCACGGCGGCTGATGGCGGCCGGCCTGATGGTGCCGCAGGACCACGAGGCGGGCTCGGCCTCCCTCGCCGACCACGACGACGTGCCGGTCTCGCTGATCTGGTCGGAGCAACATGCTGCCCTGGCCTATTTCAGCCCGGCTGTCGGGTTGGTCCCCGTTCCGCATGACCGCCTGGTGCGGCACAGGGCGGATGTCGAAGCGGTCCTCGCTGCCGCGACCGCCAGGATGGACCTGCCACGCGGGCGTGCGCCGCATGCGCTGGTCGAGGGCCTGCTTTGGGAGATCGGCGAGGTGCGCCTCGGTCGGCGCCCCGCGCGCGTGCCGCTCTGGTTTGCCCGGCGCCTCGTCGACTCTGCGGTGGTGCAGCAGGTTGTCGGCGCCGCGCGCGCTCGGCCGCACAATCGGCTGCGGGTGATCCTCACTAGCGCGCGGCCTTCCCGCGTGGCTGAAATCGAGATTCCCGGTGCCGCGGTGGTGGCGCTGCGCGACGTATTGGCCGCACCGGACAACCTCGCCATCAGCCCCGATATCCTCGATGCCCGGCTGCGCGGCGTGCCAGCTGAGCAGGACGGCCGGCCTCTCGTCCTGTCGTCCGATGGCCGGCAGCTGCGCATCGGCACCCAACCCCCGATCGCCTTCACGTCGGACGCCCACATCGCCGCCATCCGCAAGCTGGTGGATGCCTACTATCGCGGCGAGAGGCTGCCGATCCGCGAGCTCACCGACCTCGGCAGCCCCGCTCGTCTGTTCGGCGCCAAGCGATGGGCCGTGCTCAAGCGCCACATCACCACGGTGAACGGCCTGTGGGGCTTCGACCTATAGGCCGTTTTCTCCCTGTTCTTCTCCCGACTGCCGGCTCGTTCTTCTCCCTGCCGTGACGCGACCTTCCCCGCAGTTCTTCGAGGGAAGTCGCCATGTCCGTCAGGCACCTGCACCAGGCCGATCTGGCCCGCCGCTGGAATGTCAGCCCGCGCACGCTGGAGCGTTGGCGCTGGCTCGGCCAGGGGCCGCGCTTCCTGAAGATCGGCGGCCGCGTCGCCTATCGCCTCGAGGACATCGAGGCGTTCGAGGCGGCGCAGATCCGCACCATCAGCGGCAGCACGGGCGAGCATCGCCCTGCCGCCTGATCGCACCCGGCCTTTCTGCCGGGTCTTCCTGGGAATGCAACACCGCCGCACGGCGGAAATACCAGGACGGTCAGCTCCGCCGCGTCGGGGCCCGGCAGCACCATCCCCGACGGAACAGGAGCGCGACGACGAAGGAGTCACGCTTCCATGTTCAAGACCACCACGCCGCTGCAGCGGCTCCGCGAGTCCTCCTACACCCTGTCCGATTTGCCCGACAGCATCCGCACCGGCGACATCGGCGAATTCAGCCAGCCGATCAACAAGGCGATCAACACCGCAACGGTGGACGACATCGCCTTCGCCATCCAGGCGCTCGGGGACGAGGCCGATGCCCTCTATCGCCGCGTCAGCGCGCTCAAGCAGCTGCACGACCGCGCGCGCCGCGCCGGGGCCGTCGGTACCGAGGTCGCGGTCGACGCCGCCGCCCGCTTCGTGGAGCGCCGCAAGTGAGCGCGCCCTTCGACAGCCGGCCGTCCGGGGGCTTCCGCATCATCACCGCCGACGAGCGGATGGCCGAACAGCGGGGCATCAAGGGCGTGCTCACCGGCATCTCGGGCATCGGCAAGACGTCGCAGCTCTGGACGTTGGATGCGGCCCGGACGCTGTTCGTGAACCTCGAGGCCGGGGAGCTCGCCGTGCAGGGCTGGCCCGGCGATGAAGTCCGCGTGCGCAGCTGGGAGATGGCGCGCGACCTGGCGTGCTGGATCGGCGGCCCGAACGCGGCCATGCGGCCCGACCAGCCCTACGACACGACCCACTATGAGCGCGTCTGCGCCGCCTTCGGCAGCCCGGAGCAGCTGGCGAAGTACGATACCATCTTCGTCGACAGCATCACCGTCGCCTCGCGCCTCTGCCTGCATTGGTGCAAAGGCCAGCCGCAGGCGGTGTCGGATCGCAGCGGCAAGCCCGACCTGCGCGGCGCCTACGGGCTGCTGGGCCAGGAGATGATCGGCTGGCTGACCCACCTGCAGCACACGCCGAACAAGAATGTCTGGCTTGTCGGCCTGCTCAACAAGCAGCTCGACGACTTCAACCGCCCGTACTTCTCGCTGCAGGTCGAGGGCAGCAAGACCGGCCTCGAGCTGCCCGGCATCGTCGACGAGGTCATCACCCTCGCCGAGCTTCCGCGCGAGAAAGAGGCGCCGATCCGCGCCTTCGTCTGCACCACGCTGAACGCCTTCGGCTACCCGGCGAAGGATCGCAGCGGTCGCCTCGCCACCCTGGAGGAGCCGCATCTCGGCCGGCTGATGGAGAAGATCCGCCGGCCGCTGACGACGCCGCCGACGGCGCAGTTCCAGATCACCCTGCCCGCGGCGGAGCCCGCGATCCCCACCAACTCGACGACGCAGGAGGGCTGAGCCATGTCCGGCAGCTTCACGCACGACTTCAACGGCGCCGAGGCGCAGCAGAACGCCTTCGAGTTGATCCCCGCCGGCACGCTGGTGAAGGTCCGCCTCACCATCCGGCCCGGTGGCGTTGGCCCGGAGGGCTGGGTCACGCAGAGCCGCACCAGCGACGCGCAGTACCTCAACACCGAGGCGGTGATCCTCGAGGGACCGCACACCAAGCGCCGGATCTACACGCGCATCGGCCTGCGCGGGAAGGGTGCGCAGGGGGCGGACGACTCCTACGGGAACCGCGGCCGCTCGCTGATCCGCGGCATCCTGGAGAGCGCCCGCGGCATCGCCTCTAAGGATGCTTCCGATCGCGCCCGTGCCGCGCGCACCATCCGCGGCTATGGCGACCTGAACGGGATGGAGTTCCTCGCCCGTATCGGCGTCGAGAAGGACAAGACCGACCCGCGTGACGAGGGGCGCAACGTCATCGCCGCGGCGATCGGCCCGGAGCACGCGGACTACGCCCGCCTGATGGGTGCGGCACCGGCGGCGACGCAGCCCATGCTGCCCGGCCCGACGACGCCGGCGACCGGCGGCACCGCGCCCCCCTGGGCCGCCGCCCAGCCTGCACAGCCGCCCGCGGCGGCGGGCAACGCGCCCTTCTGGGCGCGCTGAGCGGGAGGCCCACAATGATCCCGCGCGACTACCAGCGGGCGGCGGTGGACGCCGCCCGCGCTAAGACGGCGGCGCACGGCAACACGCTGGTCGCGCTGCCGGTCGGCGCCGGCAAGACCGCCGTCGCCGGCTTCTTCATCGGTGAGGAGGCGGCAGCAAAGCCCGGCTCCCGCTTCCCGGTGCTGCAGCACACGGACGAGCTGATCGAGCAGAACCGTGCCACGATCGGCCGTGTCGCTGGCCTCCCCGCCTCGGTGGTGAAGGCCGAGCGCGACGACTGGTCCGGCCAGATCGTCTTCGGCAGCGTGCAGACGCTGGCGCGATCGGCGCGGCGCGCCCGCATGGGGCAGGTCTCGCACCTCGTCATCGACGAGGCCCACCGCGCGGCCGCGGACAGCTACCAGGCGATCATCGCCGACGCCCGCGCCGCCAATCCGAAGCTCAAGCTGCTCGGGCTCTCGGCCACGCCCGAGCGCGGAGACGGGCGGAGCCTTCGCAAGACCTTCTCGAACATCGCCTACCACCTGCCGATCTCGGCGTTGATCGCCCAGGGCATCCTGGTGCCGCCGCGCACCTTCACCATCGACGTCGGCGTCTCCGACGACCTGGATCAGGTCGGCGCGACAGCCGGCGACTTCGACATGGACGCCGCCGCCAAGGTACTGAACCGGGCGGTGGTCAACGAGGCGGTGGTCGAGCACTGGCGCGAGCGTGCCGGCGACCGCCGCACCATCGCCTTCTGCGCCACCGTCGCCCATGCCGAGGCGGTCGCCGCGGCCTTCCGTGCTGCGGGGATCACCGCCGATACGGTCACCGGCGAGATGCCGGCGAAAGAGCGCGCCGCGCTGCTCGCCCGCTTCGACCGCGGGGAGGTGCAGGTCATCACCAACTGCATGGTGCTGACCGAGGGCTTCGACAGCCAACCGGTCGCCTGCATCGTCGTGCTCCGCCCGATGCTCCACCGCGGCACCTTCATCCAGGCGATCGGTCGCGGGCTCCGGAAGGTGGATCCCGAGCGCTTCCCCGGCGTGGTGAAGACCGACTGCATCGTGCTCGACTTCGCTGGTGCCGCTCACCGGCATGGCTCGATCGAGCACGATGGTATGCTCGCCGAGGAGGAGGACGAGGGGCCGGGCCAGGCGCCGTACAAGACATGCCCGGACTGCGAGGCGGAAGTTCCGCTCGGCACCATCGCCTGCCCCTTCTGCGGCCATGTCTGGGAGCGAAAGCTCCGCGAGAAGCGCCCCCTGCAGTGCTTCGGGCTGACCGAGATCGACCTGCTGGACCGCTCGCCCTTCCGCTGGTGGGACATGCACGGCGACGGCCACGCGATGATCGCCTCCGGCTTCGACGCCTGGGCCGGCGTGTTCTTCGACGGGGAGCACTGGCACGCCGTCGGCAAGCTGCGCCAGGGTCGCCTGCGGCATCTCAGCGTCGGCGAGCGCGCCCAGGTCCTGGCCGGGGCCGACGACTTCCTGCGCCAGGCTGAGACCGGGGCCGCCGCCACCAAAAGCCGCCTTTGGCTGAACCACCCCGCCAGCCCGCGCCAGCGCGAGCTGCTGGTGAAGGCCGGGGACGCCGATCCGGCGCTGGACTTCGGCCTGTCGAAATACGCGGCGAACTGCCGGCTGAACTTCCTCTGGCACCGGCCGCAGATCCTGGCCGCGGTGTTCCCCGGCGGCCTGGGGAGGGCGGCATGAGCCGGGAGCACGACGATGTCCCTCGCGCCCGCGCCTCGCTCGCTCTGCGCCGTGTGCAGGCGGCCCGCGCGCGGCTTTGGCTGGTTCGACCCGACCTCGGCGAAGCCGCCGCGGCCCTCGGTCTCCTTCTGCTCCATCACCTGCCAGGGCTGGTGGGTGCGCTTGGCGCGGCGATCCACCGCCATGGTTGATCTCACCGAACAGGAACGGGCCGCCATGCGCGCCGCGATGCGCGCGATGGCCGAGGTGATGGCGGAGATCGGCTGGACCACTCCGCTCAATGCGTTGTCGGAGCAGCAGGTGTTGACGCTCGCGGAGGTGGCCGTCGGCGCCTTCCAGGACGCCATGCGGGCCTCCGCCTCCCCCTCGACGCCGGAGGTCCCGTTCTGATGACGGACGCCAGCCTCGACTTCAATCACCGCCCGAAGCCGCCGACCGCGGCAGAGGCGATCAACGACCTGATCGATGCAGCGCTGGTGGCGGAGAACGGCACGCGGGCGCGCCGCGAGTATCTTGGCGGCTCGCGGCTGGGCGATCCCTGTGCGCGGCGCCTGCAGTACGAGTTCCTCGACGTCCCGCGCGACCCCGACACCAGCTTCTCGGGTCAGACGCTCCGCATCTTCGCGGTGGGGCACGTCTTCGAGGATCTGGCGATCGGTTGGCTCCGGCGCGCCGGTTTCGACGTGCGTACCCGCAACCGTGCCGGCGAGCAGTTCGGCTTCTCGGTCGCGGGCGGGCGCGTGCAGGGCCACATCGACGGCGTGGTCGTCGCGGCGCCCACGCCGGCGCAGGCCGTCGTCGCCGTGCCGGCGCTGTGGGAGTGCAAGTCGGCCAGCGCCCGGAACTGGAAGGAGATGGTCCGGCGCGGCGTGGCCGCGGCGAAGCCGATCTACGCGGCGCAGATTGCGCTCTACCAGGCATACATGGGCCTGACCGAGGTGCCTGCCCTGTTCACCGCGGTGAACAAGGACACCGCCGAGCTCCACCACGAGCTCGTGCCCTTCGACGGCTCGCTCGCCCAGGCCACCAGCGATAAGGCGGTGCGCGTCCTGCAGGCCTGCGACGCCGGCGAGTGGCTACCCCGCGTCGCGGCCGAGCCCGAGCACATCGAGTGCAGCCGATGCCCCTGGCGCACGCGGTGCTGGTCATGAGCGCCGCCGAGGTGACCCCGCCCATGCCGGTCGCCCCCGATGCCGCGATGATCGCGGCCTATGCCGACATGGTCTTCGGCTGGTGCGAGGGCTGGGTCGCGGTCCGCGCCCTCGCCGAGAAGGGCGGGCCCGACCGCGCGCCGCACACGCCCTTCCTGCCCGCCGATGCCGAACTGCCGGCGAAGCTCGCCGTCCAGGCGCAGTGGGCCGCTGAGGCGGGCATGGCGCTCTATGTCGTCCCCGGCACGGTCCCCGAGCTCGGCCAGGCCAGCGCCGAGCACATCGCGCAGATGCAGGTCGTGCTGGTCGATCTGGACGGCGGCGACATCGCGGCCAAGCGGGCACACCTCCTTCAGCACCTCGGCCCGCCCACCCTCGAGGTCGCCTCGGGTGGCATCACGCCGGAGGGTCAGGAGAAGCTCCACCTCTACTGGCGGCTGACAGAGCCCGCCACCGGCGAGGACATCGCGACCGTCTGCCGGCTCCGGCACGCGATCGCGGTGAAGGTCGGTGGCGACCCGGCCTTCCGCTCGGCGCACCAGCCGATCCGCGTCGCTGGCTCGGTGCACGCGAAGGGCGGCCACCAACGGCTGGTCGCCATCCGCGAGAGCGCCGGTCGAGACCACGACCTGACCGACCTGGCCGAGACGGTGCTGGCCATGCCGCCGCTGGCCGGCATCGGCGCCGAAGTGGCCATGGACACGGGCGGCGATCTCCTCGACTTCAACGGCGCGGGCTCAGCCCGCGGCGATGTCACGAAACTGTTCGGCCAGCAGATTCGAGAAGGCGGCGCTGACGGGGTCACCCGCTTCGAGGCGCTGTCCCGCATCATCGGCTACTGGATCCGCCGCTGCCAGGACGGCTTCGTCACCGCGGCCCAGGCCTGGCAGGAGATCTGCGACTACAACACCGCGCGGATCAGCCCGCCTTGGCCCGAGGACCGGCTGCGTCACGAGGCCGAGCGGCTGTGGCGCAGGGCAGAAGCCAGCCATGCCGGTGCGGGCGCCGCCGACCCCGAGCATGGCGAGGTTGGTGGCAACGGCACCGGCGATGATGGCGTGCTGCCGATCGGCTTCACCGAGGACGCGCTCGCGGCCGAGTTCAGCGAGCAGCACGGCGAGGACTGGCGGCACGTCGCGGTCTGGGGTGCCTGGCTCAACTGGACAGGCTGCCGGTGGGAGCGCGAGGGCACCCTGCGCGCTTTCGATCTGGCCCGCCGCGTCTGCCGCGCCGCGGCCAACCGCGCGAACAGCAACAAGGTGCGGACGAAGCTGTCGCAGGCCTCGACGGTCGCCGCCGTCGAGCGCCTCGCGCGCGCCGACCGCCGTCACGCCACCACAGCTGAGGTCTGGGACCGCGATCCCTGGCTGCTGAATACCCCTGCCGGCGTCGTGGATTTGCGGACCGGCGCCCTCGCCCCGCACGACCGCGCTCTGTGCATGACGAAGATCACCAGCGCGGCGCTCCAGGGGGAATGCGCGGCTTGGGTTGCCTTCCTCGCCCAGGTGACCGGCGGGGACGTCGAACTGCAAGCCTACCTCCGCCGCGTGGTCGGCTATGCGCTCACCGGCGTCACCACCGACCACGCGCTGTTCTTCCTCTACGGCACAGGCGCGAACGGCAAGTCGGTCTTTGCCAACACCCTGACGGCCCTGCTCGGCGATTACGCCACGGT
>NZ_JBNXUM010000023.1:0-107936 GCF_050563545.1 Falsiroseomonas sp. HW251
TGTAGCGGCGAAGTCCGGCCGGCCGCTAGACAAGGGTGACGTCTACAAGATCCTGAACCTGCGGACGTACATCGGCGAGGTCACGCACAAGGGGAACGTCTATCCCGGCGAGCACGAGGCGATCGTGCCGCGGGAGCTCTGGGACAAGGCGCACGCCATCTTGCAGGTCAGCCCGCGGGCCAGGGCGGCGCAGAACCGGCAGCACGCGCCGGCGCTGCTGAAGGGGCTGATCTTTGGCGTCGACGGGCGCGCGATGTCGCCGACGCACGCGCGCAAGAAGGGTAGGCTCTACCGGTACTACGTCGCGCAGCGCGTGCTGAAGGGCGACACCGGGGATGACACCAATCTCGTCCGGCGCTTGTCGGCGGCCGAGATCGAGCGCGCGGTGGTCGACCAGGTTCGCGCGCTGTTGCGCCAACCTGAGATCGTCGCCGGCACCTGGCTCGCGGTGCGGGGCGATGCACCGGACCTGACCGAGCGTGAGGTCTACGACGCGCTGCAACGGCTTGATCCGTTGTGGCACGAGCTATTCCCGGCCGAACAGGCACGGATCGTGCGCGCGCTGGTCGATCGCGTCGTCGTCGGGCCTGAGGGCGCCGACATTCGGCTTCGGGTCGAGGGTCTCGCTGGATTGGTCCGTGACCTGGCGCCTGCGCCGACCGCGTTGGAGGCCGCTGCATGACCGCCGCTACAACGCATATCTGCGTCCGCGTGCCGCTCGCTATCCGGTGCAGGCCTGGTCGCAAGACGGTGGTGATGCGGGTGCAAGACGGCAGCGACGCCGCGATTGCGACGCGCGCGGACCCGGCACTTCTGAAGGCACTGGCTCGGGCGTTCCGGTACCAGCGGCTACTGGACGAAGGGCGATACGCCTCGATCAGCGAGCTGGCGGCCGCGGAGAAGATCGAGCGGGGCTACTTGGGAACGCTGCTGCGGCTGACGTTGCTGGCGCCGGACATCGTGGAAACGGCGATCAACGGTCGCCATCCGGTCGACCTGACGCTGCCGCAGCTTCTGAAACGGATTCCGCTTTGTTGGAGCGGACAGCGACAAGCCTTCAGAGCTTGCGCTGCAGCACACGGCTGACGCCGCGACTGACCGAGAAGGGCGGAAACAGGACATACATTGCGGCCACAGGACAGGCGACGAAAGCATCGCGAAGGCGGTCAGAAACGCCGCCAGACGGGCGATGCCGCTCATTGCAGCATCGCCCGGCCGGCGTCGCCTCAGCCCAGGAAGCCGATCGAGATCCAAGGCACGGCGGCAACCACCAGCAGCCCAATCATCAGGGCCATGACGTAGCCCAGGATCGGACGCATCCCCTGGTCCGGGTGGATGCGGCTGATCGCACAAGCCGCGTAGTATCCGACGCCGAAGGGCGGGGCGAAGAGGCCGATGCCCATGGCGAGGATCACCACCATCGAATAGTGGACCTCGTGGATCCCGACCTGCCGTGCGATCGGGAACAGCAGCGGCCCGAACAGCACGATCGCTGGGATCCCCTCCAGCACGCTGCCGAGGATCACGAAGGCGACGATAGAGACCGCCATGAACCCGATCGCCCCGCCGGGCAGGCCCGCCATCACCCGCGCCAGGTCGCCCGAGAAGCCGGACTGCGTCAGGGCCCAGGCCATACCTGTCGCCGCCCCGATGATGAGCAGGATCGCACCCGACAGCGCCGCCGTGTCCACCAGCATGGGCCGGAGGCGCCGCCAATCGAACTTGCGGTACACCAGCAGCCCGACCAGCACGGCATAGGCAATGCCGAGCGTCGAGACCTCCGTCGCCGTCGCCACGCCCTCAATAACGGCTGCCCGGATGAGGAAGGGCAGCGCGATCGCGGGAATGGAGATCAGGAAGGCCCGCCCAACCTCGCCGCCGCTCGCGCGCCGGACATGCGACAAGTCCTCACCCCGATACCGACTCCACACCACGAAGCAGAGCGCCGCACCGAGCACCACGCCCGGCAGCATCCCGCCGGTGAAGAGCGCAGAGATGGACACGCCCGTGACCGCGCCGATGGTGATGAGCACGAGGCTCGGCGGGATCGTCTCGGTCTGCGCGCCCGTGGCCGACAGCAGGGCGACCAGGTCGCCCTCCTTCGCGCCGCGCGCCTTCATCTCGGGGAACAGCACCGGCGCAACGGCGGCCATGTCGGCGGCCTTCGAGCCCGAGATACCAGAGACAAGGTACATTGCGCCGACCAGCACGTAGGACAGGCCGCCGCGGACATGGCCGAGCAGGCTCGCCAGGAAGCCGACCATGGCGCGCGCCATGCCCGTCATCTCGATAAGTTGGCCGAGGAAGACGAAGAGCGGCACCGAGAGCAGGATGAGGTGCGACATGCCCTCGTCCATCCGGCCGACCACGACCAGCATCGGCGTGTCGGTCGTCAGTGCGATGTAGCCCGCCGTCGCCAGGCCGAAGGCGAAGGCGATGGGCACGCCCGCGAAGACGGACGCCGCGACGATCACCACGAAGAAGATCAGCAGGTTCAGGTTGCCGAGCCCCTCTAGCACGGGCTGCAGGAGCGCCATGCCGGCGACGAGCAGCGCGACCACGCCAACCGCGCCGAGCACCAGGCGCCAGTTGCCCGCCTCGACCAGCCGTAGCAGGGCCGAGAGGATCATGAAGCCAAGCCCCACCGGGATCGCCGCAGCGCGCCAGCTGTTCGGGATCTCAAGCGCCGGCGTGGTGATGAAGGCCTCCTCGGCCGCGAACTCGAAGGCGGGCTCGACGACGAGCAGCAGGAAGGCCAGTGCCGCGGCGATGGCGACGACGTCGAGGAAGGCGCGGACGGGCGGCGCGACCTTGCCGACCAGCGCCGTCATCCGCATGTGCTCGCCGCGCTGGAAGGCGACGACCGCGCCCAGCATCGCGAGCCACAGGAACAGGATCGAGGCCAGCTCGTCCGACCAGATCAGCGGCTTGTGGAGTGCATAGCGCGCCACCACGCCGGCGAGCAGGACGGCGATCTCGACGACGACGAGGATCGCCGCCGGGACCTCGATCATGGAGCGGAGGATGGTGTCGGCCGACCCCACCCATCCTGGCTTCCGCAGCGGAAGGCTTTCGCCCTCCGCCACCGGGATGTTCTCGGGATGCATGGCGGTCACACCAGCTTGCCCACGACGCCCTCGAGCGTGCTCCAGGCTTCCTCGCCGTAGCGGCCCTTCCACTCCGTGTAGAAGGTCGTCCGACGGAGCGCGTCACGGAAGGCGGCCTGGTCCACGTCGTTGAACTGCAGGCCCTTGTCGGTCAGCTCCTGCCGCAGCGAGGTGCTGAGCCGCGCGATGTCCGCACGCTCGTCGCCGGCCGAGCGGTCGAACTCGCGCTCGGCCACCGCGCGCACCGGGTCGGGCAGGCGGGTCCAGGCGCGGCGGTTCGCGAGGATCCAATAGCCGTCCCAGACATGGCTCGTCATGCTGCAGTAGCGCTGCACCTCATACAGCTTGGTCGTGGCGATGATCGGCAGCGGGTTCTCCTGGCCCTCCACGACGCGGGTCTGCAGGGCGGAGTAGAGCTCGTTGAAGTTGATCGGCGCCGGGCCCGCGTCCAGCGCTCGGAACAGGGAGGTCAGCGCGGGCGCGGGTGGGACGCGGATTTTGAAGCCGCGCAGGTCCTCGGGCGTGCGGATCGGCCGCGTGGAGGAGGTGATCTGACGGAAGCCGTTGTCCCAGGCGCGGGAGGCCGTCAGCAGGCCGGCGCGGGCGATCTGCGCGCGGACATAGGCGCCGAGAGCGCCGTCCATCGCGCGCCAGACCGCGTCGTAGTCGGCAAACGCAAAGCCGGTGTTCACAATACCGGCCGTCGGCACAAGGGTCGCGAGCACGGAGGAGGAGAGGTTGAACAGCTCCACCCCGCCGCTGCGCACCTGGGACAGCAGGTCGGTGTCCGAGCCCAGCTGGTTCGCCGGGAACAGACGGATCTCGAGCCTGCCGTCAGTCGCCTCCCTGATGCGGCTGATCGCTTCCTGCGCGCGGACATTGACGGGGTGCGTTGGGTCCTGTCCGGTCGCGAGCTTGAAGTTGAACTCAGCCGCCGAAGCGGGGCGGCTCAGCAGACCAAACAGCGGCAAGGCGGCGCCGGCCCCGAGAAGGGTGCGGCGGCTGAAAGTGGCAGTCCTGGACGTCGAGCTCATGTCTTCCTCCTGGTGTGGATGCGCGCCGCCGTTCGCGCCCGGGCATGCTTCGCCCCGGCACGCGCGCTGAGTTGCACGGCGTGATGTGCCCCTTCGTGTCGCCGCGGCGGCTCGGGGCTGGGCCGCCGCGGCAGCGCTCAGCTCAGAGCCAGCCCTTGATGCTGCGCGCCATCGCCTCGGCCGAGATGCCGTAGCGGTCGTGCAGCGTCGGCAGCGCGCCTGCATCGAGGAAAGCGTCGGGCAGCGCCACCTGGCGGAAGCGTGTTGGACGCACGTCGGAGCGGAGCAGGGTGCCGGCCACCGCCTCGCCGAGGCCGCCAATCACCGTGTGATTCTCCGCCACCACGACGACCCGCCCGCTGCGCCCGACCTCCTTCAGGATCGTCGCCTCGTCGAGCGGCTTGATCGTGGGCACGTGCAGCACGGCGACACCGACCCGGTCGGCCTCGAGCAGCTTCGCCGTCTCCAGCGCGCGCATCGTCATGAAGCCCGAGGAGATGACCAGCACCTCCGCGCCGTCGCGCAGCAGCTTCGCCTTGCCGAGCTCGAAGCTGTAATCGTACTCGTCGAGCACCAGCGGCACGTTGCCGCGCAGCAGGCGCATATAGACCGGCCCGTCATGCGCGGCGATCGCGGGGACCGCCTGTTCGATGTCGAGCGCGTCGCAGGGATCGACGATCGTGAGGTCAGGCATACCGCGGAAGATCGCGATGTCCTCCGTCGCCTGGTGGCTCGGGCCGTAGCCCGTGGTCAGGCCGGGCAGCGCGCAGCAGATCTTCACGGACAAGCCTTCCTCCGCGATGCCCTGGCTGATGAAGTCGAAGGTCCGGCGCGAGGCGAAGGCAGCGTAGGTCGTCACGAAGGGCACGAAGCCTTCATGGGCCAGGCCGGCGGCCGAAAGCATCAGCAGCTGCTCCGCCATGCCCATCTGGTAGAAGCGGTCCGGGTATTCCTTCGCGAAGACGTGCAGGTCGGTGTACTTCGCGAGGTCGGCGGTCATGCCGACGATCTCCGGCCGGGTCTTGCCCAGCTCGACCAGTGCGCGGCCGAAGGGCGCGGGGCTGGTGCGTTGGCCTTCGCCGGCGAGCGAGGCGATCATTGCCGAGGTCGTCAGGCGCGGCTTGCTCGGATCCTGCGCCTGCTGCGCCACGCCCCGCCAGGGGGCCCGCTTGGTCCTGGTCATGACTGCCTCCCCGCACCCAGTGCCTCGATCGCAAGCTTCCATTCGTGCTGCTCCACCCGCAGGAAGTGCGACTTGTCACGGGTCTCGAGGAACGGCACGCCCTTGGCCATCTTCGTGTCGCAGATGATGACGCGCGGCTTTGGCTCGCTGACCGTGCGCGCGGCGTCGAAGGCCTGCACGAGGGCGGCGATGTCGTTGCCGTCCACGCGCTGGACGTGCCAGTTGAAGGCCTCCCACTTCGGAGCCAGCGGCTCGAAGTTCAGCACGCCGGTCGAAGGGCCGTCGGCCTGCATGCGGTTCACGTCCACGATGCAGATGAGGTTGTCGAGCTTGTGATGGCCCGCCGACATCGCGGCTTCCCATACCGGGCCCTCGTCCAGCTCGCCATCCGACATCAGGTTGAAGACGAACCGGTCGGACTTCTTGCGCTTCAGGCCGAGCGCGATCCCGACGGCGATGCCGAGCCCGATGCCGAGCGACCCGCCGCTGATCTCCATCCCCGGCGTGTAGCTCGCCATGCCCGACATCGGCAGGCGGCTATCATCGGTGCCGTAGGTCTCGAGCTCCTCGGCCGGCACGATCCCGGCCTCGATCAGCGCGGCGTAGAGCGCGATCGCGTAGTGGCCGATCGAGAGCAGGAAGCGGTCCCGATCCTCCCAGGCCGGGTCCTCCGGCCGGTAGCGCAGCGCGTGGAAGTAGGACACCGCGAGCACGTCGGCGACGCCGAGCGCCTGGGCGATGTAGCCCTGTCCCTGCACCTCTCCCATCCGCAGCGCGTTGCGGCGGATGTTGTACGCGCGCTCCTGCAGGCTCGGCGCGTTGGCAAGCGCCGTGCTTCGCGCTTCCATGGCGCGTCTCCTCTCTGTGCGTTGTTGGTGGAAGCCGGTCCGCCACGTCGCCGTGGCGGGGTGGTCAGTGGATCAGCATGCCGCCGTTGACGTCGATCGTCGCGCCCGTGACGTAGGACGAGAGATCGGAGGCGAGGAACAGGTAGATTTTCGCCACATCCTCGGCGTCGCCGAGCCGGTTGAGCGGAATGCCCTTCAGGATCTCGGCCCGCATCTCCGGCGTCAGCTTGCCGCCGGTGATGTCGGTCTGGATCAGGCCGGGGGTGACGCTGTTGACGCGGATGCCGTCCGGCCCGAGCTCGCGCGCCATCGCCTTGGCGAGGCCCAGCACGCCGGCCTTCGCCGCGGAGTAGTGCGGGCCGCCGAAGATGCCGCCGCCGCGCTGCGCGGAGACCGACGACATGCAGGCGATCGAGCCCTGCCTGCGCGCCCGCATGTGCGGGATGAAGGCCTGGCTGAGATAGAGCACGCCGGTCATGTTGACGTCGACGATGCGCTGCCAGTCCTGCGGCGTGATCTCCATCGTCTTCACGGGCTGCGAGATGCCGGCGTTATTGATGAGGATGTCCACCTTGCCGAAGGCGCCGATCACCTGCTCCGCGGCTTGGCGGCAGCTCGCGAGGTCCGCGACGTCGCAGCCCACGCCGACATGCCCGGCGCCGAGTTCCTCCGCCGCGCGCCGCGCGCCCGCCGCATCGAGGTCGAGGATCGCGACGCGCGCGCCGTGGTCTGCAAAGAGCTTCGCGGTAGCGCGGCCGATGCCGCGTGCGCTCGCGGCGCCCGAAATAACAGCGGTCTTGTCGGTGAGAAGCATGGACGTCTTCCTCGGTCTTGCCTGAGGAAGCTGTGCCGCATCTGGCGCCTCATCGACAAACGAGAAAATCGCGCCGACCGGAGAGTTGGATTCATCAATCGCCCGTGGCGGGCGCCCGCATGACCGGCGCGGCCGCGAAGTCGGTCGAGCCCGCGTCCAGCTCGCCGAGGTCGATGTCCAGGCTCAGCTCCCGCTTCAGCCACTCGACGAACAGGACCATGGCCCGTGCGTAGCGCCGCGAACGCGGGAAGACCAGCCAGTGGCCGGTGTAGACGACATCTTCGCACACGCCCTGAAGCGGGCGCACCAGGCGGCCCGACGCAAGTTCGCGTTCGGCCAGCAGCGTGGACTCCAGTGCGACGCCGAGCCCGTCCGCCGCCGCACTCAGCGACAGGAAGCTCCGGTCAAAGCGGGGGCCTTTCGGAGCGGGTGCGGCCATGCCGTTGGCGGCGAACCATGCGGGCCAGCGCACCTTCTTCGTCTCGCTCTCAATCAAGGTCTGCGACAGCAGGTCGCGCGCGCTGGTTATCCGCGGCGCCAGGTCGGGCGCGCAGAGCGGCGTCACGGTCTCGGTGCCGAGCGGCAGGACGATCACGGCCTGGCGCGATGCGGCGCCGTAGAAGTCGGGCGGCAGTGCGCCATACACGATATCGGCATCAAACTCGTCGGCGATGAAGTGCGTGTAGTCGGTCCCCGCGGCAATACGCAGTTCGAGCCCCGGGCATTCCTGCAGCAGCCGGCGCAGGCGAGGCATCAGCCACTGCGCTGCGAAGCTCGGTGCCGCGTGCAGCTTGAGCAATTGCGGCCCGCGTGCGGCGACGCTGCCGACGCCGAGCTGCAGTTCACCAAAGCCGCGCTCCACATGGCGCATGAGGGTTTCGCCTTCTGGCGTCAGCCGGACGGTCCGGCCCTCGCGCTCGAACAGCATCGTGCCGAGATCCTGTTCGAGGCCACGTATCGCATGGCTGACAGCGCTCGGCGTCAAGCTGAGGTCTTCGGCAGCGGCGCGGAACGAGCCGGTGCGCGTGACAGCCTCGAAGGCGCGCAATGCGCCGAGCGGTAGATGCCGGAGCATCCGACAAGCATGAGCCTGGCTTGTCAGGCGCGGCAAGACTGCCGTAGGGCTGATAGGCGGGCCAAACCACAGCGCGTAACCGGAACACGCCATCACGACGCGCCCAGCTGGGTGTCGATTGCGGGTCGGACTCGGCGGTTCAACCCGCTTGGTCGATCGAGGCGGCTGGCGGGAACGGGTGACACTCCGGCGCCACAACGCCGACGGGTCCGAGAAGATAGCGTGGCGCCGGCCGCCGAGCAGCAAGGCACGTCCACTCAGGCCGCGCTGGCCCGGTCCACCTTGTCGCCCTTGCTGAGAATGTACCGCGCCCCATCGAGACCCTTCGGATGGGGACCGGCCCAGATCAGGTAATAGAGGTGCCCGCCCTTCGTGTTCTTGATCAGCCGCGCGGGCGAGACATGCCCGAACGCCGCCTTCAGCCGACTCCGGTACCACTCCAGTAGGCGCTGGCCTGAATCCCGGCGCTTCTCCGTCTTTGCCCCGAGCAGGTCAGCCTTTTCCTCGTAGACCTGACCATACCAGTCCGGCGATCCGAAGAACCGGTCCAACGTCTCGCGCCAGCCGGGCCGCAGCTCAGCCGAGCGCGGCAGGACGCGCTGGATGCCCATGCCGAGGGTGAAGTTGATCATCACCTCGATGCGCTTCGTCGCCGCCAGTCGCTCGATCATCGACCAGGACAGCTGCATGCCGAACGGGTCGAGAAACACCACGGCAAGATGACCCGAGCGGCCCAGATCGCCCTGTAGCAGGGCGTCCAGCTCTTCGTCGCACTGGCCCGGTCGGAGCTCGATTCGGTAGCGTTCGCCGTGTTCCTGCTCGGCGACGCGAGCCGGGTCGCGCTCGATGAAGACATAGCGGGAGAAGGGGTTGGCGATGCCCAACGCGACGCGCGGCGAGCCGTGAATGTACTCCTCCGCGTCAGCGTCAATCGGCAGAGGATCGAGCTCAGCAATAAGGCTCTCGGCCGCCCCCTCGCTCAAGCGGCGCCGCAGCCTAGCGCGGCCCGCGCCGGCGAAGGCATCGACGAAGGTCGTGCTCTTGACCCAGTGGCCCTGGTTCTTCAGGACCTTAGTGTAGAAGTCGAGATACGCGGCCAGCGCATCTAGCTTCTCGCGCGCCCACGGGCCGACCGTCGGGGTGGTATCCACTTCACTCATTCGGCGGCGGCCAAGGCGGTCCAAGGTTGCCGGGGTTGCGGAAACTCATCCCAGAGACGGCCGTCCAGCATCCGGCCGTGCTGCGCCGGGCGGAACCCGCCCCACTGCTTAAAGAAGAACGGCACGCCGGCGCCGATGCATTGATCGCGAATCTCGCGCACCCAGGCCGGGTCCATGAGGCGCGCGCTCGGCCCGCTTTCACCGCCGACGATGACCCAATGGATCCCGCCTAGGTCCAGCGTGCCTACCGGCCCGATGAGCGGCTCGATAGAGAGGAAACGCACGGCGGCAGGTGCCTGCTGGAGGTGGCGGACGCGCGATAGTCGAACGCGGTCCTCGACCGACACGCCGAACCAGATGTGCTCCTGCGCGGGCCGCGTGGCATAGCGGCGCCTCAGGAAGTCGCGCATTAGGCTGCTACGCTTGGTCAGGAGTTGGAACTGATGCCAATGGGCCTGCTCCATCGTGTCGAAAATCTGCTCGATGAACGGTGTCGGGACGCCCTTGTGAAACAGGTCCGACATGGAGTTGACGAAGATCCGGCGCGACCGCTTCCAGAGCAATGGCTGCTGCAAACGCTCAGGCCGCAGGGTTAAATCGAACCCGGTTTCGAAAGGGTGGCCTGGCGTGCCCCGAAAGCGCTCCGAGAATCGGGCCGCATAGCAATTGCCGCAGCCAGGGCTGATCTTCGTGCAGCCCGTTACCGGGTTCCAGGTCGCGTCGGTCCACTCGATGTCTGACGAATCGGCCATTCCAGCCCCCAGAACATAGGCGGAATCGTCTCACAGGGCCCTTTGTTCCGCAACTCGGAAGGGAGCGGGGCGCGGCAGCAGTCCCTCTGACGGTCGTGAGCCGCGAATATGGGGCGCAGTTCGGCTGGAATAGCTACCGGACCGTGGCACCATCCGGGCGAGCCGCTGCTCAACAACCGCGGCCGCATTCCGCGCACATCATCAGCCCGCGGCGCTCACGCGACGGCTCGATGAGATAGCCGCAGCGCAGGCAGTTGGCGCCGTCGTCGTTCGCATCAAACGGATCAGCGACGCGCCGGGCCGGCGCGGCGGCCGTCCGCCTGCGCGGCCGCCCACGACCGCGGCGGGCTGGCGCGACGGGCGCCGGGTTAGGAACGGCAGGCGCGGCTTCAGCGGCCGGCATCGATGGCGATCTCGGCGGCATCGCGTGGAAGGTCGGCGCGACCGGCGCGGCGACGGCGGGCTTCGGCGCGTCGGGGAACGTGGGCGGCGCGTCGCGCGCGGGGAAGCCATCGTCCCAGGACGCCGCGCGAACCCCGAAGGAGGACGGCCTAGCCTGTTCAGGGGCGCGGCTGGGGGCGCCGGATCGGACATGCACGACCTCGACGGTCCTGCTGCCTTGAGTGCCGTGGGCGCCGCGCCTGGGGATGCTACGTTGCTCGTGGCGCTCGGCGGTGGGAGCCTTGTCGTCGCGGAAGCGCGCGAAGACGCGGTCGATCTCGGACATGCGTTTCCAGAAGATTAGCGGCCCGCGTACCGGAGCTGATCGCTGCCGAGGCTTGAGGGCGCGTGAGAGAGTTAGTGCGGCGGATCGCCTGAGCAATCGCAAGCCTGAATTTCGCGACTAGGGTCCGCCAAAAACGATCCGCGATCAACGACTTAAGCTTGAGGGCAAAATCGGCCAACCCTCAAGGTTCGGAGACTCTCCGCTCTCTCCGGCCCGAATTTAACGGTGATTCCGCCTTCGAACCATCAAGTTCTGTACGGAAACCTAGGCCAAACCTGGGCTTCAGCGCGGTGCGCCGTCGAGGAGAGACGGGTTGTGAGAAGGCCGATTGGAGCGGGCGAAGGGATTCGAACCCTCGACCCCGACCTTGGCAAGGTCGTGCTCTACCCCTGAGCTACGCCCGCGCTCCGTGCGGAGGCGGGCTTCTAGCACGCCGGATCGGGATTGCAAGCCACCCCGTCGCGCGGCAAGTGCACCTCATGCCGGAAACGCCGCAGGGTCTTCTCGCCCGCCTCGACGCGCTCGGGATCGAGCACCGCACCGTGACCCACGCCCCTGTCTTCACCGTGGAGGAAAGCAAGGCGCTGCGGCCCGACCTGCCGGGAGGGCACTCCAAGAACCTGTTCCTGAAGCCGCAGAAGGCGCCGGGCCCCTTCCTGCTGGCCGTGCTGGAGGAGGATCGGCGTGTGTCGGTCAACGCGCTCGCCCGGGCGCTCGGCGTGCCGCGCGTGACCTTCGGCAGCGCCGGGGAACTGGTGGCGACGCTCGGCGTGGAGCCGGGCTCCGTCACCCCCTTCGGCCTGGTGAACGCGGCACCGGGCTCGGTGCGGGCGGTCTTCGACCGGCACCTGGTGCAGGATTTCGAATGGGTGAACTTCCACCCCCTGACCAACGCCATGACCACCGCGATCCGGCCCAAGGACCTGCTGCGCTTCCTCCGCGGGCTCGGCCATGAGCCGGAGCTCGTGGATCCGCCAGCTGGCCCCGCCTTGCCCTGACCATGGTCGGGGCGAGGCGGTTAAGCTTTCGCTGGCTCGGCGATTCACGCGCCGAGAATGCCCGCCTGCGGCGTGCACACGCCGAGCGATCGTGGGCTAGCCCTTGAGGTCGTCCGGCACCCGCCCGCCATTCTCGGCCAGCCGCCGCATCACCGCGCGGTGCAGCCAGAGGTTCATCTCCGCACTGCCGTCGCGCGGGCCCGTGTAGCCCAGCTCCTCGGCCAGCTCCTTCCTGGCGTTCAGGCTGCTGTCGAGGTCGAGCAGCTTCATTAGATCCACGATGGAATGCCGCCAGTCCAGCCGCTGCGGGTTGCGCGCGGCGAGCGCCTCCAGCACCACCGCGACATCCACCTCCACCGGCGCTGCGGGCGACGCCGAAGGCGCGCCGGATTGGGTCGCCATGGGTGGCGGGGCGGCGCCCTGGGTGGCCGACGGCGCCCCCTGGGGCACGGCCTGCCCGCCTGACCGGCCGCCCTCCTGCGCCGGCGGCTGCGCGGCCGACGCCGCAGGTGCGGCAGCCTCGGCGCCATGGCCGAAGACGCGGGAGAGGATGCTGCGGAAGACGCTCATCGCCGGGGTTCCCTGACTCGTGTCAGGTGCAACGGCCGCCGCGGGCTCTCGTTCCGCCTTCCCCATGGCAGCCCGCCTTCCGTCCGTCCCCGCCTTGTCCTCCGCCCCCGGGCCGCGCATCTATCCCCCGAAGAGCTACGGGATGCCTGCCATGGACACGATTTTCGACCCGACCCGCCAGACCGCGCCCGGCGGCGCCGCGCCCGCGGGCGGCGACCTCATCAAGGACGGCGACCAGAAGACCTTCATGAAGGACGTCGTGGAGGCCTCGCGCGAGGTCCCGGTCCTGGTGGACTTCTGGGCGACCTGGTGCGGCCCCTGCAAGACGCTGACGCCGACGCTGGAGAAGGTCGTCAAGGCCGCGCAGGGCCGCGTGCGCCTGGTCAAAATCGACATCGACAAGAACAAGCAGCTCGTCCAGCAGCTCGCGCAGATGGGCCTGCCGCTGCAGTCGGTGCCGACCGTGGTCGGCTTCGTGCAGGGCCAGATCGCCGACCTCTTCCAGGGCGCGCTGCCCGAGGGCGAGGTGAAGAAGTTCATCGAGAACCTGCTCAAGATGGGCGGCGGCACGCTGCCCGGCGCCGATCTGCTGGCCGAGGCGAAGCAGGCCGCCGAGCAGGGCGACCACCGCACCGCGCTCGAGCTCTACGCCGCGCTCGCGCAGTCGGAACCCGAGAACGCGGAGGCCTTCGCGGGCCTCGCCCGCGCGCTGATGAACCTCGGCGAGGAGGAGCAGGCGCAGCAGGTCATCGACGGCGTCGAGCCGAAGATCAAGGACCACGCGGAGATCGCCTCCGTCCGCTCCGCGCTGCAGCTCGCGATCGAGGGGCGCAAGGCGCAAGAGAAGCTCGGCGAGTTCGAGAAGCGGCTGGCGGCCGACGCGGACGACCACGCCGCGCGCATCGACCTCGCCGTCGCGCTGAACGCGATGGGCGATCGCGCGAAGGCGGTGGATGCATTGATGGAAGCCATCAGGCGCGACAAGGCCTGGAACGATGAAGCCGCGCGCAAGCAGCTGCTGAAGTTCTTCGAAGCCTGGGGATTCGATGACCCCGCGACCCTTGCGGGACGACGGAAGCTCTCCACCCTACTGTTCCGGTGACCTCGGGCCGCGTGGGCGGCCTGGTAGGAGAGCATGATCCCCTTCCACCCCGCTCTCGCGGAGCTCCCGCGGGAGATCGCGATCTTTCCGCTTTCCGGCGCGCTGCTTCTGCCTGAAGGCCGGCTGCCGCTGAACATCTTCGAGCCGCGCTACCTCGCGATGGTGCAGGACAGCCTCGGCGCGGGACGGATGTTCGGCATGGTGCAGGGCGACCCCAGGCTGCCGCGGATCGGCGGCGATTCGCAGGTCTACAGGGTGGGTTGCCTCGGCCGCGTCTCGTCCTTTGCGGAGACCGATGACGGGCGGCTGCTGATCACCCTGACGGGCGTGATCCGCTACCGCATCGCGGAGGAGATCGCGGGCAATCACGGCTACCGCCGCGTGCGCGCGGAGTATGCGGAGTTCGCCTCCGACCTCGATCTCGACCGGCCCGCGCCGCAGCTCGACCGCGCGGCGCTGCTGGCGGCGCTGCGCCCCTATTTCCGCGCGCGCGGGATCGAGGCGAACTGGGACGCGATCGAGCAGACCGGCGACGCGTTGCTGGTCACCACGCTCTGCATGGTCTGTCCCTTCGACATCCGGGAGAAGCAGGCCCTGCTGGAGGCAAGGGGCGCGGCGGAGCGGGCCGCGATGCTGGTTGCGCTGCTGCAGATGGACGCGCATGGCATGGCGCCCGAGGGCCGGCCAAGCTAAACCGCCGCCCGAAGCTGGATGAGGTGACGCGATGGCGGAGACGAGCACGGCGCAGGTGGATCCGCGGCTGCTGGAGATCCTGGTTTGCCCGGTGACCAAGGGCCCGCTGCGCTACGACCGCGAGAGGCAGGAGCTGGTCAGCGACAAGGCGGGGCTGGCGTATCCGATCCGCGATGGCATCCCGATCATGTTGCCGGACGAGGCGCGGAAGCTCGATTGATGCCCCGAGACGCCCGGTGGCCGCTCCGCGGCCTCGGCCCGCGTTGCGGGCGGGGAGTGACCTGGTGATGCCCACGCCGACAGAGCTTCGGCTCAGCCGCGCCGAGCAGGTCCTGCACGTCACCTTCGACAACGGCGAGGCCTTCGCCCTGCCTGCGGAATACCTGCGGGTGGAAAGCCCGTCGGCCGAGGTGCAGGGCCACGGGCCCGGCCAGAAGGTGATCGTGGCCGGGCGCCGCCATGTCGGCATCCTGCGGCTCGAGCCTGTCGGCCACTATGCCGTGCGCATAGTGTTCGACGACCTGCACGACAGCGGCATCTACAGCTGGGCCCACCTGCTGGAGCTCGGCCGCGAGCGGGACGCGCGCTGGGCGGAGTACGAGCGCGCGCTGGCCAGCAAGGCGCTCAGCCGGGATCCGCCGCGTCGGGCTTGATCCTGAGCTTTGTTCATACGGACGGCAGCATTAAGCGACCTGCGGCCAGCTAAGCCGGCCGAGGCCGCGAAGGCGGCCCGCGGCAGGTGCCGCGCAGCCAAGCCGGCGGAACCGGCGCCTGAGGGCTCCAGAAGCAATACCAACGAGCCGCTGAAAGCGGCCGTTGGTATCAGTGCCGCGTTACCCGCGACGGCTTCTTCGCCGGCGCTTTCTTCGTGGCCTTGCGGCGCTGCGGCGCGGCGCGGAGCTGCGCCGCCTTCGGCTTGCGCGCGGGCTTCGCGACCGCGGCGACGGCCGCGTCCACGGTCGTCTCCGCAACCGTTTCCACGACCTCGGCCGCCGCTTCCACCGGGGCTTCCACCGGGGCGCGCACCGGCGCCCGCACGGACAGCGGCGCAGTGTCGAAGAAGGCCGGCACGGGCTTGGGCGCAATGGCCTGCATGGCGGCCGGCTTCGCCCAGGCGCCCGTCATCAGCGCCAGCGCCTGGCGGTTCCACGCCGTCACGAATTCCACCTGCCGGCGCATCATCTCCGCAGGCAAGCCACCAGCGGCCTGCGCCGCGCGCAGCCAGGGCGCCAGGAAAGGGTTCGCCGGAAAGGTAAGATCGTTGCTCATGCCGTCCTCATTGATGCGTTCCGGCGCCATTTGGTGCATTGCAGCACGTCATGCGAGCGCTTTTGGGTCACTGCCGCGCACGAACGCTTGAGCCGCCCGGGGCCAGCGGCCATAACTCATGTTGCACCGCAGCAAAGCGCTGTCTAGCCTGGAATGAGCAAGCCCGCCCCATTCGCGGGCGCCAGAGAGGTGACATGGGCCGACTGACTGCCGTC
This sequence comes from Falsiroseomonas sp. HW251, assembly GCF_050563545.1. Classification (NCBI taxonomy): domain Bacteria; kingdom Pseudomonadati; phylum Pseudomonadota; class Alphaproteobacteria; order Acetobacterales; family Roseomonadaceae; genus Falsiroseomonas; species Falsiroseomonas sp. HW251. The sequence goes on from NZ_JBNXUM010000023.1 coordinate 15,548, forward strand.
TCCTTCAAGCCCTACCGGGGCTACCAGCTCGAGCTGAGGGACGGTCCCGACGGGTCGAGCGTGACCATCCACCCACCGGGGGGGCGGGGCTCGCCGCACAGACTGACGCCGGAACAGCCGGTGACGCTGAACGAGCAGGTGATGCAGGCCAAGGCGATGATCGACGCCGTGATGGGCCCGAAGCCGCCGCCCACCATGCGCCCGCGGCCGCGCCGCGAGGCCTGGTAGGACGCCGGAACGGCGGGTCAGACGGCCCGCCGGCGCGCGAGGTGCCTTGTCGCGCCGGCGAGAAGGCCGCCGGCATCAGAGGCCGCGCCAGCCCCGCAGGAACGCTTCGGTCCGCACCTGGCCACTGCGCAGGTGCGCCTCCAGCTCGTAGCGGTTCAGCCCGAGGTCGCGGAGTGTCGCCTGGTCCATCTGCGCGACCAGGGCGAGGGTCCGCCGCTCCTCCAGCCAGCCGCGCGTCCAGGCGATCAGGGCGCGCAGCGCACGGCGCGGGATGGCCGGGGCCGCCGGCGCGGGCAGGTCGATCGGCAGGTGGATGAAGGCCGGGATACGCATGGTGATGTCTCCGTCATGAAGCCTGCGGCCGGCCCGATGCCGGCCGAGGCGATGGGATGGAGTGTGACGCAGCCATGTTCCGGCAACGTGTCGCGGCGGTTGGAATCGCGTTCCGCGCATGTCGCGCGGTGCCGCCGCCGCGTGTCGTCGGTGTCGTCCGCTACGCCGCGATGGCCAGCGGCGCCTGGCCGGCGGCCAGGATCTTGGCCATGTGCAGCGCGCCCACGGGCAGGCCGCCGGGCAGGCGCACCGTCACGGCTTCGCCGTCGTGCCAGCCCAGCCGGCGATAGAGCGGCACGCCCGACAGCATGGCGAGCAGGGTCGCCTGGCGATGGCCGGCGCAGAGCATCTCGCCCTCCACCCAATCCATCAGCCGCCGCCCGAGGCCCTGTCGCGCATGGCCGGGATGCACATAGACGCTGCGCACCGTCGCGCCGGGCGCGACCTTGCCGCCGAGCGCGGCATAGCCTGGCAAGCGCGTGGTCCAGCCGGCGCAGCCCAGCAGCGTATCGCCCTGCGTCGCGACGAAGAGCGTGCCGTCGGCGATCAGCTCCTCCGGCACGGTGCCGGTGGCGATGAAGGCCTCGACGACCGGGGCGCCGTAGAAGGGCGTGGCCAGGCGTCGCAGCGACGCCGCATGCAGCGCGCGCAACGCGCCGACATCGGCGGGGGTCGCGGTCCGGATGGCGATGGGTGCGTTCATGGCAATCCTCCGAGCACTCGCCACGCCTCCTGCGTGGCAGGCCGGAAGCTGCCGGGATCAGGTGTCGTGCGTATGTCGTGCGCGACGCCGCGGCGCGAAGATCGTGTTTCGCGCGTTGCGCGGGCGGTCCTATTCGTCGCGGCGCGGGCGCGCCAGCAGCCTTCCCATGGCGTCGCCGACGGTGATCCGCCCGGCCAGCAGCTCCGCCACCGCGGCGCAGATCGGCAACTCGACCCCGGCCTCCGCCGCGCGGGCGACGATCGCCGGCGCGGTCTCCACGCCTTCCGCCACGCCGATGCGCGTGGCCATCGCGACCTCGAGGCTCGTCCCGCGGGCGAGCTCCACGCCGAGCGAGGTGTTGCGGCTTCCAGGCCCGGTCGTGGTCAGCAGCAGGTCGCCGAGCCCCGACAGGCCCGACGCCGTCTCCATCCGACCGCCGAGCGCCAGCGTCAGCCGCGCGAGCTCCGCCAGGCCACGCGTGACCAGCGCGGCGCGCGCGTTCTCGCCGAGCCCCCCGCCGATCACCGCGCCGGCCGCGATCGAAATCACGTTCTTCGCCGCGCCGCCGACCTGCACCCCCATGGGATCGTCGCCGCCATAGATGCGGAACCCCGCCGTGCCCAGCAGGTCGCCGGCGACCTGGCGCAGCGGCGCGTCGACGCTGGCGAGCACCGCCGCTGCGGGCAGCCCCTTTGCGACCTCATGCGCGAAGTTCGGGCCGGACAGCACGGCGCTGCGCGCGCCGGGGCGGACCTGCGCGATCACCTCCAGCGGGAAGCGGAGCGTGCCGCGCTCCACCCCCTTTGCGCAGGCGATCAGCGGCGCGCCGGTGTCGGGCAGCGTGGACAGCACCGGCCGCAGGAACTGCATCGGCACGCAGACCAGCACGAAGAGTGCGTCGGCCAGCGCCGTGGCGGGATCGTCGGTGACCTCGATCGCCGGAGAGAGCGGCACGTCCGGCAGGTAGGCCGTGTTCTCGCGCTTCTCCGCGATGACAGCGGCCCGGGTGGGGTTGCGGGCCCAGAGCCCGACGGCGTTGCCCGCGCGCGCCGCCTGCACCGCGAGCGCCGTGCCCCAGGCCCCGGCGCCGAGCACCGCGATCCTCCTCTTGCGGGATGGCATGGATCAGGCCTCTTCGGTGACTCGCGTGACGCCGGCCGCGCCATCCTCGCCCGGCGCGAGCAGGGGGAGCAAGGCCTGCAGGACGGCGCGCGCGCGATCCTCGAAGCCGAAGGGCGCGTTGGCGACGAGCAGCCCGCAGCCGTTCAGCCGTGTGGGATCGGTGGGCTCGCGCAGGGTGAGCTCGCAGGCCAGGCAGTCCGGCACGCCTTTACCGCCTCCGGCGACGGGCGCATCGCGCAGCGCCTGGTGGAAGGCGCGGACCGGCGCGCGGTGCTTGATGGGATACCAGGCGGCCACGATGCCCGCGCGGAAGCGGTGGCGCAGCGCGGCGATCGCGGCGGCGAGGCGGTCGAACTCGCCCTCCTGCTCGAAGGGCGGGTCGATCAGCACCAGGCCGCGGCGTTCGGGGAAGGGGGTGAGCGCGGTGATCGCCTCATAGGCGTCGCGCCGGTGGACGGCGACCTGCGCGTCGCGGCGGAAGCGCTCGCGCAGTGCCGCGTGATCCTCGGGGTGAAGCTCGCAGAGCACCAGGCGATCGTCGGGCCGCAGCATGACGCGGAGGATGGCGGGGGAGCCGGGATAGGCGGCGGGGTATCCGCCCGCGCGGATCAGCGCGAGGTAATCAGCCAGCGCGGGATCGGGGGAGCCGATCACCTGCCCGATGCCCGCGCGCCATTCGCCGGTCCGCTGCGGCTCCGGCGCCGAGAGGTCGTAGGCGCCGGTGCCGGCATGGGTATCGAGCACCCGGAACGGCTTCTGCCTGGCCAGCAGGCCCCGCATCAGCGCGACGAGCAGCGCATGCTTGACGACGTCCGCGAAATTGCCGGCGTGGAAGGCGTGTCTGTAGTTCACGCGTCCCGCTTGCTCCGCCGCGAGCGGCTGCGCAAGCGGGACGCGTTCCGTATCGGAGCCTCAGGCGCCGGCGCGGCCTCCGGCCGCTTGGCTTGCGCTCCACTGGGCGCGGCCGCCATTCGGCGGCTCGCCAGCCTGCGGCGGGCGCAGGCTGCGCCCGTCCTCCTCGAGGGAACCCCTACCGCGTCACCGCCCCGCCCACGGCGCCTAGCCCGCCGCCGACCAGCGCGCCCGTGCCGGCATTGCCGGACAGCGAGCCCACCGCGGCGCCGGCGCCCGCGCCGAGCAACCCGCCGCTGACCGCGCGCGACGTCGGCGTGCTGCCGCAGGCCGCGGCGCCAAGTACCAGCACCAGCGCGGACACGACAAGAACGATCCTGCTCTTCATGGAACGATGTCCTCTTCCTGCTACGGCTGTGCAACGCATGAACGGGCGGGAAGGATGCGCGCGCTCACTCCGCTGGGATGGCCGCGGCGAGCCGCGCCGCTTCCTCCGTCACCGCGCGGCCGAGCGGGCTTTCCGCGGGGATGTCGCCGAGCATGGAGGCGGCATCCGTAAGCCGCGCGCGCACGGCATCGCGCGCTTCCGGCGTCGCGGCGCGCAGCAGCGCGCCGAGTGCCATGCGCGTGACCAGGCCATAGGCCTCCTGCTCCATCTGCTGCCGGCGCATCGTCATCAGCAGGTCGGTGATGTCCTGCAGCGTCTGCCGCAGGTCCTCGGTCTTCACGGAGGGCTTGAAGGCCATCGAAGGTTCCTCAGGCGAATCGGAACCCTCTCCCCCCGCAGGGGGGAGAGGGCAGGGTGAGGGGGGCGTGCAAGGTGAAAAAGGGCGTTGTCGTCCTGCGCGTCCCCCTCACCCAACCCTCTCCCCCATAAGTGGGGGAGAGGGCTTCGCCGAGAGTTCGTTCAACGGCCAGCGCGGCCGCGGTGCGTGGTCCAGCGTGTCGGTGAGGCCCGCGCGCAACCTTTCGATCCCGGCCCAGGCCACCATCACGGCGTTGTCGGTGCAGAGCCGGATGGGCGGCGCCACCAGCGCCAGCCCGGCGCTCGCCGCGACGCGCGCCAGCGCCGCGCGCACCGCGCCATTTGCCGCGACCCCGCCTGCCACCACGATCGCCGTGGCGCCGGGCACCATCGCCAGCGCCTGCGCCGCGCGGTCCGCCAGCACCGCGGCGACCGAGGCCTGGAAGCTGGCGGCCAGGTCCCGCCGACCCTGCTCGTCCAGCCCCTTCGCGACCTGCTGCGCCACGGCCGTCTTCAGCCCCGAAAAGGAGAAGTCGCAGCCCGCCCGCCCGAGCATCGGCCGCGGCAGTGGGATGCGCGTCGCGTCCCCGCCCTCGGCAAGCCGCTCGAGATGCGGGCCACCAGGCCAAGGCAGGCCGAGCAGCTTGGCCGATTTGTCGAAGGCCTCGCCCACCGCGTCGTCGAGCGTGGTGCCGAGGCGCCGGTGCCGCGCCACGCCCTCCACCGCCACGCATTGGCAATGCCCGCCCGACAGCAGCAGGAGAAGGTAGGGAAAGGCCAGGCTTCCGCGCGCGTCCCGCGCGACGCCCTCCGGGCTGATCGAGGGCAGGCGCGGCGAGAGCGCATGCGCCTCGAGGTGGTTGATCGCGAGATAGGGGATACGGTTCGCGATCGCGATGCCCTTGCCAAGCGTCGCCCCCACGATCAGCCCGCCGATCAGCCCCGGCCCCGCGGTCGCGGCCACCGCCGACAGGCCCGTGGGCGTCGTCCCCGCCTCGTCCAGCACCCGGCGCACCAGGCCGGGCAGGTGGTGCAGGTGGGCGCGCGCCGCGATCTCCGGCACGACGCCGCCGAACGGGGCGTGGTCGGCCAACTGGCTCAGCACCGCCTCGGCCAAGATGGTGCCGTCGGCGCGCAGCACGGCCGCCGCCGTCTCGTCGCAGGAGCTTTCAAGCCCCAGCACGAGCCCCATCTCAGCCCCGTCCCGCGCGGTTTCCGGCCCTGCGGCCACTTTCGCCACCCTGTCCTCGGTTCTATGACGCCCCGCCATGTCGGTAGCCCATCCCAAGGGTCCAGCCCATCCCGGGGCCCATACCCCCATGCAGCACGGCGCACCCCGCGCCGCGGCGCATCCCCATGTGAAGCCGCATGTCCGCTCCCTGCCGCTGAAGGTGGGCACGCGGGGCTCGCCCCTCGCGCTGTGGCAGACCCGCCATTTCCTCGGGCTGATCACCCGGTTCTGCCCCGTGCTGCGGGACGTGAAGGCCTTCGAGGAGCACGCCATCGCCACCTCCGGCGACCAGATCCAGGACAGGCGCCTGGCCGATGTCGGGGGCAAGGGCCTCTTCGCAAAGGAGATCCACGAGGCGCTGGCCGATGGGCGGGTGGATTTCGCCGTCCACAGCCTGAAGGACCTCGAGACCGACCTGCCGCCTGGAATCGTGCTGGCCTGCACCCTGACGAGGGAGGATGCCCGCGACGCCCTCATTCTGGGACCTTCGGCCGGCGAGGTGGACCCCGCCGACCCCTGGGCCTGCCTGCCCGCGGGCGCCGTGATTGGCACCGCGTCCCTCCGCCGGCAGAGCCAGATCCTGCATGCGCGCCCCGACCTCCGGGTCGAGATGATCCGCGGCAATGTCCAGACGCGCCTGTCCAAGGTGCGAACCGAGGGCGGCCCGGCCGGCTCGCTGCTGGCGCTCGCCGGCCTCAGGCGCCTGGGCCTTGAGAACGAGGCGGCGGTGGTGCTGGACCCCGAGGCGATGGTGCCGGCCGCCGGTCAGGGCATCGTCGGCGTGACCGTCCGCGCCGACGACGTCGAGTTGCTGGAACTGCTTTCCGGCATCGAGGATGCCGAGGCGCGCGCCGTCTCGACCGCGGAACGCGCGCTGCTCGCCGCGCTGGACGGGTCCTGCCGCACCCCGATCGGCGGCCACGCGCGCCTGCTGCCGGCCCCGCCGGCGTCGGCCGGCGATCGCGGGGAACGCCGGCTGCACCTGACGGGGCTGGTGGCGCGGGCCGACGGATCCTTCCTGCTGAAGCGGTCCGTCCATGGCGACCCGAAGGAGGCGGCGGGGCTGGGGCGGGAGCTGGGCGAGAGCCTGCGGAAGGACAGCCCGGCGGATATCTTCGGGTAGCCGTCGCCATCGCCAAGCGCCGCCCTCCCCCGTGCGAGAACTTCCCTCCCCCGCTGGCGGGGGAGGGTCAGGGTGGGGGTGCTTCGTCGGCGCGCCGTTCGAATTCTCCGCACCCCCACCCCATCCCTCCCCCGCTTGCGGGGGAGGGAGCCGCTGAGAGGGGGAGGGAAGCGCATCATGCGGCGCCCGGAGTCCTCGTCACCCGCCCCCCGCCCGGCTGCGACGAAACCGCCGCCCGCCTCCGCGCCCTGGGCTGGACGCCGGTCCTGGCTCCCGCGCTCATCCTCGCTCCTCGCCGCTTCGTGATGCCGCCGGTCCAGGCGGTGCTGATCACCAGCCGCGCCGCCGCCCGCGCCCTGCCGCCGCCCTCCGGCCTGCCGCTGCTCGCCGTTGGCGAGGCCTCGGCGGCCGAGGCCCGCGCCGCCGGCTGGACCGACACCGCCGCGGCCGCCGGCACCGCGGAGGACCTCGCGGAACTGGCGGCATCCCGCTTCGATCCCGGTGGCCCGCCGCTGCTGCTCGCGGTCGGCCAGGGCTATGCGCTCGACCTTGCGGCCGACCTGCGCGCGCGCGGATTCCGCGTCATCCGCCGGATCGCCTATGCCGCCGCCCCGGCCGCCGGCCTGCCGCCGGACGCCCTTGCGGCCCTGCGTGACGGACGCGTGGGAACCACCCTGTTCCACTCGCCACGCTCCGCGCTGTGTGCCATCAACCTCATCCGGAACGCCGGCCTTGCGGAGGCGGCGGCCAGGACCGAGGTGCTGGCGATCAGCCGGCGCGTGGCCGAGGCGGCGGCCACCGCCCTTGCGCCCCTCGGCTGGCGAAGCCTCCGCGTCGCCGAACGGCCCGAGGAGGAAGCGTTGCTGAGGCTGCTCGGCAGGCGGGACGACACCGCCGCCGATGCCAAGATCACGTCAGGAGAGCCATGACCTCCCCGAACTCCCCCGGCCCCCTGGACCGGCTGCGCAAATTCGACCCCACCGTGCTGCCGATCATCGTCGCCGCGGTCGTGCTGGTGGGCGCGGTGGTGTGGCTGGTCGGCCGGCCCGTGCCGCAGGCCAACGCCCCCGATCCGCGCTTGGCGGAGCTCAGCCAGCGCATCGCCGCGTTGGAAGGCCGCGCCGCCCCCGACCTCGCCGCCGCCGAGCAGCGCGCCACAACGCGCGCCGAGGCGCTGGATCGCCGCATCGCCGCGCTGGAGGGCCGCACCGGCCCCGACCTCGCGCCGCTGCGCGAGCAGCTCGGCACCATCGCCGGGCGCCTCGCCGGCCTGGAAGGCCGCACCGGCCCGGACCTGGCGCCGCTCGAGAGCCGCCTTTCGGCGCTCGAAAGCCGCACGGGTCCCGACCTCGCGCCGCTGCGCCAGGAACTCGCCGCGCTCGGCACCCGGCTCGGCACGCTGGAGGGCTCGCTGCGCGACCTCGCCGCGCGGCCGGTGACCGACCAAGACGCCGCCCGCCGCGGCGCGCTGGACCAGCTTGCCCAGGCCGTGCAGGGGCTGGCGCAGCAGACGCAACAGCGCCTCGCCGCGCTCGACCAGGCGCTCGGCGCGCAGGGCGGGCGGGTCGCGGCGGCAGAGAGCGGTCTCGCCGCCCGCGCCCAGGCCGGCGACGCGCTCGCCACGCGCCTCGGGGCGCTGGAGCAGCAGGTCGGCCAGCGGATCGGCGCGGTGGAGCAGCAGGCCACCGCCCGCGCCGCCGCGCTCGAACAGGCCCTGTCGCAGCGTGGCCAGGCAATCGAGCAGCAGGCGCAGCGCCTGGCCGCGCTGGAGAACGAGCGCCAGCGCCTGGCGGCGCTGGAAGGCCGCGCGGTGCGGATGGCCGCGCTCGACCAGCTGCGCAGCGCGCTCGATGCCGGGCGCCCGCTCGGCGGCCCGCTCGGGCAGTTGCCGAACCCGCCGGAGGCGCTGGCGCGCTTCGCCGCCACGCCTCCGCCGACCGAGGCGCAGCTGCGCCTGGCCTTCGAAGACGCGGCCCGCGCCGGCCGCGCGGCATCGGAGCCGCAGGCCGGCGGCGTCGCCGAGGGCGCGATCGCCCGCCTGCAGGGCCTGGTGACGGTGCGGCGCGGCGAGCAGGTGCTCTGGGGCGATGCCGCCGCCGCCGAGATCGAGCGCGCGCGCCGCGCCGTGGATGCCGGCGACATCGAGGCCGCGCTGGGCCACCTCCAGAAGCTCTCGCCGCCGGCGCGGCAGGCCATGGCCGGCTGGATCGCCCAGGCCGAGGCGCTGGTCGCGGCGCGCAGCGCGCTGCGCCAGCTGAGCGCGGGCTGAGGGCCAGCCGATGCGCAGCGCCCTGGTCTATCTCGCCCTCCTCGCGCTCGGCGTCGCGGGCGTGCTCTACATGTCGAAGCTCGGCGGATCCGTGGAGATCCGCGTCGCCGACTACGAGATCACCCTGCACTTCGCGATCGCGCTGCTGATCCTCGCGATCGTCTTCGCCGCGCTGCACCTGGTCTTCTCGATCATCGGCAGGCTGCGCCGCGCGCCGCATCACCTGCGCATCCGCCGCGATGCGAAGCGGCGGGCGGAAGGCGACGCGGCGGTGACGCGCGCGCTGCTGGCGCTCGCCGCCGGCTCCGCGGACAAGGCGCGGATCGAGGTCAGGCGCGCGCGCGACCGGCTCGGCGAGACGCCCCAGACGCTGGTGCTGCTGGCCGAGGCCGAACGGCTGGCCGGGCGCGAAGACGCCGCGACGGAGGCCTTCCTGAAGCTCTCGCAGCGCGACGACGCGAAGTTCCTCGGCCTGCGCGGCCTGCTGCGCCAGGCGATCCAGCGCGAGGACTGGCCGACCGCCCAGCGCCTGGCGCGGGAGGCGGAGGAGGCGCAGCCCGGCGCGGCCTGGCTGCGCCAGGAACGCGAGACGCTGGCGCTGCGCACCCGCGACTGGCGCGAGGCGCTGGCGCTGTCGGCACCCGGCGTCGGCCAGGCGCCGCTGGCGCTGGCCGCGGCGGCGCAGGAAACCGACCCGTCCCGCGCCCAGGACCTGGAGCGCCAGGCCTTCCAGGCCGATCGCGGCTTCGCCCCGGCCGCGCTCGCCTACGCCAACCGGTTGCGCCGCGTGGCGAGTGCGAAGCGCGCGCGGGAGGTGCTGCGCGACGCCTGGAAGGCGAGCCCGCATCCCGACCTCGCGGAAGCGTATCTCGAGGGCGAATCCGAGCCGCTGGCCCGCGCGAGGGCCGCGGAGCAGCTGGTGCAGGTCAACCCGAAGCACCCGGAGAGCCTGCTGCTGGTCGGGCGCCTGGCGACCGCGGCCGCGCTGACCGGCCGCGCGCGGCAGGAATTGGATGCGCTGGTCGCGACCGGCCAGGCGGACCGGCGTGCCTTCATCGCGCTGTCCGACCTGGAGGAGGCCGAGCACGGCGACAGCCCGGAGGGCCGCGCGGCGCAGGCGAAGTGGCTGCGCCTGGCCGCGACAGCGCCGCCGGAGCCGCGTTGGCGCTGCGCCTCCTGCGGGACGGACCAGGAGGCCTGGGCGCCGTCCTGCCCGCGATGCGGCGCGGCCGGCACGATCGCCTGGACCAGCCCGCAGACCCTGCCGGTCGCGGCGGGGTAGGCGGGCGCCGGGAGCATCGCCTTGACCGGCGGGCCCGCCGGCGCGCAGCGTGACGGGCCGGTTGAGGAGACTCCGCGATGAACCGCTCCGCCCCCCTAGCCGTCCCCTGGGCCGCCGCCCTGCTGCTGGCCGCCGCGCCGGCGCTGGCGCAGGATCGCCCGCCCCTGCAGCCGACGCGCGACGTCTCGGTGACCTACCAGCTGCTCGGCCAGGACCTGAAGCCGATACAGGGCCAGGGCCCGATGGCGGCGAACGGCCTCAGCGTCGCCTGGAGCGCCTCGACCGGGCTGATGCGGACCGAGGTCGCGGGGATGGGCTACATGGTCGCCGACCAGCGCCAGGGGAAGGCGTTCATGGTGATCGAGGCGATGCGCGCCATCATGGACATCCCCTTCGGCCAGGCGGCGATGCAGCACGGCATGTCGCCCAACGCGACCTTCCGGCGCGAGGGCACGGCGACGGTCGCGGGGCTGACCTGCACGATCTGGACGATGCAGGATGGTCCGCGCTCCGGCCGGGCCTGCGTGACCACCGACGGCGTGATGCTGCGCGCCGAGGGCACCAATGAGGGCCGCACCGGCGGGATGGAGGCGACGGCGGTGAACTACGGCCCGCAGGACCCCGCGCGCTTCCAGCGGCCGCAGGGCTACCAGCCCATGCAGATGCCCCAGGGCATGCCGCCGGGCATGGGCCCCGGCGCGATGCCGCCTGGCGCCCCGCCGCCCGGCGCGCGAGGGCCCGGCGCGACGCCGCGCTGACCGCGGGTCAGCCCCAGGGCAGCGGCAGCGGGAAGGGCGCTGGTCTCGGCATCGGCGGCTGGCCGGGCGCGGGCGGCGGCCCGCTGCGGAAGGCGGTCACGCGATCTCGCCCTTCCAGACCGGGATGGTGCCGCCGGCCTCGGGCATGCCGGGCCGGCGCCAGACCGCGCGCCAGGCCACGCGGTCGAAATTCATGCCCATGTTGACGAAGCTGCCGGCGCTTTCCAGCTCGATCGCCGCGACCGCGTCGCGCAGCGAGGGCGCGAGCTGGTCCAGCGCGTGCCGCACCAGCGCCGCGCGCGGCACGCCATGCAAGACCTTGGGCAGATCCGCGCCATCCGTTGCCGGCTTGCGCGGGGAGGGGACGAGATCGAAGGGCATGGGGGCGCTCCGTCCGGGATCTGCCCGTCCTAGGGCGCGGCGTCCCGTTCCTCGGGCGCAGGACGATGATGGGCGAAGGGCGTAAAGCAGGCGTGAATCGCGCCGCAACGAAACCCCGGCTTCCCCCGCGCGGCCGGACGGGCCATCTCTGCGCCATGCTTCGACGCAGCCTCCTCGGCGCCCCCCTTCTGATTTTGTCCGCCGCCGCCGGCGCGCAGGCCCCGGCCCCCGACCGCGCGGCTGTGCTGGCCCGCGTCGAGGCCTATCTCAACGGACTGACCACGTTGAAGGCTCGCTTCCTCCAGGTCGCGCAGAACGGCGCCTCGGCGCAGGGCACCGCCTGGATCTGGCGGCCGGGGCGGATGCGCTTCGACTACGACCCGCCGGAGCCGCTGCTGCTGGTCGCCTCCGGCGGGCAGGTCATGATGATCGACCGCGAGCTGCGGCAGCCCACCACGGTCCCGGCCTCGGCCACGCCGCTCGGGCTGCTGCTGCGCGACCCGATCCGGCTGTCCGGCGACATCACGGTGACCGCGGTGGAGCGCCGCGGCGGCTTCCTGCATGTCTCGCTGCTTCGCGCCAGCGCGCCGGCGGAGGGCCGGCTGACGCTCTCCTTCGAGGAGCAGCCGCTGCAGCTGCGGCAATGGACGGTGGTGGACGCCCAGGCGCGCGAGACCCGCGTCACGCTGTATGAGATCGAGACGGGCATCCGCCTCAACACCCGCATGTTCGACTTCAACGACCCGCGCTTCATGGAGGAGGAACTGCGGCGGCGGTGACGCCGGCGCCGCGCGCCTTTCCTCCCCATCCGGCCAGGATGCGCGCCGGCCCTGCCGCGCCCAGTTTCGGGGGCAGGAGGTACATGCCATGCCGAACATCCTCGAACAGCTTTCCGCCACCCTGACCGCCAACGCCGCCGGCGTCGCGGCCTCCGTCGTGTCCATCCGTGCTGGGCGCCACGCCGCCAGCGGCTTCGGCTGGCGCGACGGCCTGGTCGTCACCGCCGACGAGGCGCTGCCCGACGAGGGCGAGGTCACCGTCACGCGCGCGGACGGCAGCAGCGCCGCGGCGAGCTTCGCCGGGCGGGACCCCAGCACCGATGTCGCGCTGCTGCGCGTGGACGGCGTCGCGCCGCTTCCGCTGGATGGCGCGGTGCCGCCGGCCGGGGCGCTGGTGCAGGTGGTCGGGCGCGCCGACGCCGAGACGCTGGTCGCGCTCGGCACCGTCGCGCGCTCCGGCCCCGCCTGGCGCAGCTTGCGCGGTGGCCAGGTGGATGCCCGGGTGGAGCTCGGCCTGTCGCTGCGCCGCTCGGCCGAGGGCGGCATCGCGCTCGATCCCGCGGGCCGCGCCTTCGGCATGGCGGTGTTCGGTCCGCGCCGGCGCACGCTGGTGATCCCCGCGGCGACCATCGCGCGCGTCGCCGCGACGCTGGCCGAGCATGGCCGCATCGCGCGCGGCTGGCTCGGCCTGAGCCTGCAGCCCGTCCCGCTGGAGGGCGGCGCCGGCGTCGGGCTCATGGTCATGGCCGTCGAGCCCGGCGGGCCCGCGGCGTCGGCGATTGTGCAGGGCGACGTGGTCGTGGCGATCGACGGCCGGCCCATCGAGGGCATGCGCGGCCTGATGGGCGCGCTCGGCCCGGCGAGCGTCGGCACGCGGCTCCGGCTCGGCCTGCGACGCGCCGGCGCGCCGCTCGAGGCGGAAGTGACCGTGGCCGAAAGGCCTGCGGGGTGAGCGAGCCGCCCCTCGTCGTCGCGCTGCGCATCGCCGATCCCGCGCTGGCCGAACGCCTCGGCGCGCTGCTGTCGGATGTGCCGGGGCTGCGGCTCGCGGTGCCCGGCGAGCCGGCCGATGCCGCGCTCGTCGCCGCTGGCGCGCCGGATCCCGATGCGGCGCTGACGGCGCGCGAGGCGGAGGTGCTGGCGCTGGTCGCGGAGGGTGCCTCGAACAAGCTGATCGCGCGGCGTCTCGGCATCTCGGTGCACACCGCGAAGTTTCATGTCGGCGCGGTGCTGGAGAAGCTGGACGCCGCGAGCCGCGCGGATGCGGTGGCGCAGGCGGTGCGGATGGGGGTGCTGAGCCTGTAGGGGGCCTTGCAGACGACCGTGAAGAATCCTCTCCAGCCGCAGGGGGGCCGACGCACAGCGTCGGCGCCGGAGCAGTCGGCTTCAGCCGACAATGCGTGGCCGAGGGCAGGGTGAGGGGGGCTTGCGAGAGGACGGCCTTGCGACGGTCTGGCGTGTCCCCCTCACCCAACCCTCTCCCCCATAAGCGGGCGAGAGGGCCTGGCTACCGCGTCCCCGTGCTGCCGAACCCGCCTTCGCCGCGCGACGTGTCCGGCAGCTCGCTCACTTCCTTCCAGCTGCCACGCACCACCGGCGCGACGACGGCCTGCGCGATGCGCATGCCGCGGTCGACCGTGAAGGGCTCGGTGCCGGCGTTCATCACGATGACCTGCAGCTCGCCGCGGTAGTCCTCGTCCACCGTGCCCGGCGTGTTCGGCACGGTGATGCCGTGCTTCAGCGCGAGGCCGGAGCGCGGGCGGACCTGCAGCTCGTGCCCATGCGGAAGCGCGATGCGCAGGCCGGTGGGGACCAGCGTGCGCCCGCCCGGCGGAATGACCAGCGGCTCGGTCACTGCGGCCAGCAGGTCCATCCCTGCGGCGCCCGGCGTGGCGTAGGAGGGCAGCGGCAGGCCTTCCGCATGCGGCAGGCGGACAACCTGGATCTCGACGGTCACGACAGAGCCTCCGCGATGCGCAGCGCCAGGCGGCGCGCGACCTCTTCCTTCGCCATGCGCGGCCAATCCTCCACGCCCCCGGCGGTGACGAGGTGCACGGCGTTCTCCGCGCCGCCCATCACGTCGCCCGCGACGTCATTCGCGACGATCCAGTCGCAGCCCTTGCGCGCGCGCTTGGCCGTCGCGTGCTCGATCACCTTCTCGGTCTCGGCGGCGAAGCCGACGACCAGGCGCGGGCGCTGCGTGGTGCGCTGCGCGATGGTCGCGAGGATGTCGGGATTGAGCGCGAGGCGGATCTCGGGCGGCGGCGCGCCGGGTTCCTTCTTGATCTTCTGCGTCGGCGCGGCGTCGGGGCGGAAATCCGCCACCGCCGCGTTGAACACCGCGGCGTCGGCCGGCAGCGCGGCTTCGACCGCGGCCAGCATTTCCCGCGCGCTTTCGACACGCTGCATCGTCACGCCCGGCAGGTCGGGCAGCGCGGAGGGCCCGCTGACCAGCGTCACCCGTGCGCCCAGCGCGGCCAGCGCCGCCGCGATCGCATAGCCCTGCTTCCCGCTGCTGCGGTTGGCGATGTAGCGCACCGGGTCTATCGGCTCATGCGTCGGCCCCGCCGTGACGATGGCGTGCTTCCCCGCGAGCGGACCGTCGGCCAGCGCCGCGCGGATGGCGGCATGCACGGTCGCAGGCTCCGCGAAGCGGCCGAGGCCGCTCTCGGGCTCGGCCATCGGGCCTTCCTCGGGCCCGACGAAGGCGACGTTCCGCGCGCGCAGCAGCGCGGCGTTCGTCACCGTCGCGGGATGCGCCCACATCGCGGGGTTCATCGCGGGTGCGACCAGCACCGGCGCGCGTGTCGCCAGCAGCACCGTGGTCGCGAGGTCGCCGGCCAGGCCCTGCGCCATGCCCGCCAGCAGGTTCGCGCTGGCGGGTGCCGCGACCACCAGGTCGGGCCAGCGCGCGAGGCGGATATGGCCGATCTCGGCCTCCGCGGCCCAGAGGTCGTCATGCACCCGCGCGCCGGAAATCCCGGCCAGCGCTTCCTTCGTCACGAAGCGCGCGCCGCCGGAGGTCAGGATCGGCCAGACCTCGGCGCCGTCCTTGCGCAGCAGGCGGATCAGCTCGAGCGCCTTGTAGGCGGCGACGCTGCCCGAGACGATCAGCAGGATCTTGCGGCCGGAAAGGCTCATGGGACCGAGCCTAGCCGGTCGCCGACCGGGCCGGGAGGGGCGCCGAAGCGGTTCGGCCCCTCGGTCCCCTGCGCTGCGCAGAGCCAGATCCATGGCATGCTCGAGACGCCGAGCTGCGCCAGCGTCGGCAGCAGCGCCGCAGGCAGCGGCACCAGCACCATCCAGGCCAGGTGCCAGGCCGCACGATCCATATCGTGCAGCCGCCGCACCGCGAGCGCCGCCTGGATCCAAAGCCCCGCCAGCGCGATCGGGACGATCAGCAGCCCCGACCCGGTGAGCCCGCCCGATCCGTATTCGCCCCCCGACATCGACGCCACCAGCAGCAGCGGCACCATCAGCGCGACGACGCCGAAGGCGCCGATGCTAAGGATCGCGTACTCCGTCCGCCCGATCCGGCCGCGGAAGCCGAACAGGCGGGCAAACACTAGAGCCGCCAGCCCGTGTGGATCGCGACGATCCCGCCCGACAGGTTGCGGTACGCCACGCGTTCCAGTCCAGCCTTCTCCATCATCCCCGCCAGGGTCGCCTGGTCCGGGAACTTGGCGATGCTCTCGGCCAGGTATTCGTAGCTGGCCCTGTCCTTGGCCACCCGTGCGCCGATCTCGGGCAGGACCCGGAAGTTCCAGGTCTCGTAGAGCTTCGACAGCGCGGCCACTTCCAGCTTCGAGAATTCCAGGCAGTGGAAGCGCCCGCCGGGGCGCAGCACGCGCCGCGCTTCGCGCAGCACCGCGTCCTTGTCCGTGCAATTGCGCAGGCCGAAGGCGATCGAGACCTTCTCCACGCTACGGTCGGGCAGCGGGATGCGCTCGGCGTCCACCACGGCGAATTCGATGCTCTTCACGTAACCCCGGTCGAGGGCACGCTTGCGGCCGACCTCCAGCATCTCGGCATTCACGTCCGTCAGGATGACACGCCCCGCGCCACCGGCCAGCGCGCCGAAGGCGATGTCGCCCGTGCCGCCCGCGAGGTCGAGCAGCGTCTCCCGCGGGGAACACGCGATCGCATTGACGAAGATGCGCTTCCAGATCCGGTGGATGCCGAGCGACATCAGGTCGTTCATCACGTCGTAGTTCGGCGCGACGCTGTCGAAGACCTCCCGCACCAAGGACGCCTTCCGGGCGCGAGGCACTTCCTTGAAGCCGAAATCGGTGGTGTCTGACATGGCGCCAACTTGGCGGATCGCCCCGCAGCGGGCAAGGAAGGCTCCGAGGGGGAACCATGCCCGAGCTTCCCGAGGTGGAAACCGTGATGCGGGGCCTTGCCGCCGTGCTGGACGGCCGCCGCATCGCGCATGCCGAGACGACGCGCCCCGACATGCGCTGGCCCTTCCCCGATGGCCTGGCGCGGCGGCTGACCGGCGCGCGCGTGACGGGGCTGCGCCGGCGCGGCAAGTACATCCTGGCCCGGCTCGACACCGCCGAGAGCCTGCTGATCCATCTCGGCATGTCGGGCCGCCTGGTCGCGGTGCCGAAGGCAGGCCCGCGCGTGCCCTGGATGGGGCCGACGGGCCGCTTCTCCGACGCGCGCGGCCACAACAACCCGCCCGAGGCTCACGAGCACCTCGCGATGGAGACCGAGGACGGCACGCGCATCGGCTTCGTGGACCCCCGCCGCTTCGGCTGCGTGGACCTGATGCCGACGGCCGACGAGGACCGGCACAGGCTGCTGCGCGGCCTGGGGCCGGAGCCGCTGGACGGCGCCTTCACCCCCGCCGTGCTGTCCGCCGCGCTGGCGGGCAAGCGCACGCCGATGAAGGCCGCGCTGCTGGACCAGGGCGTCGTCGCGGGTCTCGGCAACATCTATGTCGCGGAGGCGCTGTTCCGGGCCGGCATCTCGCCGCGGCGCCTGGCCCATTCCTGCGTCGGGAAACGCGCGGAGAAGCTGGTGCCCGCGATCAAGGCCGTGCTGGAGGAAGCGATCGGCGCCGGCGGGTCCAGCCTGCGCGACTATGTCCGCGCCGATGGCGAGCTCGGCCGCTTCCAGGACCGCTTCGCCGTCTATGACCGGGAAGGCCAGCCTTGCCCGCTCTGCCCCGGCGGGTCCTGCCCCGGCGTCAGGCGCATCGTGCAGTCCGGCCGCAGCACCTTCTACTGCCCGAGGACGCAACGCTGAGG
Organism: Falsiroseomonas sp. HW251; assembly: GCF_050563545.1. Taxonomy (NCBI): domain Bacteria; kingdom Pseudomonadati; phylum Pseudomonadota; class Alphaproteobacteria; order Acetobacterales; family Roseomonadaceae; genus Falsiroseomonas; species Falsiroseomonas sp. HW251. The sequence continues at coordinate 32,609 of NZ_JBNXUM010000023.1, forward strand.
CCACGTTGACTCCCACGCCGAACCGGGCGACCGCTAGCCCCCGAAACGCATCACGGAGGGCGCCATGGCCTATGAGATGATCCTGGTCGAGACGCGCGGCCGCGTCGGCCTCATCACCCTCAACCGGCCCAAGGCGCTGAACGCCCTCTGCGACCAGCTGATGACCGAGCTCGGCGACGCGCTGCGCGCCTTCGACGACGACGACGCGGTCGGCGCCATCGTGCTGACCGGCAGCGAGAAGGCCTTCGCCGCCGGCGCCGACATCAAGGAGATGAAGGACCGCGCCTATCCCGCCGTCTATCGCGACGACTTCATCGGCAAGCGCTGGGAGACCGTGCTGACCATCAAGAAGCCGGTCGTGGCGGCCGTCGCGGGCTTCGCGCTCGGCGGCGGCTGCGAGCTGGCCATGATGTGCGACCTCATCATCGCCGCCGATACCGCGAAATTCGGCCAGCCCGAGATCAATCTCGGCGTCATCCCCGGCGCGGGCGGGACCCAGCGCATGACGCGCGCCATCGGCAAGTCCAAATCCATGGAGATGATCCTGACCGGCCGCATGATGGACGCGGCGGAGGCCGAGCGGTCCAACCTGGTCTGCCGCGTCGTGCCGGCCGCCGAGCTGCTCGCCGAAGCCTTGAAGATCGGTGATAAGATCGCGAGCCTGTCGGGCCCCTCCGTCGCGATGGCCAAGGAAGCCGTGAACGTCGCCTACGAGACCACCCTGCACGAGGGCGTGCGCTTCGAGCGGCGTCTGTTCCTCTCGCTCTTCTCTACCGAGGACCAGAAGGAAGGCATGGCCGCCTTCGCGGAGAAGCGGCCGGCCCGGTGGCAGCACCGCTGACACGGGATGTCCGCCCGCGGGCCGGCGCGCATTGACTCGCGCGATGCCCTGGGGATAAGAACCGCGCCTTCGCCGGCGGGCCCCTGCCGGCGGCGACATTCATCCCGGACCAGACACCACACCGATGGCGAACACGGACTCCGCGCGCAAGCGCATCCGCCAGACCGAAAAGCGCACCGCGCGCAACCGCGCCCGCAAGTCCCGCGTGCGCACCTTCCTCCGCAAGGTCGAGCTGGCGATCGCCGCCGGCGACAAGGGCGCCGCGCAGGAAGCCTTCAAGGCCGCGCAGCCCGAGTTGCAGAAGGCCGCGGACAAGGGCGTGATGCACGACAACACCGTGGCGCGGAAGCTGTCGCGGCTGTCCTCCCGCATCAAGTCGCTGACCTCAGCCCAGGCCTGACACGGGACGGGACGGGCGCGTTCGCGCCCTGTCCCCGTTGCCGGTGGCCGCGCTTCGGTGCATCGTGGCCGTGGGGATCACGCGGGTTGCCGCAAGTCCCTGCCCAGACAAACGAATGGTGAATAGTTGGGCGCACCCGCGCAATGCATGGGCGTGTCTTGGCGTGTTTTGCCGACTGCGGCGGAAGCGCAACAGAATCCTGAATCCGTGAAGTAACCGTTTGCCGCCGGACACAGCGGCGCGGTAACATCGGGAAACGGGGTGCATCCCCATCGGCAGGTTGGACGTTCGTCCGCGACGACGTCGGCAGCGCGAGCGAACGAGACCAGGTCCCTGCGAGGGCCGGCGAGGGGTGGCAGGGCGAAGATGGAGAAAGCGGTCGGTCCGTCGTCTTCTGCTCCCGCCCAGGGCCAGCTCGCCGAGGTGTGGGCGCGGATCCGCGGCCGCCTCCGCGACGAGGTTGGCGAGGTCGAGTACCGTTCCTGGCTGCGCCAGATGACGCTCGCCGCGCAGAACGGCGAGGAAGTCGTCGTCGTCCTCCCCACGCGCTTCCTGCGGGACTGGGTGCGCGGCCATTACGGCGACCGTCTGCAGGCGCTGTGGCAGTCCGAGATGCCGGCCGTGCGCCGCGTGGACTTCCGCGTGATGGCAGAGCCCAAGACGGAAGCGCGCGCCGACGGTGCCGCGACGCCCGCGGCCGCTTCCTCTCCCGCCTCCCCGCCGCGGCCCATACGGCTGGAGGCGCCGCAGGAAGGCGGCCTGGCCGAGCCGCTGGGCCGCCCGGAGCCGCGCGGCGTCGAGAACCGCAGCGACTGGTCCGCGCCGCTCGATCCGCGCTTCACCTTCGACACCTTCGTCGTCGGCAAGCCCAACGAGTTCGCGCATGCCTGCGCACGGCGCGTCGCCGAACGCCCGGCGACGCCGGGCTTCAACCCGCTCTTCATGTATGGCGGCGTCGGTCTCGGGAAGACGCATCTGATGCACGCCATCGCCTGGGCGATCCGCGAGCACGGGTCGAACGGCCGCCGCCCGATGAGCGTGGCCTACATGTCGGCCGAGAAGTTCATGTACCGCTTCATCGCGGCGCTGCGGTCGCAATCCACGATGGAGTTCAAGGAGAGTCTCCGCAGCGTGGACGTGCTGCTGATTGACGACCTGCAGTTCCTGATCGGCAAGGACAACACGCAGGAGGAGTTCTTCCATACCTTCAACGCGCTGGTGGATGCGGGCAAGCAGATCATCGTCTCCTCCGACAAGCCGCCGTCGGACCTCGCGGGGATCGAGGACCGGCTGCGCACACGGCTCGGCCAGGGCATGGTGGCCGACCTGCACGCCACGACCTATGAGCTCCGGATCTCCATCCTGCAGGCGAAGGTCCAGCAGGCCGGCGTCGCCGTGCCGCCCAAGGTGCTGGAGTTCCTCGCGCATAAGATCGTCTCCAACGTGCGGGAGTTGGAAGGCGCGCTGAACCGGCTGATCGCGCATGCCAACCTCTTCGGCCGCCCCGTCACGCTGGAAGGCGCGCAGGAGGTGCTGCACGACGTGCTGCGCGCTCACGACCGCCGCGTGACGATCGAGGAGATCCAGAAGAAGGTCGCCGAGCACTACAACATCCGCCTCTCCGACATGTCCTCGCCGCGCCGGGCGCGCAACGTCGCCCGCCCGCGTCAGGTCGCGATGTACCTCGCGAAGCAGCTGACGACGCGGTCGCTGCCTGAGATCGGCCGCCGCTTCGGGGGGCGCGACCACACCACCGTGATGCACGCGGTCAGCCGCATCGCCGAGCTCATGCAGCAGGACACCGCCTTTGCCGAGGATGTCGAGCTGCTCCGGCGCATGCTGGAGACCTGACTGCGCGAAACCCTTGCCCGTGAGGGCAGGCCCGTAGCAGCATCACCCCTTTAGGGGTGAGGAACGGGCCATGATCTTCCGCCAGCTCTTCGATCCGGTCTCCAGCACCTACACCTACCTCCTGGCCAGCCGCCGCGGGGGAGAGGCGCTGATCCTTGACCCCGTGCTCGAGCGCGTGGACCGCTACCTCAAGCTGATCGAGGAACTCGACCTTCGCCTGGTGAAGGCGGTGGACACGCATCTGCATGCCGATCACATCACCGGCCTTGGCGCGCTGCGCGACCACACGAAATGCATCACCGTCATGGGCGAGCAGTCCGGCGTGGACGTGGTGTCCATGCGCGTCGGCGACGGCGACCACCTGACGATCGAGGGCTTGAGCCTTGGCGTGATCTACACGCCCGGCCACACCGACGATTCGTATTGCTTCACCATGGCCGACCGCGTTTTCACCGGCGACACGCTGCTGATCCGCGGCACCGGCCGCACCGATTTCCAGAACGGCAGCGCGCGCGCGCAATACGAGAGCATCTTCAACCGCCTGCTGAAGCTGCCGGAGGAGACGCTCGTCTATCCCGCGCACGACTACAAGGGCGACACCGTCAGCACCATCGGCGAGGAACGCGCGCACAACCCGCGCCTGCAGGTCCGCTCCGTCGAGGAGTACGAGGACCTCATGGCGAACCTCAAGCTCGCCAATCCCAAGATGATGGACGTCGCGGTGCCCGCGAACATGCGCCAGGGCCTGCACCAGGAGGAAGGCGAGAAGGAAGGCTGGGCGCTGAGCGTCGCGCAGGCCCGCGGCATGCTGGGCCGGCCGGAGGTGCTGCTGGTCGATCTGCGGGAGAAGTCGGAGCGCGACCGCCACGGCTGCATCCCCGGTGCGATCCACGCGCCCTATCCCGAGCTGGCGGCCAATATCCGTCCGGGCGGGCTGCTGAACAGCCTGGCGGCCGCGGCCGACCGCCGCCTGGTCTTCTTCTGCGCCTTCGGCGAGCGCAGCGCGATGGCCGTGCAGGCGGCGCTGGATGCGGGACTGGCGGATGCCGCGCATATCGCGGGCGGCATGGACGCCTGGAAGAAGGCGGGCGCGCCGGTCACCTGAGCGGGGTCGGCCGGCGGCGCCGCGCCGTTGCGGCGTAACGTCGCGGCCGTCGCGCGCGAACATCCTCCAGCACCGGCCTGCCACGAGCCGCGCAGCGGGACGATGCGCGGCGCGCGGACCGGCACGCCCCGAGGAAGGAGAGACCACATGCTCGCCGACCCGCTTGCCCGCCGTGTCGAGGATCGTCGGCTTGCCGGTCGCGTCGCGCGCGTCACGGGCTCGACCAGCGGCATCGGGCTCGGCATCGCCCGCGCGCTCGCGGCCGCCGGCACGGCGATCGTGCTGAACGCCTTCGGCGTGCCGGAGGACATCGCCGCCGCCGAGGAGGCGATCGCCGGCCGCCTCGGCGCGATGACGACGCATTCGCCCGCCGACCTTGCCAATGCCGCCGCGATCGAGCGCATGGTCGGCACGACGGCGCACGGCATCTCGCGCGACAAGGTGGTGCGCGAGGTGCTGCCGCCCCAGCAGCCGGACAAGCGCTTCGCCTCGGTCGAGGAGATCGGCGCGCTCGTCGCCGTCCTCGCCGGCAACGCCGCCGCTTCCATCACCGGCGCCTCGATCGCCGTGGATCGCGGCTGGACCGTGCATTGATCCTCACAGCGGGAGAAGGGGCGTTCCGATGGACACGCAGGCCGTGACCAGGCACCCGGTGCTCGACCATGCGAGCCTCGGGCAGATCTCGCTCGTGCTGCAGGGCGGCGGCGCGCTCGGCGCCTACCAGGCCGGCGTCTACCAGGCGCTCGACGAGGCGGGGATCGAGCCGGACTGGGTGATCGGCGCCTCGATCGGCGCGATCAACGCGGCGATCATCGCGGGCAACCGGCCCGGCCAGCGCCTGCCGCGGCTGCGCGAGTTCTGGGCGCGCATGACGCATGCGCCGCTGACGCAGCTCTTCGCGCAGGCTCCGGTCTTCGGCCAAACCGCGGCCGCCGCGATGACGATGTTCGGCGGGCTTCCCGCCTTCTTCCGTCCCAACCCCTGGGCCTTCGTCGGCATCGGGCTGACGCCGGAAAGCGCCGGCTACTACGACACCGCGCCGCTCGAGGCGACGCTGAAGGACCTCGTCGACCCCGAGGTGCTCGGCACCTGCAAGCCGCGGCTGACCGTCGGCGCGGCGAGCGTGCGCACCGCGGAGATGCGCTACTTCGACAGCCGCGACACGCCGCTGACCATCCGCCACGTCATGGCCTCCGGCGCGCTGCCGCCGGCCTTCCCGGCGGTGCGCATCGACGGCGAGCTCTATTGGGACGGCGGCATCCTCTCCAACACGCCGGTGGAATGCGTCTTCGACGACATGCCGCGCCGCGACGGCCTCGTCTTCACCGTCAACATCTGGCAGCCCGACGGGCCGGAGCCCGCGGACATGGCCGCGGTGATGAGCCGTCAGAAGGACCTGCAATACGCCAGCCGCGCGCGGGCCCAGGTGGTCCGGCAGAAGCAGCTACATCGCCTGCGGCACATCGTGGCCGAGCTCGCCGCGCGTCTGCCTGAGGATGCGCGCAACGACCCCGTGCTGCGCGCCATGGCCGCCTATGGCTGCCTGACCCGCATGCATGTGGTCCGCCTGCTCGCGCCCGCGCTGCGCGGCGAGGGCCACACCAAGGACATCGACTTCAGCCCCGACGGCATCCGCCGGCGCTGGGAGGCTGGCCATCGCGACACGCTGCGCGTGCTGGACCAGCAGCCCTGGACCCATCCCTTCGACCCTCTGGAGGGCTTCATCCTGCACGAGACCGAGCACGGCACCATCGTAGTCGAGGGGTGAGCGCGTGACGATGTCGCTCGCCGCCCTGCTGCTCGCGGCCTGCTGCGCGGCGGCGATGGGCTTCGCGATCCAGCGCGGCGCGACCTGCGCCGTCGTCGCGGTGGAGGAGGTGATCGCGCAGCGCAGCGCGCGGCGGCTCGCCGCGATGGCCGAGGCGTCGCTTTGGGTCGCCGGCGGGCTCGTCGTCGCGCAGGAAGCGGGGCTGCTGCCGGCGATGCCGGCGGGCTATCCGCTGGGCTGGCAGACGCTGGCGGGCGGCGTGCTGCTCGGGCTTGGCGCTGTGCTGAACGGCGCCTGCACCTTCGGCGCCGTGGCGCGGCTCGGCCGCGGCGAATGGGCCTTCGCGGCGACGCCGACCGGCTTCTTCCTGGGCTGTCTCGCCTTCGCGCCGCTCTTCGGCGCCGTGATGCCGGCGCCGCTGCCGCAGGGCTCGCCGGTGCTCGCCGCGCCGGGCTGGATCGCGCTGCCCGTCGCTGGGGCGATGGCCTGGCGGCTGGCGCGCACGGCCCGCGTGGATGCCCGGGCCTGGACGCCGCATCGCGCGACGGTGGTGATCGCGCTCGCCTTCGTCGTGATGCTGCCGGCGGTGGGCGCCTGGGCCTATACCGACGCGCTCGCGGCGATCGCCGCCGGCATGGCGTCGGGGCACGGCGTGCGCGCGCTGCTGCTGGTGGCGCTACTGGCCGGCGCGGTCGCGGGCGGCTGGAGCGCGGGCCTGCTGGGCTGGATCCGGCCGGCGCCGGGCCAGGCGCTGCGCTGCCTCGCCGGCGGCGCCATCATGGCGTGGGGCGGCATGCTGGTGCCGGGTGCCAATGACGGGCTGATCCTGGTCGGAATGCCGCTGCTGTTTCCCTATGCCTGGGCGGCCTTCGCCACGATGTGCGCGGCGATCGCGGCGGCGAAGCTTGCTACGCGCCGTCCTCCCGCACCTTCTGCAGCACCTCCGCGACGTCCTGCGGCGTGAAGGGCTTCTCCAGGATCGGCGGCGGCCGGTCGGGATCCAGCGCCGCGATCGCGCTCGGCCCGGCGACCGTATCGCCCGTGACGAAGGCGAAGCGGCCGCGCAGGTGCGGCTGCGCCATCGTCGCGTGGCGATAGAGCTGCCCGCCGCCGCCACCCGGCATGCGCAGGTCGCAGAACACCGCGTCGAAGCGCTGCGCGTCCAGCCGCGCCATCGCGGCGGGGATGTCGTTCACCAGCTCGGATTCGATGCCGTGCAGGCCGAGCAGCTCGGCCAGCGCCGAGCCGACCTCCGGCTCGTCGTCAACCACGAGCACGCGGTGCTTCTCAAGCGGCGCCGCCGCGCCGGGCTGCGTGTCCTCGGGCTTCGCATGACCCAGCGGCAGCCGCACAACGAAGCGCGCGCCACCCAGCGCGCCGGGCTCCAGCGCGATCGTGCCGCCATGCGCGCCGAGGATGTTGCGGCAGACCGCGAGTCCCAGCCCCGTGCCGGCGCCGAGCGGCTTGGTCGTGACATAGGGCTCGAAGATCTTCTCGCGCAGGTCGTCCGGCACGCCGGGGCCGTTGTCCTCCAGGGCGAAGCCGATGCCGTTCGCCTCGCGCCAGGTCTCGATCCGCAGGATCCGCGGCTCCGGCCGGTCGGACAGCGCGGCTTGCGCGTTCACCACCAGGTTCACCGCGACCTGGCCGAGCTGGTCGGGATCGGCTTCGATCGTGCCGAGCAGCGGGTCCAGCGCCTGCTCCACCGCGATACCAGCCGATTTCAGCCCATAGCCCGCGAGCTCCAGCGCGCCGCGCAGCGTGGCGTTGACCTCCACCGCCGTGCGCCGCGGCGCCTGCTGGCGCACCATCGCGAGGAAGGTCTTCACGATCCGCCCGCAGCGCGCGGCGGCGGCGTGGATGCGCTGCGCGCGCTCGCGCACGGCGGGCTCGGTCGCCATCGCCTCCAGCATCGTGGTCTGGGCGACGACGACGGCGAGCGGGTTGTTGAGTTCATGCGCGACGCCGGCGAGCAGGCTGCCGAGCGCGCTCATCTTCTCGCTCTGGTGCAGGCGCTCGCGCTGGCGGGCCAGCTCGGCCTGCGCCTCGTGCATCGGCGTGAGGTCGCGCAGCCACGCCGTGAAGAACAGCTTGCCCGCCGCCTTCACCTCGTGGATCGAGAGCTCGCAGGGAAACAGGCTGCCGTCGGCGCGCATCGCCTCCATCTCCAGCCGCTGCCCCAGGACATGCGGGCAGCCCGTGCGGTGATAGCGCGCGAGGCCGGCCTCGTGCCCCGCGCGGTGGTGCGGGGGGACGATGGTGTCGCCGATCGGCTTGCCCATGATCTCGTCGCGGCGGTGGCCGAAGATGCGCTCGGCCGCGGCGTTCCAGCCCGTGACGCGGCAGTCGCGGTCGGCGGTGATCACCGCGTCCAGCGCGGCGTCGATGACGCCCTGCTTCAGCGCCTCGGCTTCCATCAGCCGGGCGAGCAGGGCCTGCATGTCCTCGCTCATCTCATCCATCCGGACAGAACTGGTATCCTTGCCCGCGGACGGTGCGGATCAGGCGGGGGTTGGCGGGGTCGCGTTCCAGCTTGCGGCGCAGCCGGGTGACGCGGATGTCGATCGAGCGGTCATAGGGATCGGCGGGCTGGCCCGTGGGCAGGCGCAGCAGCTGCTCGCGCGTCAGCACCTGGTTCGGGGCGTTGGCCAGCACGTCCAGCAGATCGAACTCGCTCGGCGTCAGGGCGACGTCCCGGCCCGCCTCGTCCAGCAGCCGGCGCTGGTCCGGCAGCAGGCGGAAGCCGTCGAAGCGGTATTCCGTGGCGGACCGCGCGGCCTGCACGGGCGTAGCGGCGGCCGCGGCGCGGTGGCCGCGCAGCACGGTGCGAAGCCGCGCCAGCAATTCGCGCAGCTCGAAGGGCTTGCCGATGTAGTCGTCCGCGCCGAGCTCGAGCCCGACGACGCGGTCGGTGGATTCGCCGAGCGAGGTGACCATCAGGATCGCCGGCGCAGGCGACAGCGCGCGCAGCCGCCGCGCGATGGAAAGGCCCCCTTCCCGGGGCAGGTTGAGGTCGAGCAGCACGGCTTCCACCGGCCCGCGCGCCAGCGCTGCATCCAGCGCGGCGCCGTCCGGGCAGGGCTCGGGGTCGAAGCCCTGGGTGCGGAGATACTCGACCATGACCTCACGCAGGTCGGCCTCGTCCTCCACCACCGCGATTCGGGTGCCGCTCATGCTCCCTGCCCAATGATCTCCGGGCGGGACAATGGCGTGGCGGCATGAGCTTGTCACGCGAAGTAAGGTATCTCGCGTTTCGCCGCCGAGGCGAATGTTTCGCTGGTGGCCGGGCGGGCGGCCGAGCCCCCGGCCAGGTTACGCGGGCGGGCCGCGTCGGCCCGCCGCGCCTCAGCGCCCAGTCACGATCCGCTCGACCAACTGCTTCGCCGTCGGCACGAAGCCGTTGGAGTAGAAGGGGTCGGAGCCGAAGCGATAGGCGTTGTGGCCGGAGAACATCAGGTTCTCGTCGAGCTTCCCGCCATGCGCGATGTCCTGCAGCGTCTTCTGGATGCAGAAGCTGCGGGGATCGGCCTTCTTGCCGGTCGAGAAATCCTCGGTGTGCTGCGACCAGTTGCTGAACCGGCAGGCCGACAGGCAGCCCATGCAGTCCACCTGGTCCTTCACGATCTCCCGCGACTTCTCCGGTGTCACGAAGATCAGCGTGTTGTCGGGCGTGCGCATCGCCTCGACGAAGCCCTCGGCTTCCCAATGCGCCACGCGCGCCATGTCGTGCGACGTCAGGAAGACCGGGCGCTTGCGCGGGCCGACGCCGTATTCCACGAGGTGGTCGCCGATCGGCTCGATGGTATAGGCGACCTGGCGCTCGCTCCGCGCCTCGAGCTCGCGCAGGAAGTCGTTGTGCACGGCGGAGCTGTAGAAACCGGTGGGCGAGAAGGGCTGCAGCAGCACGTCGCCGTCCTTCAGCGTCAGCAGCCGCTGCTTCCACTCCTCCGAGATCGGGCTTTCCTGGGTCAGCAGCGGACGGGTGCCGAACTGGAACGCCACCGGGCCGAGCTCGGGGTTGTCGATCCAGTCCTCCCACTCCTCCAGCCACCAGACGCCGCCGGCCATGATGATCGGCACGTCGTCCAGGCCGAATTCGCGCATCTGCTGGCGCAGCTTCAGCACGCGGGGGAAGGGATCCTCCGGCCGCTTCGGGTCCTCGGAATTCGACAAGCCGTTGTGCCCGCCGGCGAGCCAGGGATCCTCGTAGACCACGCCGCCGAGCCATTCGCGCGTCTTGCTGTACGACCGCTTCCAGAGGGCCGCGAAGGCGCGGGCCGAGGAGATGATGGGGTAGTAGTGGACGCCGTATTCGCGCGCGAGCTCGCCCAGGCGATAGGGCATGCCGGCGCCGCAGGTGATGCCGTTGACCAGCCCCTTCGCGCCTTCCAGCACGCCGCGGGCGACACGTTCCGCCCCACCCATCTCCCACAGCACGTTCATGTGGATGCGGCCCTGGCCGCCCGCGATCTCATGCGCGATGCGGGCCTGGGCGATGCCGCCGGCGATGCCGTAGGCAACCAGCTCCTCGTGCCGATCGCGCCGCGTGCGGCCATGGTAGATCTGGCGGATGACGTTGCCGTCGGCGTCGTAGCTGTCGGCGTTGACGCCAGAGAAGGTGCCGACGCCCCCGCCGGAGGCCCAGCCGCCGCAGGTCATGCCGTTCGAAACCGCAACGCCCTTGCCGCCCTCGACCAGGGGCAGCACCTCGACGCCGCCCATGCGGATCGGGTTGATCGCCTTCAACTCGGTACTCCGGTGCCTGGCAGCCTTCGCGCCTCGCGGCGCTGGTGAGGCTTATATGGCGAGGCCTCCGGCTTCGGAAAGCCGGAGGATGCCGTTTGTTGCGACCCGCTTCGCCGCCACGGGCCGGTCGGCCCGTGGATCGTCGGGCCGCCAGTGCCCTTATTCCGCGACGTCGCGCTCGCCGCCGTGGCCGGCATGCTCGCGGCGCGGGCCGCGGCGGTCGCGGTCGCGGCGGTCGCCCCGATCACCCCGGTCGCTGCGCTCGCCCCGTTCCTCGCCTTCCGGTCGCGGACGGCGGGCGCCGACCTGCTCGGTGATGTCTGCGCCGGTCTGCTGGTCCACGACGCGCATCGACAGCTTGACCTTGCCGCGGTCGTCGAAGCCGAGGACCTTGACCTTCACCGCATCGCCTTCCTTGACGACGTCGGTGGTCTTCTGGACGCGCTCGTTCGCGAGTTCGGAGATGTGGACCAGCCCGTCCTTCGCGCCGAGGAAGTTCACGAAGGCGCCGAACTCCGCGGTCTTGACGACCTTGCCGGTGTAGATCCGGCCGACCTCGGGCTCCGCCACGATGCCCTGGATCCAGTCGATGGCCTTCTGCGCGGCCTCCGACGTCGTCGCGGCGACCTTGATCGTGCCGTCGTCGTCGATGTCGATCTTGGTGCCGGTGTTCTCGGTGATCTCGCGGATCACCTTGCCGCCGGAGCCGATGACGTCGCGGATCTTGTCCTTGTTGATGTTGATGACCGTGATCCGCGGCGCGGTCGCGGCGACGTCGCCGCGGGCCCCGCTGATCCCCTTGGCCATCTCGCCCAGGATGTGCAGCCGGCCGTCGCGCGCCTGGCCCAGCGCGATCTTCATGATCTCGAAGGTGATGGAGGTGATCTTGATGTCCATCTGCAGCGCGGTCACGCCGGCCTCGGTCCCCGCGACCTTGAAGTCCATGTCGCCGAGGTGGTCCTCGTCGCCGAGGATGTCGGAGAGCACCGCGAAGCCGCGGTCCTCCTTGATCAGGCCCATCGCGATGCCGGCGCAGGGGCGCTTCAGCGGCGCGCCGGCGTCCATCAGCGCGAGCGAGGTGCCGCAGACCGTCGCCATGGAGGACGAGCCGTTGCTCTCCGTGATCTCGCTGACGACGCGCAGCGTGTAGGGGAACTTCTCCTTCTCCGGCAGCAGCGGATGGATGGCGCGCCAGGCGAGCTTGCCGTGCCCGACCTCGCGGCGGCCCGGGCTGCCCATGCGGCCGGTCTCGTTCACGGAGTAGGGGGGGAAATTGTAGTGCAGCATGAAGTTCTCGCGGTACTCGCCGACCAGCGCGTCGATGATCTGCTCATCCTGGCCGGTGCCGAGCGTCGCCACGCAGAAGGCCTGCGTCTCGCCGCGGGTGAAGAGAGCGCTGCCGTGGGCGCGCGGCAGCACGCCCACCTCGGCCACGATCGGGCGCACGGTCCTGGTGTCGCGGCCGTCGATGCGCATCCCGGTATCCAGGATGTTGTTGCGCACGACGTCGGCCTCGAGCTCCTTCAGCAGGCCCTTCGCCACGCCGGCATCCAGCCCCTCGGACTCCAGCTGCGCCACGACCTGCTTCTTCACGGCCGCGACGGCGTTCTGGCGCTCGAGCTTCGGGATGATCTTGTAGGCCTCGGCCATCGGAGCGCGGCCGATCTCGGCGATGCGGGCCTTGAGCGCCTTGGCCGCGTCGGTTTCCTCGGCAACGGCCCAGGGCTCCTTCGCCGCGACCTCGGCGAGCTCGATGATGCCCTGGATGACGGGCTGGAACGCCTTGTGGCCGAACTCCACGGCGCCGAGCATCACGTCTTCCGACAGCTCCTGCGCCTCGGATTCCACCATCAGCACGCCCTCGGCGGTGCCGGCCACGACGAGGTCGAGCTGGCTCTGCTTGCGCTGGGCGAGGGTGGGGTTGAGCACGTAGCCGCCATCGACATAGCCAACGCGCGCGCCGGCGATCGGGCCGAAGAAGGGGATGCCCGACAGCGTCAGCGCGGCGGAGCAGCCGACGAGGGCCACGATGTCCGGATCGTTCTCGAGGTCATGCGACAGCACCGTCGCGACGACCTGGACCTCATTGCGGAAGCCATCGGGAAACAGCGGGCGGATGGGCCGGTCGATGAGGCGCGAGACCAGAGTCTCGTTCTCCGACGGGCGGCCTTCGCGCTTGAAGAAGCCGCCGGGGATCTTGCCGGCCGCGAAGGCCTTTTCCTGGTAGTTGACGGTGAGGGGGAAGAAGTCCTGGCCCGGTTTGACGGAGCGGGCACCGACCGCGGTGCAGAGCACGATGGTGTCGCCGAGGCGTGCCATCACCGCGCCGTCCGCCTGGCGGGCCACCTTGCCGGTCTCGAGGACCAGGAGTTGTCCGCCCCAGGCGATTTCCTTGCGGAAGTACTTGTCGAACATGCGTCGTCCTTCTGGGCCCGGCGCCATCCGCCGCGGCCATGTGCGTGCGGCCGCGCGCGCGGATGCTTCCGCGCGAACGGCCATGATCACGGTGGCATGGGGGTGATCGAGCGCCGGGCTGTCCGCCCCCTGTCGGGGAAGATGCTCGGCGTCTCGGGCGGCATGGGAGGTCAGAGCCCGTTACCGGGATGCCCCATGTGGCCGGAAACGCCGCCATCGCCGTGTCGGACCGGCGGAGCTGTCGCACCCGCTGCCATCGCAGCTTGGGCCGGTCCCCAGGGGAGACCGGCCGGCCGGGCCTTCTACGGCGGGACGGCGGGAAAGGCCAGCGGAAAAGGCGGAGGGGCATCAGGGGAGGGCCGGGCCGGCCTGCGGAGGCGCGCTTGCGCGTCCTTCCCTCGCCGTCGCCAGGGCGGCGCGCAGCAGCATCGCCGCAGTCCAGCGGAGGACCTCCAGCGCCTCGGCATCGCCAAGGCGGCAGACGTCCTTCATCACCACCATCGCCTCCGACCCCAGCGTGAGCGACAGGGCAGCCCGCAGCCGGTGCCACTCGCGCTCCGTCAGCTCCTGCCGCACCGGCTCCAGCACCCGGTCGAGGTAGCGCCTGCGGCGGCCCTCGCGCACGGCGGGGCTCTCGTCGCCGGCGCGCCGTCCCTCGAGCCAGGCGTCGAGATAGGCGCGCAGCGCCGTGCGCATTGGCGCCTCGTTGGCAAACAGGACGGCATTCAGCCCGTCCACAAGCTGCAGCAGCCGCGCCTCGGGGTCGCCGTCTGCCGGCAGCGCGGCGAGCGCCGCTTCCACCGGTGCCACCATCGTCGCGAGGTCGGAAATCTCGAGGAGCAGTGCCTCCTGCGTCGGAAAGTACCGATAGGCGGTCGCGCGCGAGACCTTCGCCGCCTCGGCGGCCTCGGCAACCGTGGGCGCCGAGCCGCCGCGCAGCAGCTCCGCCGCGGCGGTGACGAGGGCGGCGCGCGTCCGCTCCTTCTGGTTGGCGCGCGGGTCCGGAGCTGTGCCGCGGTTTTCCGGTTGACGCGGGACTACAGTGTCTTCATGATACTTGTGTCTCATGAGTAGACAATAGTCCAACACCGCCGCAGGAGCAAGGCCATGAGCGTCACCCCCGAGCAGATGGACCGCCTGGTCCATGAGCACTTCACCTATGAGGCGACGGACGACGTCGACGGCGTGGTCGCCAGCATGGCGGAGGATGCCGAGCACGAGATCATCCCCTCGCCGCACGGCACGCTGCGCGACCGCGACAGCATCCGCGGGATGTACGCGGCGCTCTTCCGCGACCTGAAGGGGGAGGACGTCACCCCGATCCGGCGCCTCTACGGCGATGGCTTCCTCGTGGACGAGGCGATCTGGCACGGCCAGATCGTGGACGGACGGCCCTTCCTCTGCGAGGGCCGCAGCGGCCGCGCCAGCTTCCGCCTGCTCCACATCTTCGAGTTCGCCGGCGGGAAGATCGCCCGCGAGAGCGTCTGGTGCGACCTGGCGGCGATCCAGCGCCAGCTCGGCTGCGCCCCGCGTTGACGCGCCCCGACGACACGCATCCAAGGCAGGAGAACCCGATGTCCTTTCCCCGTGCCGCGGTCCTCGCCGCCGCCGCGCTCTGCGCCGTCGCCGCAGTCGCGGTCGCGCAGAGCCCGAACCCGCCGCGTTCGCGCGGCGAATACCTCGCCACGATCATGGAATGCGCGGGCTGCCACACCGGCGGCGCGCTGCCAGGGCAGCCCGATCCGCGCCTGCATCTCGCGGGGTCGGCCGTCGGCTTCGGCATTCCCGGTGTCGGGGTCTTCTATCCCCCGAACCTCACCCCCGACCGCGAGACGGGGCTCGGCGCCTGGAGCGAGGCGGAGATGATCCGCGCGATCCGGACCGGCGTACGGCCCGATGGCCGCGTCCTTGCCCCCGTCATGCCCTGGCACCACTACGCCGCCCTGACCGACGACGACGCGCGGGCGCTGGTGCGCTACCTCCGCGGGCTGCCGCCGGTGCGCCACGCGACGCCGCCGATCACCGGCGCGTCCGAGACGCCGCCGGCCCCCTACCTCAGCGTGGTCATGCCGCCGGCCCGCTGACGCCCCGGGTCTGGCGGCAGTGTTGATCAGGCGACGGGAACCCATAAGGCCGGGGCCTCCGGCATCGGCGCTCGACGAAAATCGCGGGTTGCTGGTCCAGGCATGAACGTCGCGCCGGCCAAGCAAGACATCTCTGCCCGGATCCCCATGCGGTCGGCTGAGGGCGCGGAGCGCCGCCGAAGGCTGGGTCGCCCCGACGCGCTGCTTGTCGTCGCCGTGCTCGTCCCGTTGCTGGTGATCGGCTTCTTCGCCTGGCGCGACGCCTGGCGCGGCGCCGAGCGCGAACTTGCCCGCGGCGCCGAAGCCGCAGCGGAATACGCGCAGCGCATCCTTGAGGGCCATCGTCTGGCGGCGGACCTGACCAACCGCATGCTGCAGGGGATGCCGGATGCGGAGATCCGCGCCAACGAGTTGCTGCTGACCTGGCGGGAGTCGGGCGAGCCGGCGCTCGGCGAGCCGCCGGCTCGGCGCGGCTTCGGCTCGCGGGTCATCGAGGCGCCGGTGACAGGACAGCTCGGCGGCGCCGTCGGCCGCGACTGGGCGCCCGAGGGGCTGGTCTGCACGATCCGCGTGCCGCCGCCCGGGTGCTCGCCGACGAATGGCGGCCCGCGGCTGCGCCGCGCTTCGAGCCCGGCGCGGCGCCGCGTACGGTCATCGCGGCGGAGAACCGATGAGTGCTGGACCAATGGTCCTAGTGCTGTCCCCCGCTCGTTCACATCGCCCGGCTCGGGCCGGGTCTCACCACGGCCCATCCGACGCTGGCTCCGGCGGGTGGCGCCGCGATCGCGCTCTCGCCGCAGACCTCGCCCGCATGCCGCATCGCCGTGCGCAGCTCGGCCGCGCTCGTCGCCCCGGCCGCGCGACGGTCTTGCATGTAGCGGACGAACTGGCCGGGCGTGACGGCCACCTCCACGCTCTCGATGGAGCAGAGGCATGGCTTGGCGGCCCAGGGCTGGGGACGGCAGAAGGCGATCAGCTCGTGCTCCTCGGCTGCGCCCGCTGCTGAGCCCGTGCTGGCCGCGAGCGCGAACGCCGTCCCTTCACCGACGTCACGCTCCGGTCGGCCTGCGCGCGCATCGGCGACGCCGCCTGCCAAAGAGCCGCCGAGGCCAGGGTCAGCCGGCCCGTGCGCGATGAACTGGAACGCTGGCGCCGGCGCGACCTCGTCCCGACTGGCTGGCGACGGGAACGCGCCAGTCCAGGCAAGCACCGACACGACCAGCATGGCCGTCATGGCCAGTGTCATTCGGACGGCAATCCGGATTGCCTCCCGGTCGGCCCCTGTGTCGAGGCCGGGCCTGGGGTCGTCATGCTCGAATCGCATGCCATGCATCGTGGTGCGCCTTATTTCCGCTGAAATGGTTCAACGACTTCCGTTGCGGTGTCCTGCCCGGCGCCTGCCGGGTCAGCCCGGAGCCGGTGACGGCTGGTCGCGCAATCGATCCATTGCCCCGCGGCTTCGACCATCGCCGGTCCGCGTGCTGCGGGCGTGACGCCGGGGCCGGGCACGCTTGTCGCGGATTGCAGGCGCGGACTCCGGACGTTCGCTCGCACGGGTCTCGCGCTCCGCAGGTGCAGCCAACCTTCCACACGGCGCGGCCGTTGGGCGGCGATACTGCCGGCGGCTCCGCGCTTAGCCGCCGGATCTGTCCATCACGCCGCCGATTCTGCGTCTGCCGCCGTGTTGACCGGCACCGCGGTCGCGTTCGTGTGCCCGGCGTGGTACCACCGTCGATCGCATGTCATCCGATGTACTCGGACCCGATCCGGCCCGGCTGATGGCGTTCAACGTCGTCAGCGCGAGCGATCCGGCGGGATTCGAGGATCGGCTGCGCGTCAGCGAGCGCTTCCCGGATGCGAGCCGGTCCTACAAGTATCGGCTGCTGGATTCCCGTCTCTGGCGCACGCGGTTCGCCAACCCGATCCTCAGCCTGGCAATCCGCAGCACGGGCGCGATCCTGGCGTGTCACGGCGGCAGCCGGTTCGCGACGGAAGTCCTCCACGCGGGCGACGACAGCAATTTCGTCGGGTTCACGACCGTGCTGCAGGGCGAGATGACCCTCGTCGAGCGCGGTGTCCGCACGACTGCCACGGCCGAACGGGGCCTTGCGTTCCGACCCCGCGACCAGACCCGCATCCTGACGAGCGACGAGAGCGTGCGTACGAATGTCTTCATCCGCGTCTCGGAGTTGGAAGGCGCGCTGGAGCACATGCTCGACGCCCGGCTGCGCAGCCCGCTGGACTTCGGGTCGGATTTCGACTGGACGCTCGGGCTCGCGGCCAGCCTGAAATGGCAGCTTGCCTTCCTGATGAACGAATTCGAGCGGCCGGACGGCGTGGCCAGCAATGCCGTGGCGCTCGCCTCGATGACCGATTTTATCGTGGCGCTCGCGTTGCGCGCGGCGCCGCACAACTACTCCGGCGAGATCGGGAAGGGCTCGTCCGCCGCGGTGCCCTTCTATGTCCGCCGTGCCGAGGAGTTCATGGTCGCGCATTGCGCGGACGCCCTTCGCATCGCCGATGTCGCTGCCGCGGCGGGGTGCAGCGTGCGCACCCTTGGCGACGTATTCCGCCGCTTTCGCGACAGGACGCCGCTGGCGGCGCTGCACGCGACGCGGCTGGACCGGGTGCATGCCGAGCTCAGTTTCGGCGCGACCGACGGCGATGCCGCCGCGATCCGAGAGATCGCGCGCCTCTACGGCTTTACAAACTGGTCCCGCTTCGTCGTCGCCTACCGTCGCCGTTTCGGCGAGACACCGCTGGCTGTCGCGCGGCGCGCGTTGCGCGCGTAGTGGCTTTGGGGCGCTTGTCGCGGCGTGACGGCGGGGTCAGTGCGATCGGGGGGCGGGCGGATCGGCCGACAACCGGCAGACCCCCAATGCTGCCTGATCTAGGAAAATAAGCATTGATGCACGGCCGGGGGCCGGCGCAGGATGGCGTCGCGGCGACCCCCTTCGCCGCGGCTCTTTGGAACAGTGCATCCGACGATCCGGCGCTCCTTCCGGGATGGGTGGGGACTTTGTCCGAAGCGCGCGCGACGCCTCAACGCTAAAAGACCAAAACGCTAAGGGGCTGACCTAGCTAAGGCTGAGAAGGCTAGGTTGGCGAGATGGTTAGGCGGCGTCGGAGCCGGCTATCGCGTTCGGTACAGGAAAGGCTGCTGGAATACTTCGTGGCCGGCACGCCGGCGCGCACAGCGGCCGAGCTGCTCGGCATCCACCGCAACAGCGCCATCCTCTTCTATCACAAGCTCCGGGAGGTGATCTGGGCGCGCACCCGCGAGGGGCACCCGTTTGGTGGCGAGGTGGAGGTCGACGAGAGCTACTTCGGCGGCCACCGCAAGGGCGTGCGCGGCCGCGGCGCGGCCGGCAAGGTGCCGGTGTTCGGGCTGCTGAAGCGGCGCGGCCAGGTGCACGCGGTGATGATCGCCGACCTGCGTCACAGCACGCTGATGCCGATCATCCGCCAGCGCGTGCAGCCGGACTCCCTCGTCTACAGCGACGGCTACCACAGCTACGCGGCGCTCGACGTCTCGGAATTCCGCCACGTCCGGGTCGACAAGAAGCGGAGCTACGCGCAAGGCCGCGCCCACATCAACGGCATCGAGAACTTCTGGAGCCAGGCCAAGCGCCACTTGAGACGCTACAACGGCATCCCCCGCCAAAGCTTCCCGCTGTTCCTGGCGGAGTGCGAGTGGCGCTTCAACTACGCGCCGCCTCGCCGTCTGCTCAAAACCCTGGCCAACTGGACTGGCCTAGGACAAGCTTCGGACCCCCGGTCCTAGCCTTAGCTCGGTCAGCCCCAAAGCCAAAAGTGGCCCACCCGGGAGCGGCAGCCTCAGAACAGCAGCCCCTTGCGCAGCATCCCGTGCACGCCCTTCTCGCCGTTCACGGTCTGCGTGACGTGGAAATCCACCGCCAGCGAGCAGAGCTGGTAGGCATCCGCCGCGCTCACATTCATCCGCGCCACGATGAAGCCGATCATCTCGCGCAGCGCCTGCTTCATCGCGAGATCCAGGTCCTCGTGCATGCCCATCGAGATGTAGTGGGTCTTCGTCTCGGCGCGGGGGAACTTCAGCGCGGGGTCGCTGGCGCCGCCGCCCTTCTCGACGCTCAGGCGGAAATGGCCGTTGAGGCACATTTCGAGCGCATTGATGCAGACCTCGCCATCGCCCTGCACGCCATGCCCGTCGCCGGCCGAGAACATCGCGCCCGCGACATGCACCGGCAGCCAGAGCGTCGCGCCCTCGCCGATCTCCTTGTTGTCGAGGTTGCCGCCATGCGCCCGCGGCTCCTTGGTCGAGATGCGGCCCCAGGCGGCCGGCGGCGCCACGCCCATCACGCCGAAGAAGGGAGAGAGCGGGATGGTCACGCCGGGACCGACCGGCACCGTGCAGGTCATCGCCACCTTGTCCACGGGGATGTGCAGCATGCGGGCATAGGGGAAGTCCTCGGGCAGCGTGCCGAAGAGCGGGCGGAAGCCGCAGAAGCCCCAGTCGTTGCCGAGCTCGATCCTCTCGACATCCACGCGCAGCACATCGCCGGGCTCGGCGCCCGTCACCTCGACGGGGCCGGTGATGATGTGAGGGCCCATGCGCGGCGGGTCGGCGGCGTGGATCGCCGCGAGTGCCGCCGGCACCTTCATGCCGGTCTCCGGCTTCGGCATGATCTCCGGCGCGCCGGAGACGCATTCCAGCACCACGAGGTCGCCGGACGCGACCGAGGCGACGGGCGGGAAGGCCGCGTCGAAGGCGCCGAAGCGCACGGTCTGCGGCGTGGCGGCGATGCGGTGCGTGGCGGGCATGGGACGTCCTCTCGGCGGGGTGGCGGGCCCGAGAAAGCGCGGGCGGATCGTCGGGTCAATCCGGGCGCGACCGGCTTCCGGCGGCGCGCGGCGCCGCGACTGCCCGCGCCTTGTGCAGTCAGCCCCGACGGAGGGCCGTGCGCAGCTTCGCCTGGTCGCCGGGACAGAGCTGGCTCAGCCGGCGGTACTCGCCCGAGGTGTCGATCGCGGCATGCCCGTCCTCCCGGGCCTGGCGCAGCCGGTCGAGCACCGGCTCGATCGCCCGGCCGAGCTCGTCCTGCAGCGCCAGCGCCGCCGCGCCCGCGCTGTCGGCCCGTGCCTCGGCCCGGAGGGCCCAGCCGCGCGCGACGACCCTGAGCTCCCGCGCGGCGTCGCGCAGGGTGCGGCGGTTCACCTCCGCATGCCGCTTCTCATGCGCCAGCACCGCCTGGGCGAGGCAGCCATTGGCGGGCAGCTCGCGCGCCAGGCGGATCGAATGCTCGGCATGGGTCAGCCAGAGCCTGACCTCGGCCGGCAAGGCGCAGACCGGCCCGCCTTCCGGCCCCTGGGTGCGCACCGTGATCTCGCTGCGGGATTCGACGCGGCTGACGGTGAGGCCGAGGTGATGCGGGAAGGCGCCGTCCGGCACGCCGCCGGCCTCGGTGCGCAGCGCGGCGGCCGGGCGCGGCGGCAGCACCCGCGGCGCGGGATCCACCAACTCCACCGAGACCGCGGGCTGGCCGCGCGCCGGGCAGGCCGGCCCGGGCGCGGAGGGCGCCTCCTGCGCGTGGGCGGCGCCGGCCAGCAGCAGCAGGGCGAAGCCGGCGCGGCGGGTCAGAGCCAGCCCTTCCGCCGGAAATAGAGGATCGGCAGCAGCGCCGAGACAACCATCAGCGCCAGCGCCGCCGGATAGCCCCAGCCCTGCTTCAGTTCCGGCATGTATTCGAAGTTCATGCCGTAGATGCTGGCGATCAGCGTCGGCGGCATCAAGGCCACCGAGGCCACAGTAAAGGTCTTGATGATGTTGTTCTGCTCGACGTTGAGGATGCCGAGCACGGCGTCGAGCAGGAAATTCGCCTTGTTGTTCAGGAACCCCGCGTGATCGACCAGGCTGCGCACGTCGCGTACCAGCGTCTTGATCAGCGCCTGGTTCTCCTTCCTGACCGCGGTCGCCTTCTCGGCGCCGACGAAGGTCAGGATGCGCGTGAGCCCGAGCAGCGTCTCCGAGGCCCGCGTCGTGACCTCGCCGACCTGGCCGAGGGTGATCAGCGCTTCCCTCAGGTCGGCATCGCGCTTGTTCGCCTTGATCGAGCTGCGCGCGCTGCGGAAGGCGGCAGACGACGCGCGGTCCATGTCGGATCCCACGCGCTCCAGGATGTCGGCGAGCCGGTCCACGATCTGCTCGAAGAGATGCAGCATCACCCCGTCGGGCGAGGCGACCAGGCCCGGGTTCTTCTGGCAGCGCAGCGCGAAGACCGCGAAGGCCCTGGGCGTCTGGTAGCGCACCGTGACCAGCGACTGGCTGGCGAGGACGAAGGTGATGGCGGTCGAGCCGTATTCCCCGCCCTCCACGCCGTAGAGGAAGTTGGCGGTGAGGAAGAGCACGTCGTCCTCGCGATAGAGACGCGAGGAGCTTTCGATCTCCTGCATCTCCTCCCGCGTCGGGACCTCGAGCCGCAAGGCGCCCTGGACGGCGCGTTCCTCCTCGGGCGTCGGGTTCAGCAGGTCGATCCAGACGGCTTGGCGCAGCGACTCTGGCGGCAGGAGCCCGTCCTGCGAGAGGACGCGTCCCTCGGCTAGGGTGTAGGTCGTCAGCATGGGGGAGGCTCCCGCCGCGGGATCGCGCGCATCTAGCCCGAGCGGAGGCGCGCTGTCACCCCGGCACCGGGAGCGCGAAGTGTCTGGTTACGGCCGGGAAATCCGCGGCCTCCGGGTGCCGGCCGCTGGGCTTCGTGCCGTCGCCGGCGCGGACGAGCTGGCAGGTCGCAAGCCCCGCGGCGGCAGCGGCGTCGAGCTCCTCCGCGACGTCGGAGAGGAACAGGACCTCGGCGGGCGGCAGGCCGAGCTCGCGCGCGATCGCGGCGTAGGACACTGTCTCCCGCTTCGCGCCGATGCGTGTGTCGAAGAAGCCGGCGAAGAGCGGCTCGAGGTCGCCGGCCAGCGAATGCCGGAAAAGCAGCTTCTGCGCCTCCACCGATCCCGACGAATAGACGGCGAGCGCGAGGCCGGCCGCGTGCCAGGCGCGGAGCGCGGCGGGCACGTCGGGCCAGAGATGGCCCTTGAGCCGCCCGTCCTCGAAGCCCGCGCGCCAGATCAGGCCCTGGAGCGACTTGAGGGGCGTGACCTTCGCGTCGTCCTTCATCCAGCGGCGGAGCTGCGCGCGGGGATCGGGGCCGGGAATGTCGGCAAGGATCGCGGCGACCTGCGGGTCGGAGCCGTGCGCGTCGAGGAAGCCGTCGAGCGCGGCCTCGGCGAAGGGGAAGAGCATGTCCTTGACGAAGGCGATCGCGCTGGTCGTGCCCTCGATGTCGGTGAGGATGGCCTTCACTGGCGGCCGGCGCAGCGGGCCGAGGCCGCGAATGCGGCCCGCGCACAAACCGACCTCATCGCCAGGTCGACAGTGGCCTGCGCGCAAGCCAAGCGGCCAGAGGCCGCGCCGGCGCCTGAGGCAATCAAGAAGTCGCCGCCGGGAACTTCTCCGCCATGTCGGTCCCGGTGTAGTGCGGCGTCCAGCCCGACGTCGCGGTGAACACGCGCACCACCGCGAAGGACGGGTTCTCGCCGGCGTCGAACCAGTGCTTGCTGTTCGCCGGCACACTGATGAGGTCGCCGGCGCCGCAATGCGCGTCGAAGACCTTGCCGTTCATATGCAGCACGAAGTTGCCGGTGCCGGCATGGAAGAAGCGCACCTCGTCCTCGGTGTGGGTGTGCTCCGACAGGAACTTCGCGCGCATCGCATCCTTCTGCGGATGGT
The DNA here is from genome assembly GCF_050563545.1 of Falsiroseomonas sp. HW251. Lineage (NCBI taxonomy): Bacteria > Pseudomonadati > Pseudomonadota > Alphaproteobacteria > Acetobacterales > Roseomonadaceae > Falsiroseomonas > Falsiroseomonas sp. HW251. The sequence goes on from NZ_JBNXUM010000023.1 coordinate 55,575, forward strand.
CGGGCGTGAGCTTGATGACATCGGCCGTGCCCGCCCCCGTCGCGGCGAGGAAGGCATCGAGATGCGGGCGATAGGCCTCCAGGATCTCCTCGGCCGAGGCGCTGGCCGGGATCGGCGCGATCGGCCACTGCTCGAAGCGCACGCCGATCGCCTTCAGCTCGGCGGCGATCGCCTTCGGGTCCTCGGTGACCAGGACCTGCCGGTTGGTGTCGGCGTCCCAGACGGTCAGGCGGCTCATGCCGGCGTCCTCCTCTCCTCGAGCTCGCAGCGGAGCATGAAGTCCAACGCCTCCATGCGGACCAGGGCGGTCGGCATGTCGGGCGCCCATACATAGGACCCGTGGCCCGCGATCAAGTAGCCCGGCGGGACGGAACCCATGGCGTCCCACAACGCATCGAGCCCGCGCTGCATGCGCGCGATGTCCTGGTCGTTCGGCACCACCGGCAGCAGGATCTCGGCCTCATGCGTGGGCAGGCCTGGGAAGGCCTTCAGCAGTTCGAATGCCGCCAGGCGCAGCGGCGTGTTGCCCGCGCGGCGCGACAGCACGGTGTTGGCGATGGAATGGCCGTGCAGCACGGCGCCGGCATCGGGGAAGCGGCGGTAGATCCCGCAATGCAGCAGCGTCTCGGCCGAGGCCTTGTGGCCCTGCTGCAGCGGCGCGCCCTCGGTATCCACGGCGATGACGTCGTCTGGCGTCAGGAAGCCCTTGTGCCGGCCCGAGGCGGTGATGGCGATACACCCGTCGGCGAGCCGGACGGAGAAATTCCCCGCTGTCGCCGGCACGAAGCCGAGCGCGTCCATCCGCCTGCCCGCGGCGACGATCGCCTCGGCGATGTCGTAAGGGACCCCCATCGCTCCCCTCAAACGCAACGCGCCGGCCCCTTCCGGGGTCGGCGCGGCGATACTCGGGCGCGGCACCCCGGCTCGAGGCCAAGCGCCCCGCCGGCCGCGGTTCAGGCCGCGGGGCGGGTCGGGTTAGGCTGGGCCTGCGCCGTGCTGGCCGTGGCCCCCTGGGGCCCGGAGAGGTTGCCCGCCGGCGTCGCCGGCGTCTGCGACGCCGCGTCGGCCGCCATGGAGGCGTCCTTCTCCTCTTCCTTGATGTTCTGCTTGAAGGACTTGATGCCCTTGGCCAGGTCGCCCATCAGCCCACTGATCTTGCCGCTGCCGAACAGCAGCAGGATGACCAGCAGCACCACAAGCCAGTGCCAGATGCTGAACGAACCCATCGTGACGCCTCGATCCCGTAAGCGGAGTGGAAGCGGCTCCCGGCCCGCCTTCCATCCGGGTTGATCCCAACCAGGTTGACTGGGGCCGGACACTAGTCCGCGTTCGGGTCCGGCGCAAACCGCACATGGCGCGTCGCGCGGCGGGAGACAACCCGGGGGAAACGGTGAATCCGGCCTCCGCGGCTGCCGCGAAGATTAAATTGAACATGACTCCCGGATTTACGAACTGTAACTCTTGAAAGCCGTGCCGGCTTCGGCCAGATCGCCTCCCTGATCCGGGCCCCTCTGGCGGACGGGTCGGCAGCCCGCCTGCCGCCCCCGCGATGTCGGATCGCATCGTGCTTGCCACGCGACATGCGGCAGCATGTCGCCCTCAGGCGCCGGCGCTTCGCTTGGCTCGCCGCACCAGCGGCGGGCCGCAGAAGCGGCCTCGGCCAGCTTCGCTGGCCGCAGGTGGGGCCTGTCGGGCAGGCGTAACAGGATGCCCGGGCCCGACAGCGATCGGGGACGGGCGTGTTCCGGGAGAACGGACCCGCCATGGAATTCCTCGCAGCCCTCTGGATCGGCCAGCCCGCCTGGATGTGGCTCGGCTTCCTCGCCATCGTCTTCGTGCTGCTCGCCTTCGACCTCGGCGTCCTCCACAGGGACGACAAGGAAATGGGCATCGCCGAGAGCCTGTGGCTGTCCGCCTTCTACATCACTGTCGCCATGATCTTCGGCGGCGTGATCTGGTGGGGCTACGAGGCCGGGCACGTCGCCACAGCCGACGGCACCCATGCCGGCATCACCTATTTCACCGGCTTCTCCATCGAGAAGGCGCTGTCCATCGACAACGTCTTCGTCATCAGCCTGATCTTCGGCTTCTTCGCCATCCCGCGGAAGTACCAGTACCGCGCGCTGGTCTGGGGCATCATCGCGGTGATCCTGCTGCGCGGCCTGATGATCGGCGTCGGCGCGGCGCTGGTGCAGGAATACGCCTGGATCCTCTTCGTCTTCGGCGCCTTCCTGATCGCGACCGGCGTGAAGATGCTGGTCGTGCCGGAGGGCGATCCCGACATCTCGAAGAACCCGGTGGTGCGCTTCTTCCGCAGGCACATGCGGGTGACGGACCAGCTGCACGGCCAGAAGTTCTTCGTCCGCCAGCTGGACCCCGCGAAGGGCAAGGTCGTGCTCTTCGCGACGCCGCTGTTCCTGGCGCTGGTGGTGATCAACATCGCCGACCTGATCTTCGCGGTGGACAGCGTGCCGGCGATCTTCGCGATCACCACCGACACCTTCATCGTCTTCACCGCCAACATCATGGCGATCCTCGGCCTGCGCGCGCTGTATTTCGCGCTGGCCGCGATGGTGCACCGCTTCCACTACCTGAAATACGCGCTGGCGCTGGTGCTGGTCTTCATCGGCACGAAGATCTTCTGGAACCAGATCTTCGGGAAGGTGGACCCCATCATCTCGCTCGGCGTCACGCTGGCGCTGATCGCGGGCGGCGTCCTCTATTCCCTCTGGAAGACGCGGGGCGACAAGCCGGACAACGGCGCGGGCGGCGGCAAGCCGATCGCGGTGGCGGCGGAGTAGGGCGGGATGCGGCTGGGGGCCTGCTATTCCGGCAGACCTGCCAGCCGCAGCCCATCCGCGAGCACGGCGAAAGCCTCCGCGCGCCACGGCGCGCGCTGCCGCAGGTTGGCGATCCTGAGGCCCGGGTCGTTCGCTCTGAGTTCGGCCATGACCCGCCTCGCATCTTCTAGCCGTCCGGCATGCGCCAGCGCCGCGGCGGCGACGCGCAACGGTGGGCCGTAGACCGGGTTGGCCCGGTGCGCGCGCTCAGCCCAGAGGCGCGCTTCCTCGAAGCGGCGGGCGACCAGATGCGCGGCGCCGATGCCGGCCTGTGCCCGGAAGACATGCGGATCGAGCGGGCTGAGCCGCATCATCGTCTGGAAGCTCTCGATCGCTTCCTCCGACGCGCAGTTCCAGGCCTTCACCCAGCCGCGGAGCAGCCAGGCGTAGGCCTGGTTGGCGTCGATCGCGAGCGCCTCCGCGATGAGGTCACTCGCCGCTTCTATGTCCTGTGCGATCTGCGCGTAGACCGAAGCCACGCAGGCGAGGATCGCGGCATCGTCCCGGCCAAGCTCCAGCGCGCGCGCAGCCAGGCGCATCGCCTCCGCCGACTCGCTATCACGATCCGCCATCCAGCCATTCGCGGCGCGCTCGTGGTAGCAGAGGCTCGCCAGGCTGTGCGCCATCGCGAAGCGGTCGTCGATCGCCGTCGAGGCCATGTAGAGCCGCAGCGCCTCCGTGATCGCGTCCCGCGTCCAGCGCCGGTGCTCGGCCATGCCGCGCAGCACCAGGTCGTAAGCGTCCAGGCTGTCGGTGGGCTTGCGGCGGGCCCGCGCGATCTCGGCGTCCTCCAGCCGCGGCGCCAGCGCCCCGACCACCGCGACGGCGACCTCGTCCTGCAGCGCGAAGACATCCTCGAGCACCCGGTCGAAGCGCTCGGCCCAGAGATGCGCGCCGGTCGTCGTATCCAGGAGCTGCGCGCCGATCCGCACGCGGCTGCCGGCGCGCTGGATGCTGCCGCCGAGCACATAGCGCACGCCGAGCTCGCGCCCGACCTGCGTCACCGGCACCGCCCGGCCCTTGTAGGCGAAGCTCGAATTGCGCGCGATGACGAACAGCCAGCGCGCGCGGCAGAGGCCGGTGATGATCCCCTCGACGATGCCGTCGGCGAAGTAGTCCTGCGCGGGGTCTGCACCGAGGTTGTCGAAGGGCAGCACGGCGATTGAGGGACGGTCCGGCAGCGGCACCGGCGCGGGCGGTGGAGCGGAAGACGCGCCCACCTCCTCCCTGGCGTCGCCGACGAAGCGAAGACCCTTGCGCGGGATGGTGCGGATCAGCGCCTGGCGGTCGCCGCTGTCGCCGACCGCGACGCGCGCGGCGTTGATGCAGGTGGCGAGCGCGGACTCCGAGACGATGCGCCCGCCCCAAACGCCCTCGATCAGGTCGTCGCGCGTCACCAGCCGGTCGCGGTGCACGATCAGGTGTTCAAGCAGGTCGAAGGCCTGCGGCTCGATCCGCACGGCTTCGCCACGGCGGCGCAGCTCCCGCCGGTCCGTGTCCAGGCAGAACTCCGCGAAATGCCAGCGCATCGCCCGCTCCGCGCCGTCCGGCGCCTTGGCGACCCTAGCAAAGGAGAAGCGAGGCCTGCCTCAGGAAAACGGAAGCGGCGCGAAAGCGGAAGGCGGGCCCCTGCCGCATGGTGGCCCTGTCGCGGCGGGCCGGCAAAGGCCCCGGCGATGGAGAAAGGAGCGTCCGATGACATCCCGCAGCAACCGGCCACGGCATCCCATGCAGGCCTTCCAGGTCGATCCCGGCTGGTACGCCGAGCATTGGCTGGAGGAAGCGCCACCGCGGCCCGCCGGATGGAGCGTCGCAACGCTCGCCCGCGCGCTCGCCGCCGCAGGCCGGGTGATGCGCGGCGCGCGCCGCCTGACCCTGCGCCTTCAGTCGCCGGCCACGCCGGAACTTGCCAGGCCCGGGCCGCGGTGAAGGCCGCGGACCCCGGCGCCACGCCTTGCAGCACCGGCATCGGCGGCGTCATGATCCCGCTGCCGGAATCCTGCTCGAGGAAGAGCTTCCATGCTGCGCCAGATCCTGCTCGCCGCTGCCGGGCTCGCCGCGATGGCGTTGCCGGCCTTCGCGCAATCCACGCCCGCCACCGTCTTCTGCGCCAACGAGCGCATCCTGGTTGAACGCTCGACGATCCAGCAGGTCCAGTCGCGCCTTGGCCATGCCCGGATCTGCATCATCGGCCCGAGCTTCGACTTTCAGCCCGACGGCGTGACCTGGGTGCGGCAGAACCTCAACAAGAGCCCCGGCGACAGCTGCCGCTGCGGCTGAGGGGTCCTATTCCGCCATCACACGCAGCAGCGCCGCGGAGGCCAGCCTCGACGCAGCGTCGTCGCTGCGGCTGGTCAGCGCCACGGGCACGCGCAGCCCGAGCACGATCCCCGCACTCTCCGCGCCCCCGAGCAGGGCGAGCTGCTTGGCCAGCATGTTGCCGCTCTCGATGTCGGGGACGACCAGCACGTCGGCCCGGCCGGCGACCGCGCTGACGATGCCCTTGGTGCGCGCCGCGGCCTCGCTGACCGCGTTGTCGAAGGCGAGCGGCCCGTCCAGCAGCCCCCCCACGATCTGGCCGCGATCGGCCATCTTGCAGAGCGCCGCGGCCTCCAGCGTGCTGGCCATCCGGGGCGTCACCGTCTCCACCGCCGAGAGGATCGCGACCTTCGGCAAATCCACCCCGATCGCGGCGGCCAGGCCGATCGCGTTGCGCACGATGTCGGCCTTGGCCTCGAGGTCGGGGGCGATGTTGATGGCGGCGTCGGTGATGATCAGCAGCCGGGGATAGAGCGGCGCGTCCATCACGAAGGCATGGCTGACCCGGCGCTCCGTCCGCAGGCCGGCCGCGCGGGCGAGCGCGGCCGAGAGCAGCTCGTCCGTATGCAGGCTGCCTTTCATCAGGGCCGCGGCGCGGCCGGTGGCGACCTCGGCCACCGCGCGTTCCGCGCTGGCATGGCTGTGCGGGGCCGCGACCAGGGCCAGGCCCGCGATGTCGAGCCCGCCCTGCTCGGCCGCCGTGCGGATGCGGGCTTCCGGTCCGACCAGGATCGGCTCGATCAGGCCGTGGCGCGCTGCCAGCACGGCGCCTTCCAGCGAGGCGACGTCGCAGGGATGCACGACGGCGGTCGGCACCGCCGGCCTGCCGCGGCAGAGGCCGAGCAGATGGTCCATCATCCGGCGGGGCTGGGTGCCAAAGGGAGAGTCCGGCAGGGTGGCCGGGGCGTCCGGGGGCAGGACCTCGGCCACGCCCTCCAGGACGGCGGTGCCGTCGGACTGGCGGACGGCGCAGCGCACAAGCAGCCCGCCAGCCGTGCCCGGCGCCGCCACCTCGGCCGACAGTTCCACCAGATCGCCCTCGGCCAGCTCGCCGGCATAGCGGAAATCCTCCCGAAGGAGGCGGGTGCCGCGCCCAGGGAAGCGAGTGACCAGAAGCCGGGTCATCAGCGCCGCGGCCGCGCGCGGCGACAGGGCGGGGTCGCCGGTGCCGAGGATCGCCGCCACCGCGGCGATCTCGGCGGTCGCGATCCGGTGGGTCAGGCTGTGCCGGAGCCCCGGAGGGAAGGCAGGAAAGGCGTTTTGCATCGCAACAGGACCCTGGCCGTCGGCCGGCCGGGCTGTCCAGAGGCTTCCGCGGGGAGGAACGGTGCCGGAACGCGGGCCGGAAAGCGTCCGCGCCAGGCCGAAACGGTTCTGTCACGCATTTTTCAAGTGTTAATGCGCCAGAGGGGGAGCCGAAAAATGCAGGGCGGCCCTGTCCAGGAAAATGCTGCACTCCCCCGGGTTATGCGCTATGGCCCCCGTCTTGTCTTACAACCCTCTGACGGAACTGGCTGGACGATGGGCGTCGTGATCGGGGAGGTAGCAAGGAAGCTTGGCTACCGCCCGGGTATGGCTTGCGCGGTGATCGGAAACCCGCCTGGCTTGACTTTTGGGCTGCCGAGCGGGGCGACCGCCGCGGCCGACCTTATCCTGGCTTTCGCGACGGACCGCGCCACGCTGCGGGCGATCGCCCCGCGCGCGCTGAACCTCTATGGCATCGGCGCTCGGCTGTGGTTCGCCTATCCCAAGAAGACCGGTCCGGTGCGCTCAGACCTCGACCGCGACCATGGCTGGGACCCCGTGACCTCCGAGGGCCTGCTGCCGGTCACCCAGATCGCGCTGGACGACACCTGGTCCGCGCTGCGCTTCCGCTTCCGGGAGGAGATCCCGAAGGTGATGCGCGCCGGGGCCTGAGCGCCGCCCGGCCGGGGATCGGGCGATTGCGGGCCCCTTTTCAGGCCCAGCCGACCCAGGCCGCCTTCGCCAGCCCGCCTGGCGCGGCCGCGATGCGCATCAGCCCGTCGCGCAGGCCCTGGGCGGGGTCGTCATCGGCGCCCTCCAGCCAGGCCTTGTAGGTCTCGACGTCCCATTCCGCCATGACCTGGCCGCGCGCGAAGCCGTCGCCCTGCATCACGTGGTCCCGCGTCGCGAGCAGCGCCTGGCCTTCCACCAGGCCGAAGGTGAAGAGATGCAGGTCGAGCCGCGCCGCGGACGCGATCCCGCCATCCGCGGGCAGGCCGCAGGTCTCGGCATAGTCGGCGACCAGGCCCGAGAGGTAGCCGAGCCCGAAGTCGGAGCGCATGCCGGCCGCCGCCGCGTCCGGCGAGAGCGCCGCGACCCGCACGGCGTCGCGCACGCCCTCGAACTGGTGGAACAGCACGAGCATCATGAGATGGCGCAGCCGCAGGTGCCGTTCCGACCAGTCGCGGCAGAGCAGGCGGCGGGTGTCCTCCGCCAGCGCGTGCAGGCGCGATCCGTCCATGGTCAGCCAGTGGTCGCCGCCCTGCGCCGCGGCGGGCAGTTCGATGCCGCGCATCGGCGGTCCCTCCGTTCATTACGGGACGGAGAGAAGCCCGGAAGCCGCGCAGGGCGTGACGCATGGCGGTGCAAGCGCGCCTTCGACGCGCTGCAACCGGCGGGTCAGCCGGCCAGGGACATCACGTGCTCAGCCACGAAGTCGCGCAGCCAGCGATGGCCTTCGTCGCTGCGGCGGGTCTCGTGCCAGATGGACAGGATCGGGATGGGTACGTCCGAGACGGCGGAGGGGAGGACCGCCAGGCCGAAATCCTCGACCGCGCGCTTCTGCATGCTGGCCGGCACATAGCCCAGCAGGTCGCTGCGCGAGACCACCAGCGGGATCTCCAGCGCCTCGCTGACCTCGATGCGCCAATCCGTCGACACCTCGTCCGCGGCGGCGGCGACAAGCGTCAGCGCGTTCGACAGCGGTCCCGGGCGGCGGTAGCCGCGCACGAAGCATTCCGCGCGGATCGCCTCGGCCGTCGCATCAGGCCCGATGCGGGGATGGCCGGCGCGCGCGACCAGCACCAGGTGGTCGTCGAAGAGCTTGCGCAGCACGAAGCGGTCATCCGCCGGCGGCAGCCAGTCCACCGCGAGGTCGAGCGTGCCGGCGCGCATCCGCTCGGTCTGCTCGACCGGGAGCGTCCGCGTCTCGAAGCGCAGCACGAGCTTCGGCGCGGCCTCCAGCGCGGCCTCGCGGATCGCGAGCGCCCAAACGGGACCCAGCGGATGCGGAATGGAGATCGCGAATTCGCGCGTCGAGGTCGCGGGGTCGAACCCCCTGGCCTCCGCGATCGAGCGCCGCAGCAGGTCGAGCGCCTTGCGGATCTCGGGGTAGATGCGGGTCGCGACCGGGGTGGGCTGCACGCCCTGCCCGATGCGGGAGAAGAGCTCGTCGCCGCAGACGTCGCGGAGCCGCGCCATCGCATGGCTGGTGGCGGAGACCGACAGCGCCAGGCGTTCCGCCGCGCGGGTGATGGAGCCGGCCTCGTAGACCGCCTCGAAGACGGTGAGCAGGTTGAGGTCGAGGCTGCGCAGGTTGATCACGGCGCGCTCCGCTGCGGTCCGGCAACGGAGCTTAGAGCGGGTTCACCTCAGCCGTACACGGCTGAGGTGATAGTCCCGCTCCAGGAGTCGTACTAACGGCGCGCATCGGCCTGGGCCAGGATGCGCCGCGCGCGGATCAGGATGGGCTCGTCCACCATGCGCCCGTCCACGCTGAAGCTGCCGCGGCCTTCCTTGGCGGCTTCCGCGGCCGCGGCGAGCTGGCGGCGGGCGAGGTCGATCTCGGCGGCCGAGGGCGCGAAGCCCGCGTTCAGGATCGGCACGAGCGCGGGGTGGATGCAGGTCGCGCCGACGAAGCCGGAGCGCCTGGACCGCGCGACGAGGTCGCGCACGCGGTCGGGATCGCGGTAGTCCGCCACGGTGCCGAGCGTGCCGAAGGGCGCGACCCCCGCGGCATAGGCCGCCAGCACCATCCGGCGCTTGGCGAGCACGATCAGCTCGTCATCCGCCGCGGCGTTGCATTCGGCGGCGAGGTCCTCAGCGCCGATCAGCAGGCCGGCGACGCGCGGGGCGCGCGCGATCTGATCGAGATTCGCGATTGCCGCCGCGGTCTCTGCCATGGCGACGATGCGCATCGCGGTGCCGTCCAGCAGTTCCGCGGCCAGCGCGACATGCTCCGCGCCCATCGCCTTGGTCAGCAGGATGCCGTCGGCGCCGGCGGCAACCGCGGCCTCGATGTCGGGCACGGCGAGCCGCAGCGGGCGGTTGACCCGGACGAGCGCGTCGGCACCGTTGGCGCGCACGGCAGGCACGGCATCGGCCAGCGCCGCGCGGGCCTCGTCCTTGCGGTCGGCCGGGACGGAATCCTCGAGGTCGAGCAGCACGGCATCGGCGCCCGCGCCCGGCGCCTTGGCGACGAAGCGCGGCACGTTGGCGGGCACGTAGAGCATGGACCGCCAGATGCGCATCACGCAGCCCCCTGTATCACGCCGGCCTCGCGCAGCCGCGCATACTCGGCCTCGCCCAGCAGCGGCCCGAGCACCGCGCGGTTGTGCTCGCCGAGCTTCGGCGCGGGGCGGCGGAGGATGCCGGGCGTGGCGGAGAGGCGCGGCACCTCGCCATGCATGGGCAGCACGCCGCCGGGCATCTCCTCGTCCGGAACCTCCACCAGGGCCTCGCGCGCCGCGACATAATCGTCGGCGTCGAGCTGCGCGACATCCATGATCGGCCCGATGGTCACGCCGTCGCGGTCAAATTTCGCAAGCGCCTCCTCCAGCGTGTGCCCGGCGATCGCGGCGCCGACGACGGCATCGAGCTCCTCGATATGCTGCAGCCGGTCGGGATTGGCACGGAAGCGGGGATCGGCGACGAGGTCCTCGCGCCCGATGCTGCGCATCAGCTTGACGAACATGCCCTGGGTCGAGGTCGAGAGGCTCACCCAGCCCCCATCCTTCGTGCGGTAGGCGTTGCGCGGCGCGGTGTTGGTGCTGCGGCTGCCGGTGCGCGGCTTCAGCGTCCGCGTCAGACGCCAATTCGCGACCTGCGGCTCCATCACCGCGAAGATCGGCTCGAACAGCGAGAGATCCACGACCTGGCCCTGTCCCGTCGCCCTGGCGTGCCAAAGCGCGATCATCGCGGCGGAGGCGCCGTAGAGACCGGCATAGGCATCCGCCATGAACATCGGCGGCAGCACGGGCTCGCGGTCGGCGAAGCCGTTGACCGCGGCGAAGCCGGAATAGCCCTCGACCAGCGTGCCGAAGCCCGGCTTGTGGCGAAAGGGCCCGGTCTGCCCCCAGCCGGAGACGCGCACCACGACCAGGCGCGGATTGGCGGCGAGCAGGGCATCGGGCGACAGGCCCATCTCCTCCAGCACGCCGGGCCTGAAGCTCTCGACGAAGAGGTCGGCCTGTTCCGCCATGCGCCTGACGATCGCGATGCCGTCGGCGGCGCGCAGGTCGAGGCACACGCTGCGCTTGTTGCGGCACCAGGTCTTCCAGCTGGTCTCGACGCCCTTGACCTTCCAGGCGCGCAGCGTGTCGCCGGCGGGCGGCTCCACCTTCACGACATCGGCGCCGTGATCGGCCAGCACCTTGGTCAGCGTGTTGCCCGCCACGAGGCGCGAGAGGTCCACCACGCGCAGCGCATCCAGCGCGCCGCGCGCCGCGGGGTCGAAGTCGCGTCGCCGCAATGCCATCCCACGACGCTATGGGCGGCAGCGGGCGCTCGCAAGGCCCCTTGGCGGCCGGGCGCGGATCAGCGCAGCGGCAGCAGCCAGGGCACCATCATCACGCTGACCACCAGGCAGACCAGCGAGAAGGGCACGCCGACCTTGAGGAAGTCGCCGAAGGCGTAGTTGCCGGGCGCGACCACCAGCGTGTTCACGGGCGAGGAGACCGGCGTCATGAAGGCGGTGGAGGCCGCCAGCGCGACGATCATCGCGAAGGGATAGGGCGAGAAGCCGAGGTCCTTCGCCATCGCGATCGCCACCGGCGCCATCAGCACGGCAGTTGCCGTGTTGGAGATGAAGAGCCCGAGCCCCGCCGTCACGACGAAGAGCACCGCGAGAACCAGCCGCGGCGAGAAATCGCCGGCGACCGCAAGCAGCGCGTCCGCCGCGAGGTCCACGCCCCCCGTGCGCTGCAGCGCAATGGAGAAGGGCAGCATGCCGACGATCAGCACCAGCGTCTTCCAGCTGATGGACCGGTACGCGCTGGTCATGTCCACGCAGCCGAAAAGGCCCATCAGCAGGCAGCCGATCAGCGCGGCCTGCACGTTCGGCACGACGCCGCCGACCATCAGCGCGACGGTGACCGCAAGCGAGGCGACGGCGGGCAGCGCGCGGCCTGGGGCGGGCAGGATCTCGTCGTATTCCGCCGGCAGGTTGAGCAGCACGAGGTCGCGGTTGTCGCGACGCAGCAGCTTCAGGTCCGACCAGAAGCCGAAGAGCAGCAGCGTGTCGCCGACCTCGATCCGCTGCGACAGCAGGTCGGGCCCCGCGGCGCGGCTGCCGTGGCGCAGCCCGATCGCGGTCATGCCGTAGTCCGAGCGCAGCCGCGCTTCCAGGATCGTCTTACCGACCAGGGCCGATTCCGCGGGGACCAGCGCCTCGACCATGCCCATGTCCTGGCTGCGGTCGGTGAAGTAGCGCGCGCCGCCCGTCAGCAGCAGCACGACGAGCCCATGGCGCGCGAAGAGCGCGTCGTGGCCTGCCGCCGGCGCCTGGACATCGGCGAGCAGGATGTCGCCGGCCTGGATCGTGACGGGCCCGTGCGGTCGGACAAGCTCGGCGCCGAAGCGGCGCGGGCGCTCGATCGCCAGGATGTTCAGACCGTCTTTGCGGAGCTGCAGTTCCTCGAGCCGCCTGCCCGCCAGCGGGGAGCCTGCCACGACCTCCAGCCGGTATTCGCGGTCGGGCAGGCCGTAGGCCTCGATCCAGTCGTTCAGGCTGGCGCGGCGGGTCACGGCCTCGGGTGCGGCGGCCGGGCCCGCCAGCAGCCGCCGCGCGACCAGCATGTAGAGCACGGCGAGGACCAGGATCGGCAGGCCGAAAGGCGTGATGCCGAAGAAACCGAAGCCCTCCAGCCCCTGCCGCGCGAGCTCGGCGTTCACCATCAGGTTGGGCGCGGTCGCGATCAGCGTCAGCATGCCGCTGATCAGCGCGGCCACCGACAGCGGCATCATCAGCGCGCGCGGCGAGGCGCCGGTGCCGGCGCAGAGGCGCAGCACGATCGGGATGAAGATCGCGACGACCGCGGTCGAGCTCATGAAGGCGCCGAGGAAGGCGGCGGCGATCATCAGCATGACCAGCGCGCGTGATTCGCTGCCGCCCGCGGCCTGGCCGAGCAGGTCGCCCATCCGCCGCGCGACGCCGGTGCGCACCAGGCCTTCGCCGATCACGAAGAGGGCGGCGATCAGCACGATGGAGCTGTCCGCGAAGCCGGCGAGCGCCTCGTTCATCGTCACCGCGCCGGTGAAGGGCAGCAGGACGATCATCAGCAGCCCGACCACGTCCATGCGCGGCCGGTTCGCGACGAACATGGCGATCGCGGCGACGAGCAGGCCGAGGACCAGCAGCAGCTGTGTGGTCATGAGCCTTCCTTAGGGTGCGCCGCGCGCCGCGGCATGGTCGCTTGATGCCGGGACTGTGCACGCCGTCCCAGGGCCCGAAGCCCGCCCGGCCGGGCGGCGCGCGGGGCCTATGCTCGGTGCCATGATGCGCTTTTCGCTCTGGGTGAGCGAGCTTGATCCGCTTCTGGCGATGATCGTCGTGCTGGTGCTGGCCTTCCTGGCCGGCGCCGCGGTCGGGATCGAGCGCGGGCTGAGCACGAGCTCCGTCGGCATCCGCACCTGCACGCTGGTGGCACTCGCGGCCGGGGCCTTCGCCGACCTCGTGGTGCGGCGCGTGCCGGACATGCAATGGGGCACCGCCTTCGGCGCGGTCGCGACGGGCGTCGGCTTCCTCGGCGCCGGGGCGATCATCAAGGGTGGGCAGCGCGACGCCGTGACGGGGCTGGGCGAGGCCGGCACGATCTGGTGCGTCGCCATCATCGGGCTGCTGTTTGGCGCGCGGGAGGTCGTGGCGGGCCTTTTCGTCACGGCGCTGGTGCTGGCGGTGAACCGGCTATTGCGGCCGGTCGCGAGCTGGGTGGACCGCCACCGCGCACGGACCAAGCCCGAGGACGACGTGCTGGACGGATAGGAGCGATCGCGCATGTCGTTCGGTGAGGAAGGCGATTTCGTCTCGACGGGCAGGCTGCCCGACGGCGCGCGGGTACGCGAGCTCGTCGAGGACGCGCATGCGCGGTTCGCGGCCGTGACCGATGGCGCGGTCTCGTCCGTCTATCCCGCGCTGGCGCGGATGGATCCCGCGCTGTTCGGCATCGCGGTGGTCGGCGTGAACGGCACGGTCTTCACGGCCGGCGAGTGCGACTACCCCTTCTCCATCATGTCGGTCTCCAAGCCCTTCGTCTTCGCGCTCGTCTGCCAGGCGATCGGGCCGGAGGCGGCGCGGGGGCGGATCGGCGTCAACGCGACCGGCCACGCCTTCAACTCCGCCGCGGGCATCGAGCACATGGGCGACGGCCGCACCAATCCGATGGTGAACGCCGGCGCCATCGCGACGACGTCCCTGGTGCCAGGCGCGGACATGGAAGCGCGCTGGCGGGCGATCCATGACGGGCTCTCGCGCTTCGCCGGCCACGCGCTGCCGATGAACGAGGAGGTGCTCGAATCGGCGCGCGCCACCAATTTCCGCAACCGCAGCCTGGCCTGGTTCCTGCAGTCCGCCGGCACGATCTACGCCGATCCGATGGAGGCGGTGGAACTCTACACCCGTCAGTGCTCGCTGAACGTGACGGCGCGCGACCTCGCGGTGATGGGCGCGACGCTCGCGGATGGCGGGGTCAATCCCGTGACGAAGGCGCGCGTGGTGGACGCCGCGACCTGCCACTACACGCTGGCGGCGATGGCGATCGCGGGGCTCTACGAAACATCCGGAGACTGGCTCTACGAGATCGGCTTGCCGGGCAAGAGCGGCATCGGCGGCGGGATCGTCACGGTCTCGCCGGGGAAGGGTGGGCTCGGCACCTTCGCGCCGCCGCTCGACGCCGCGGGGAACAGCGTGAAGGGCCAGTTGGTCGCGCGGCACCTGTCCCGGCGGCTCGGGATGGACCTTTTCATCTCCGCGCCGGCGAGCTGAGTTGTGGACGCAGTCCCGAGCGAACCCGTCTCAGCGTCTGTTTCCCTGTTAACAGGGAAAATAATAGGGAAACTCGAGCGCAAGGGCAGCTTCGGCGTTCGATTGAGCGCTCAACTCCGCAGAAAGCCTCGGTTTCAGCCGCAATTCGCCACGTCGAGAAACAGGGAATTTCTGATCGACGATCAGGGACCAGTAAGGCCTGATCAGGCAAGCTACGCGCCCGAAACGCTAAACGCCTGGGGCCGGCGAGCAACAGCCCCTCGACGACATTGGCTCGCAGGGTGCGTTTCAGCGAAGCGGTTGGGTCACCGCGCCGCGTGGGCTCTAGCGGGCCGCAATCTCCAGTATCAGCTTGTGTCGAAAGGCGTCGCCATAGCTGCCTGTCCGGTAGGTAAGGCGCACAAACCCAGTCGCTACGTGTTGTCGCAGCCATTCCTCGGCGGCCCACATTTCATCGGCATCATAGGGCTCAGTGTCCGGGTCGACGGTCGCGTCGAACAGCAGCGCATTGATCTCAATGCCATCGGCACCCGCAGCATCACGGGCTTGCGCCGGCCCCATGCTTCCTCCTTCAGCATACCCGTCGGTGGAGACATCCATCACACGGCGCTCCGGGATACAGGGAGGCGATCGCAGCAGCTCACGGCCGTGCTCCAACGCATCGCCGATTGCGGTGATGAACCCGTTCTCACTCCGGACAAGCGAGCGAATCTCGCCGGCGAAGCGTCGTGCCGACGCCTCATTTTGGATCGTGGTCCATGCCAGCCGCGTGGTCGACCGATAAGCGAACTCCACCACCGTCACGGCGATCCCGCCTGACGCTTCGATCGCGGTGATCACTTGAGGATGCTCGAAGGCGGCCGCTGTGCTGCGGCGACGCCTGCGATAGCGGGGCCTATCAGCACCTGCTCGACGGCGCGGAGGCGCAGTTGGTCTTCACCGACCCGCCCTACAACGTGCCCATTCAGGGCCACGTCTCCGGCCTTGGGCGCGTCCAGCATGGTGAGTTCGCCATGGCGTCCGGCGAGATGACCGAGGCGGACTTCACGCGCTTTCTGACCACCGTCCTCGGCCACATGGCCGCGGTGTCGGCCGACGGCGCTATCCACTTTGTCTGCATGGACTGGCGTCACATGCACGAGGTGCTGGCGGCGGGAAGGGCGGTCTACTGCGAGCTCAAGAACCTCTGCGTCTGGAACAAGGACAACGGGGGAATAGGCGCCTTCTACCGCTCGAAGCACGAGCTGATCTTCGTCTTCAAGAAGGGGACGGCCTCCCACATCAACACCTTCGGTCTTGGCGAGAAGGGGCGGTATCGCACCAACGTCTGGGACTACGCCGGCGCGAACAGCTTCAAGCGGGGGCGCGCTGAAGAGCTCGCCATGCATCCGACGGTGAAGCCCGTGGCGTTGGTGATGGACGCTATCAAAGACTGCTCTCGGCGGGGCGGGGTTGTGCTCGACGGCTTCGGCGGTAGCGGGACCACCTTGATCGCGGCGCATCGGACCGGTCGACGCGGCTATCTGCTGAAGATCGACCCCCTTTATGTCGACGTCATCATCCGGCGCTGGCAGGCGCTGACCGGGGAGGTCGCACGTCATGCCGTGACGGGTGAGGCCTTCGAGGCGGCCGAGCAGCGTCTCGCACAGGGGGCGGAGGCCGGCCGCCATGACTGACGATCACGATGATGAGCACGAGGTCGGCTACCGCCGCCCGCCGCGGCACACGCGCTTTCAGAAGGGGAAGTCCGGCAATCCTGCCGGGCGCCCGAGAGGCGCGCGGGACCTCCGCGGCGCCATGCTGGACGAGCTTCGACGCCCCGTTACAGTCAAAGAGAACGGCAGGTCAGTCCGGGTCACCAAGGGGCAGCTCTTGATGAAGGCACTGATCGCAAAGGGGGTCGCCGGCGACATGAAGGCGGCGGCCCTCTTGCTCGCGTTGATACATAAGATGGACGCCGGTGCGCAGCCCGAGGCGGCGATAGGCGGCGGCTCTGCGCTTGAGCCGGACGACGCGGCGATCATCGCAGCCTTTGAGCAGCGTCGGGGCAGGGGAGGGGGGCATGACTGACCGACGTGCCCTGCTGCGCGCGCTGCTGCGGCAGGACTTGCCCAGCTTCATCGCGAAGTGCTTCGCGACCCTCGAAGCGGGCAGACCGTTTCACCCCAACTGGCACGTCGATCACATCGGCTACCAGCTTCAGCGCGTGGCTGATGGCGAGCTCACGAGGCTCGCCATCACCATCCCGCCGCGGCACCTGAAGTCGATCTGCGTCACCGTCGCCTACACGGCCTGGGCGATGGGGCGTAACCCTGCCCTCAAGGTGATGACCGTCTCCTACTCGGAGGAGCTCGCCCGCGTCCATGCCACCGCCTTCAGGACCATCGTGGAAAGCCCGTGGTACCGCGAGCTCTTCCCTGCCTTCCAGATCACCTCGGCCCGGAAGACCGAGATCACCACCACCCGGCACGGGTTCCGCTTTGCCGGCTCGGTCGGCGGCGCCATTCTCGGCCGCGGTGCCGACCTGATCGTCATCGACGACCCGATCAAAGCACAGGCGGCCCTGTCCGCGGCCGAGCGGCGTAAAGTCAAGGAGTTCTACGATAACACCCTCTACACGCGCCTGAATGACAAGGCTCGCGGCGCGATCGTCATCGTCATGCAGCGGCTGCACGAGGATGACCTGGTCGGGCACGTCACCGCGAAGGAGGCGTGGGAGGTGTCGGCTATCCCGGCGATCGCGACGGAGGGCCAGGACTACCGAACCGGTCCCGCTCCGCAGGAGGTGTACCGGCGGCGTGCCGGCGAGGTCATCCAGTCGGAGCGCGAAGACCGTCAGGTGCTGGAGCAGATCCGGCGCACCCTCGGCAGCATGAACTTCGCCGCCCAGTACCAGCAGGACCCGGTGCCGCCGGACGGCAACGCGATCCGCCGAGAGTGGCTGCGCTACTACGATGCCGCACCCAGCCTCGACCTCGTGATGACCAGCTGGGACACCGCGTCGACCCTGGGCGAGACCAGCGACTATTCGGTCGGCACAATCTGGGGCCTGAAGGGCAGCGACATCTATCTGCTGGACGTAGTCCGCGGGCGGTTCGAAGTCCCCGATCTTCGCCGGCGCATCGAGGCAACTGCCGATCACTACAGGGCGCAGGCGACATTGATCGAAGAGACGGACATCGGCCGGGCGATCCTGCAGGAGATGCGGCTGCACAGCCATGTCCGGCCGATCCTCTGGCCTGTGCGCTACGACAAGGAGGCGCGACTGCTGGCGCAGGCGCCGAAGTTTGAGGCCGGCCAGGTGCTGCTCCCGCGGGATGCACCATGGCTCGCCACCTACATCAGTGAGCTCCTGGCCTTCCCGAACGGTGCGCACGACGACCAGGTGGACAGCACCTCCCAGGCTCTGGGTTGGCTGTCGAGGCGGATCGCGATTGGGACACCGCCAGTGAGACCAGATCCGGCACGGCCCGCCGGCGCGCCTCGCCGGCGGTAGCGCACCGGTTAGGTCGCCGCCTTGCCGTCCTCCCGCCGCATGTCGGCCGGCAGGACGTGCCTGCTGCCCGCCCGCTTATCGTCGTGCAGCGCCTGCACGAGGCCGACCTGGTGGGACGCGTGAACCGCTGAGGGGCCTGGGACTGAGCGGCTCGAGCGGATGCTCCTCGGTGATCGGGCGGGCGCGCGGCCGGAGTTCGGGATACAACTCGCCGCTGCTGGCGAAGACCAGGCGCCTGATGCCCGCCTTCACCGTCGCTTCAAGGATGGTGAACGTGCCGGTTACGTTGGCCGCGAACATGTCGCGCTTGCGGTCCTCGGTCCAGGCCATCAGCGCACCGATATGCGGCCGCGCGCGCGCCCCGCACGGCTTCGGCCGCCGCGGCGGGATCGTCGAAGGCACCGCGAACATGGCGGTACCGCGCGTGTGCGATGCGGGGCGGCGCGAGGTCGAACCCGGTCACCGCGTCGCCGCGCGCCAGCAGCGCCTCCGCGATGCGGTTGCCGATGCGGCCGGCTGCGCCGGTGACCAGGATCGTCACGGGCGGTTCCCCCTGCCTACTGTCTTTCCGTAAAGGCCCGCGCGGCTTCCTTCAGCGCGTCCTCGACGCTCGCGCCGCCGACTACCACGCGCTGCAAGCGCGCCGCCTCATTGACCCGCGGCGAGCGCGACAAGATCGGAATCGAAGCGCGTCATGTTGCAGGTTGTCGGGATGATGATGCCGTCCTGCAGCAGCCCGTCGATGACGGTGCCCATCGCAGCGAAGCGGGGATCGCGGAAACGCGGCTGCCGCCAGACGCTTTGCCGCACCGGGATCTGGCCGCCCTGGTCGGTCCAGAGCTCGCCGGCCTCCTGGCCGACCATGTATTCTACAAACTTCGCGGCAGGGCGCGGATTGCGGCTGCGGCTCCAGACCGAGGCCCACCAGGCCGTCACCTCGCTGGGCTGCCGGCGATGCCGACCTGCAGGCGGAGGTCGAACGGCTTCGCCGCGATCTTGCCGAGGCGCGGCATCAGCTCGACGCCGTCGTCCTGGAAGGCGCTGCGCCTGAACGCCGAACTGCGGTTCTGGTCCCGGAGGAGGGCGCGGACCTGCCGGGAGATGAATAGATCTCACGCGGTCGTTGCGGGCGACGCAGCCGCGCCGAGCCCGCCGCGTCGGCGCCCGACGCGAGCATGGCTCCGGCGCTGGCGACGAGGCCGCCAGCCCGCGGCTTGCCGCGCCGGTCCACGCGTCTATCATCCGACCTGACCAGAGGAAGTGCGCAATGGCGGGACCGCCGAAGCTGATGTCGCTCAACGGGCGACTCGTGGCTTTCGACGATGCGCGCATCCACATGCTGACGCCCGCCTTCAAGTACGGTGCCTGCGCCTTCGAAGGCCTGCGCGGCTATCGGGACGCGGCGCGGGACGAGATGCATGTCTTCCGCCTGGCCGAGCATCTGGAGCGACTTCATTTCTCGATGCATGTGATGCGCTTCGACGATCATCCCGGCGATGCGGAGATGATCGGGGCGCTTCGGGAACTGGTGCAGGGCAACGATATCCGCGGCGACTGCCATATCCGCCTGATGGTCTGGGTGGATGGCGACGGCGAGCAGACCGCGACCGGCCCGATCGGCTGGGGCATTGCCGCCATACCGCGCGAAGCCGACCCGCGCGTGAGGGAGGGCATCCATGTCGCCGTCTCCTCCTGGACGCGCATCGCGGACAATGCGATGCCCCCGCGCATCAAGGTGACGGCGAACTACAATAACGGCCGCCTCTCCGGCCTCCAGGCGAAGGCCGACGGCTATGGCGGCGTCATCCTGCTGACCGCGTCCGGCCATGTGTCGGAGACACCGGGCGCCTGCGTCTTCCTGGTTCGCGAGGGCAGGCTGCTCACACCCGCCCATGCCGACGACATACTGGAGAGCATCACGCGCGCCACCGTGCTGGACCTCGCGCGGCAGGAGCTTGGGATCGAGGCCGAGGAGCGGTCGATTGCGCGGACGGAGCTCTACGCCGCCCAGGAGGCCTTCCTCTGCGGCTCGGGCAACGAGATCCAGCCGATCCTCTCAGTCGATCGCCTGAAGCTCGGCGACGGCACGGTCGGGCCGGTGACGCGTCGCGTGCAGCAGGCCTATTTCGACGCGGTGCGCGGCGGCCTGCCCGGGCGCCGATCCTGGCTGACGCCGATGTGGAACACGGAGACGGCGCGTTGACCGAACCCACCGCGCGCATCGCCATCGACGTCGGCGGCACCTTCACCGACGTGGTGCTGCTCGACGAGGCGCAGGGATTGCTCCGCTTCGGCAAGGTGCTCTCCACGCCGGAGGACCAGTCCGTTGGCTCGCTGGAAGGCGCGCGCGACACGCTCGCGGAAGCGGGGATCGAGGCCGGCGCAGTGCGCGACGTCGTGCACGCCACGACGGTCGCAACCAACGCCGTGCTCGAGCGCAAGGGCGCGGTGACCGGCCTCGTCTCCACGGAGGGATTCAGGGACATCCTGGCGAATGGGCGGGAGGCGCGGTACGACATCTACGACCTCGCCATCACCCTGCCGGAGCCGCTGGTGCCGCGCGCGCGGCGCGTGGAGGTCGCCGAGCGCCTGGACTTCCGCGGGGCGGTGCTGCGACCCCTCGACGACGCCTCTGTGATCGCTGCGGCGAAGACGCTGGCCGCATCCGGCGTGGAAGCCGTCGCGATCTGCCTGCTGCATGCGCATGTCAACGGCACCCATGAACGGCGCGTCGCGGAGATCCTCCGCACGGAGCTGCCGCAGGTGGAAATCAGCGTCTCCTCTGAGGTTGCTGGCGAGGCGCGGGAATACGAGCGCAGTTCCACCGTCGCGGTCGACGCCTATGTCAAGCCGATGATGCGGCGCTACGTGGAGCGCCTGGCGGACGGGCTGCGCTGCGCCGGCATCGGCCGCCAGCTGTCGCTCATGCTGTCCCATGGCGGGATCGGCGAGGCGCGGGAGGTCGCGTCGCGCCACCCCGTGCGCATGATCGAAAGTGGCCCCGCCGCCGGCGCCGCCGCCGCTGCCTATGTCGCGCGCCAGGCGCTGGGCGGCGCCGATGCGGTGGCCTTCGACATGGGTGGCACCACCGCGAAGATGTCGCTGGTCCGCGGCGGCACGCCGGCCGTGACGCATGAATACGAGGTCGCGCATGTCCATCGCTTCAAGCGCGGCTCCGGCCTGCCGCTGCAGATCTCCGCGGTGGAACTGCTGGAGATCGGCGCGGGCGGCGGCTCCATCGCACGGCTGACGCAGCTCGGTTTGCTGACGGTCGGTCCGCATTCCGCAGGCGCCCGCCCGGGCCCGGTCTGCTATGGCCGCGGCGGGACGGAGCCGACGGTGACGGATGCTGACCTGCTGCTGGGCTACCTCGACCCTGGCTTCTTCCTGGGTGGCGCCATGACGCTGGACGTCGCTGCGACGCACGCCTCGATGACGGCGCTCGGCGCGAAGCTCGGCCTCGATGCCGCGCAGGCCGCCTTCGGCATCCATGACATCGTCAACGAGCACATGGCCGCGGCGATCCGCGCCCATGCGGCGGAACAGGGCGTCGATCTTCGCCGCTTCGGGCTTATCGCCTTCGGGGGCGCCGGCCCCGTGCATGCCTGGGCGCTGGCGCGCAAGCTCGGCATCCCCCGCGTGGTGATCCCCTTCGGCGCCGGCGTGGCGAGTGCCATCGGCTGCCTCGTCGCGCCGCCGGCGGTGGACATGGTGGCTGCGCTGCGTGCGCCGCTCGCCACGCTCGACTGGGCGTCGGTGGCCGCACGCGTCGATGCGACGCGCGCCGGCGCCGATGAGCTGATCGCGAGCCTGGCCGGCGAAAGCGCCACCACCCGCCTCGACCTCGATTTCGAACTGCGCTGCGAAGGGCAGGGCTACGCGGTCGGCGTTCGCCTGCCGCAGGGCATCGCCGTATCGGCCGGGGCCATCGCGGCGCTGACCGCCGCCTTCGCGCAGACCTACCAGGGCGTCTATGGCCACGCTCCGCCGCGCGTGCCGCTGGAGGTGGTGAACCTCCGCGCGCGCGTGGAGCAGGTGACGACGCCGCCCGAACTCCGGCAACCGCCCGGACGCGGCGGCAACCCCGCCAAGGGCACCCGGCCCGTGCGCTTCGACGGCCGCGGCGCACCGGCCGAGGCGACCGTGTACGACCGCTACGCACTGCCGCCCGACACGCGCTTCGATGGCCCCGCCATCGTGGAGGAGCGTGAGACCTCCATCGTCATCGGCTCCGGCGCGCGCTTTGGCCGCGACGCCGTCGGCCACTTGGTGATCGAGATGGAGGCCGGCCGATGATCCTCGATCCGATCACTATCGAGGTCCTCTGGACCCGCCTGGTCTCGGCTGTGGACGAGGCGGCGCTGACCTTGCACCGCACTTCCTTCTCCACCGTCGTGCGCGAAAGCCACGACTACACCTGCATGGTCCTGGATCCCGCGGGCCGCGCCGTGGCGCAGGCGACGCGCAGCGTGCCGAGCTTCATCGGCACGCTGCCCATGTCCGCGCGCGCCTTCCTCGAGAAGTATCCCGCCTCCACCTGGCGCCCCGGCGACGTCGTGATGAGCAACGATCCCTGGATCGGCACCGGGCACCTGCCCGACCTCACCATCGCCGCGCCGATCTTCCACAAGGGCGTGCTGGTCGGCCTGGCCGGCGTCATCGCCCACATGTCCGACATCGGCGGCCGCCGCCGCGCCCCCGACAACCGCGACATCTACGAGGAAGGGCTGCAGATCCCGATCCTGAAATGGCGGGAGGAAGGGCGGCAGAACGAGACGCTGGCCGAGATCCTGCGGCGCAACGTCCGCGTGCCGGATGAGGTGCTGGGCGACATCCACGCCATGGTCGGCGCGACGGAGAAGATGGGCCAGGGCGTCGCCGCGCTGCTCGGCGAATACGGCCTGCCGGACCTGGCGGCCATCGGCGGCGAGATCATCGGCCGCAGCGAGGCCGCGATGCGCCGCGCCATCGCCGCCGTGCCCGATGGCGAATACCAGGCGACGACGATGGTCGACAGCTTCGACACCGACCGCCCACTGAAGATGGTCTGCACCATCAGCGTGACGGGCGACACGATGGCCGTGGACTACGCCGGCTCCTCGCCCCAGAACGCCTCGCCGCTCAATTCCGTGCTGGGCTATACGCGCGCCTATTCCACCTATGCGCTGAAATGCGTGCTGCTGCCGGACGTGCCGAACAACGAGGGCAACGTCGCGCCGATCAGCATCGATGCGCCGGAGGGCAGCTTCCTCAATCCGCGCTACCCCGCGGCGGTGGAGGCGCGCGCCACCGTCGGCCACTACACCACCAGCGCGGTGCTGAACGCGCTTGCCCTCGCCTTGCCGGACCGCGTGCCCGCGGAATCCGGAATCCCGCTGCATGGCTTCACCATCCGCGGCCAGACGCAGCGCGACGGGCGCACCAGGCCCTTCGCGGCGATCTTCTTCTTCTCGGCCGGCTTCGGCGCGCGCCCGGGCCTGGACGGGCCGGATACGCTGAGCTTCCCCACCAACGTTTCCAATACGCCGATCGAGGTGCTCGAAGCCGTGCTGCCCGTGCGCATCCGCCGCAAGACGCTTCGGCTGGGCTCCGGTGGCGCCGGCCAGTGGCGCGGCGGCGATGGCCAGAGCGTGGAGGTGGAGGTCGTGAACCCCGAGGGGGCGAACATGGTCATTCTCTCCCAGCGGCTGCGCTATCCGCCGCTCGGCCGGCAGGGCGGGGAGAACGGCGCGCTGGAGCGCGTGTTGCTGAACGGGGAGCCGGTGCAGGGCGAGCGTCCCTTCGAGCTCAGGCAGGGCGATGTCTTCACGCTGGAACTGCCCGGCGGCGGCGGCTTCGGCGATCCCACCCTGCGCAATCCCGCGCTGGTGGCGCAGGACCTCGCCGAAGGCCGCGGCTGACCATGGAGAGCGAGGCGCCCCCCGCACCAGGTATCGGGGAGACCGCCGCGCTCGCTTTCGTCTTTGCCTTCTCGCTCGGCGCCGTCGCGCTGGCCCTCGCCTATCCCCTCTGGGAGTACATGCAGCCGGGCCCGGGACTGTTCCCCGCCATCGCGGCGAGCCTCTCCGCGCTCTGCGCGTCCGCGACGCTGGGCGAGGCGCTGCTGGCGCGTCGGCGCGGCACGGCGGTCACGGGCGAGCGCATCGAATGGCGGCGGCTGCTGGTCTATGCCGCGATTGTTCTCGCCTGGCCCGCCAGTTTCGCGACGCTCGGCTTCGCGGTCTCCTCGCTTCTCGCGCTCGCCCTGCTGATGCGGCTTGGGGAGGGGATGCGCTGGACCGCCGCGCTCGGCATCGCGGGGGCCACCGTCGGACTGGGCTGGCTGCTGTTCGAGAGGCTGCTCGGCGTGCCGCTGCCGCACGGCGTGCTGCCGGCATGATGGAGTCCCTTGCCGGCCTGGCGCAGGGCTTCGGCGTCGCGATGACGGCGGCGAACCTGCTCTGGTGCCTCGTCGGCGTCGCGCTCGGCACCGCGGTCGGCGTGCTGCCGGGGCTGGGGCCGACAGCGACCATCTCGCTCCTGCTGCCGATCACCTACCGGCTGGATGCGACGGCCTCCCTCATCATGCTGTCCGGCATCTACTACGGCGCGATGTATGGCGGCTCCATCACCTCGATCCTCGTGAAGATCCCCGGCGAGGCGAGTTCCATCGTCACCTGCATCGACGGACATGAGATGGCGCGGCGCGGCCGTGCCGGCGCCGCGCTCGGCATCTCCGCCTTTGGCAGCTTCATCGCGGGCGTGGTCGCGACCTTCGGCGTGGCGCTGGCCGGGCCGCCGCTGGCGGGGCTGGCGCTGGCCTTCGGCCCGGCGGAATACACCGCGCTCGTGCTGTTCGGCCTGGTGCTGGTGACACAGATCGGGGAGGGGTCGCGGCTCCGCGCGCTGCTGATGGCCGCGCTCGGCCTGCTGGCCAGCGCCATCGGGCTCGATCCCATCAGCGGCATGCCGCGCTTCACCTTCGGCATCGTGGAACTGCAGGACGGGCTCGACATCGCCGTGCTCGCCATGGGCCTGTTCGGCGTGGCGGAGGTGCTGGCGCTCGCCGCGGCACGAGACGACAAGGCGCAGATGATCGACAGCCCGCGCGGCCTGCGCGCGCTGCTGCCGGACCGCGCGGATTGGCGCGCCTCCGCCGCGCCGATCGGGCGCGGGTCGGTGCTGGGCTTCGTGCTGGGGCTGCTGCCGGGTGGCGGCGCGCTGATCTCCTCCTTCGCGTCCTATGTGATGGAGCGGCGGCTGGCGAAGGATCCGTCGCGCTTCGGGCAGGGCGCGATCGAGGGCGTGGCGGGACCGGAAAGCGCCAACAACGCCGCGGCGCAGGCCAGCTTCGTGCCGCTGCTCTCGCTCGGCATCCCCAGCAATGTGGTGATGGGCGTGATGATCGGCGCGCTGATGATCCAGGGCATCGCACCGGGCCCGATGCTGGCGGCGCAGCGGCCGGACCTGTTCTGGGGCGTGATCGCCAGCATGCTAGTCGGCAACGTCATGCTGCTGGTGCTGAACATACCGCTGCTGCCCGTTTTCGTGGCGCTGCTGCGCGTCCCCCAGCGCATCCTGGCGCCGCTGATCCTGCTGTTCTGCGTGGTTGGCGCCTACAGCCTGCAGAACAGTGCCTTCGACGTGGTGATGGTCGGCATCTTCGGCGTGCTGGGCTTCCTGCTGCGGCTGGTGAAGCTGGATCCCGCGCCCTTCATGCTGGCCTTCGTATTGGGCGAGTTGCTGGAGAAGTCGCTGCGTCAGGCGCTGCTGATCGGCATCGGCAGCCCGATGATCCTGGTGCAGAAGCCGATCTCCGCCACGCTTCTGGTGATGGCCGCGCTGGTCCTGCTCTGGCCCGCGCTGCGCTGGGTGACAACGAGGACAGGGAGAACGAGACCATGACCGCACGCCTGACCCGCCGCACCGCGCTGGCGGCGGGAGCCGCCACGCTGGCGGCACCCGCCCTGGCGCAGACCTTCCCGACACGGCCGATCACGCTGGTGATCCCCTTCACCCCCGCGGGCGGATCGGACCTGACCGCGCGCGCGCTGGCCAAGGCAGCGGAGCCGATCCTGGGCCAGCCCATCACCGTGGTGAACCGCCCCGCGGCAGGCGGCGCCGCGGCTATGCAGGAAGTCGCGCGCGCGGCGCCGGATGGCTACACCATCGTCAACTCCACCGCGATCCTCTGTTCCATCGCGCCGCACATGCGCGATGTCCCCTACAACGCGGCGACGGACTTCACGCCGCTGATGACCTATGGCGCCTTCAACACCTTCGTCAGCGTGCGCGCCGACGGCCCCTATCGCACGCTGAAGGACCTGATGGATTTCGCGAAGGCCAATCCGCGCGTCACCACGGCGGGCGTGTCGGTGATCGGCGCGTCGTCGCATCTCGGCTTCGCGCGCATGGCGCAGGAACAGCAGGCGCAGGTCAGCTTCGTGCCCTTCGGCGGCGGCGCGCCGGCGGTCACCGCGCTGCTTGGGCGGCACATCACCACCGCCGTCGTCTCCGGCGAGGTGCTGCCCCATGTCGCGAGCGGCCAGGTGCGGCTACTCGCGACGCTGATGGGATCGCGCGTGCCCTCCCTGCCCGACGTGCCCTCCATCCGCGAGCTCGGCTACAACTGGGAGATGAACTCCTGGCTCGGTATTGCCGGACCGCGCGGCATGCCGCAGCCCATCGTGCAGCGCCTGCAGGACGCCTTCCTGCAGGGCATGGGCGACGCCGATTTCAAGCGCGTGATGGAGGAGATCGCGGTCGCGGAACTGCGCAACGATTCCGTGGCGGCGACGCGCATCCTGAACGAGGATCTCCGCAGCTTCGAGGCGCTGCTGCGCGAGCTGAAGCTCGGTCGCTACGCCAACTGACATGAAGACGGAGCCGGCCCCGGGCTACGACGTCGTCGTGGTGGGCTCCGGCGCTGCCGGGCTGCGTGCGGCGATCGCGGCGGCGGAGGCGGGACGGCGCGTCTGCGTGGTGACAAAGGGCTCGCTGCTCTATTCTGGCGCCTCGGCCTCGGCCAATTTCTCCTACTGTGCGAGCTTCGGCCATTTCGGTGCGGAGGACACGCCGGAAGCCTATGCCGCCGACATCCTCGCCAGCGGCCACGGCCTCGCCGATCCCGCGCTGGCGCTGCGCCTGGGGGAGGATGCGGGGCGCGAAGCGGACCTGCTGGAAGGCTGGGGCGTGGCGTGGAAGCGCGATCCCGCCGGCCGCCACCAGCTCGCGACCTTCGCGGGGCATCGTTTCCAGCGCGCTATCCATGTGGGCCTGCGCACCGGCAAGGCGGTGATGGTGGCGCTCGGCCGTCGTGCTGGGATGCTCGGTACTGCCGTGCGCGATCATTCTGTGGCGTTGCAGGTGCTGCTGCGCGACGGCGTGGCGGCAGGCGTGCTGCTGCTCGACCTCCGGCGCGGCGCGCTGGTGGCGATGCCGGCGGGCGCCGTCGTGCTCGCCACCGGCGGCAATGTCGCAATGTATGCGCTTCATTCCAACCCGGACGAGGTGACAGGCGACGGCATCGCGATCGCGCATGCGGCCGGCGCGACGCTGACCGACCTCGAATTCGTGCAATCCTACCCGACGGTGCTGATCTCGCCTCCGGCGGCGCGGGGGCTGCACTACCCCACGGGCCGCCTGCTTGGCTTCGGGGCGCGGCTGCTGAACGGGAACGGTGAGGAGTTCTTCCATCGCTATTGCGACCTGCCGATCCAGCAAGCCACGCGTGACGCGCTTTCCCGCGCGATCGTGCTGGAGGCCGCGGCCGGCCGCGGCTCACCACGCGGCGGCGCCTTCGTCGATGCACGCGCCGTCGCGCAGGAGACGCTCCGTAACGTGCATTTCGAAGGCTACTTTCGAGACCTCGACATCGACGTCGGGCGTGACTGGCAGGAAGTCGCGCCGACGCCGCATTTCACCCTCGGCGGCGTGCGCATCGACCGGGACGGACGCACCGACGTTCCGGGCCTGCTCGCGGCGGGCGAGGTCGCGGCCGGCCTGCATGGCGCGAACAGGCTGACCGGCGTTGCGCTGCCGGAGTCGCTGGTCTTCGGCGCCGCCGCTGGCCGCGCCGCCGGGGCGGAATCGCGGGCACCGCGGGATATCCAGGTCGATACGCCCTGGCACGACGCGATCGCGGCGGCGCTGAGTCCCGCCTCGCCGAGATGCGGCGCACCGCATCTCGGCGAGGCGGCCGGGGCATTGCGCGCGGCGATGCAATCCGGCGCCGGCGTGCTGACCTCCGCGGCCTCTCTGCGCGCCACGCTCGCCTTGCTTGATCAGGTTGAAGCGATGCTGCCGCGCCTGGCCAGCCGTCAGCCGGGCCTTCGGCTGAACTGGGAACTCGCCCGCATCCTGGAACTACGGCACATGCTGGCGGCTGCGCGGCTGCATGCGCGCGCCGCCTTGCTGCGGGACGAATCGCGTGGCGCGCATCTGCGCCTGGATCATCCCAAGGAAGACCCGCGATGGCTGCGCCACCTGCTGGTGCGCGGCGATGCCGTCGCGGAGGCGCCGGCGTGACCGGGTTCGAGGAGAGAGTGGTGACCATCCGCGTTTGGCGCCAGCCGCCCGATGCGGCCGCAGGGTGGTGGGATGAGCACCAGGTCTCCATCCCGCATGGCGACCACGTGCTGAACCTGCTCGCCGCCGTGCGGCGCCAAGTCGACCCGTCGCTCTGCTATCCCGACCATTTTTGCAAGATCGGCACTTGCGGCGCCTGTGCCCTGGTGGTGGACGGCCGGCCCGTGCTCGGTTGCCGCGCGATCGTCGCGCGTGACGAGGTCACGATCGCGCCGCCGCGCGGCCGCGCCATCCTCGCCGACCTGCTGGCGGAGGAGCCGGGGCGTTAGCAGGCTACGGAAATTTGCGGCCGAGGGCTCGGCTTTCCTGGGCGGCGGCGCGAGTGCGCGACCTTTGGCGGGGTAATGGGCCACGTTTTGTTGGCCAACCGCCGTGGATTATTGCGCCAGGGACTCTCCTGGCACTGATCAGGCAGGCGGAGCAAGCAGCGTCGGTAGCCGGAAGAGGCTGGAGGCTGGAGGCTGCGACCTGCAGCCAGCTTGACGCTCCATCCGACCCGTTCCACCCCGCGCTTCCGCGTCCGCCGCATGCTGCCGATCTCCTTGCCCCAGCCGAACACCTCCTCGATCCGCTTGCGGATGCGCTGGCTCACCTTGTAGGCGGGGTGGCGCATGGCTCGCCCGGGCCGTGACCGATCGCATGGTGTAGGAGCGCGATGATCCTCGGTGGGCTGGGCCACCGTGTCAGGCTGGCACGGCCGAGAGCCTGACAGTGGCAGGATCGCTGACGGTGCGGATGGCTTCCCGGGTCATGTAGCGGGACCGCTGGGTTGCCCACTCGTCGGGCTGCTCGAGGAGCATGGCGCCGACGAGGCGGACCACGGCGGCCCCGTTGGGAAAGATGCCAACGACATCGGTCCTGCGCTTGATCGCGCCGCTGAGGCGCTCGATCGGGTTCGTCGATTGCCGCTTGGCCCGGTGCGCGGCGGGGAAGTGCATGTAGGCCAGCACGTCCTCCTCGGCGCTGTCCATCAGCGTGGCGCGCTTGGGCACCTCGGGACGGAGCTGGTCGGCCACGGTACGCCACTGGGCGTGGGCTGCCGCGGCGTCCTCTTGGTAGTGCTTGTCCTTCCGCGCCACTTCGCGGACCACTCTGGTGCAAATGGCAGTTCGATCAATACTTGTTGGCAGGTGCGGTTGGAATTGGCTGACGGGAAGGATAGGCGGATGGTCGGATCCATCGAGATTGCGCCCTTCGTGTTGCCGCTTGCGCAGGAATACCGTTGGGCGAAAGGTGTACAGACTGAGCGCCGCGGCCTAATCGTGCGG
This sequence comes from Falsiroseomonas sp. HW251, assembly GCF_050563545.1. Classification (NCBI taxonomy): domain Bacteria; kingdom Pseudomonadati; phylum Pseudomonadota; class Alphaproteobacteria; order Acetobacterales; family Roseomonadaceae; genus Falsiroseomonas; species Falsiroseomonas sp. HW251. The sequence continues at coordinate 85,287 of NZ_JBNXUM010000023.1, forward strand.
GTGGAAGCATGGGGCGCTGAGGGCTTCGGCGAATGCGCGCCGGCCATCCATCTCGATACCGACGTCACCGCGCTAGCGAGCGAAGCCGGCGCGCTCGTCGCGGGCTTGCCGCCGGAAGCCGACGATTTCCTCTCGCGTCTCGACGCACGCAGCGCCCCGGATCGCCTCCGCTGCGGTATCGCGGCGGCCTGGCTGTCGGCACGCGCGGCATCGAAGGGCGTGGCGCTTGCCGCGCTGCTGGCGGATGGCGCGGCGCCGGCCGATGTCGTGCCGGTGAACGGCCTGGTCACGGAGAAGACGCCGGAACACGCCGCCGCGCGGGCCGCCGCGCTGGTGGCGGAGGGCTATCGCACGGTGAAGGTGAAATGCTGGGCTGACCCCGCCGCGGACCTGGCACGCGTCGCGGCCATCCGCGAGGCCGCGCCGGCGGCGCACATCCGCCTCGACGCCAACGAGGCCTGGGACGCGGCATGGGCGCTCGATCACGTCCGCGCGCTGGCGCGGTTCGACCTCGACTATGTCGAGCAGCCCATCCCCTCCCATCGGCCGCTGGCCGAGATCGCCGCCTTCCGACGCGCCTCGCCCGTTCGGGTCGCGCTGGACGAAAGCGCGACGGGTCCCGAAAGCCTGGACGCGATCCTGGCGGCCGATGCGGCAGACGTCATCATCCTGAAGACGCAGCGCGCCGGCGGGCCCGACCTCGCGCGGCGCATGATCCGCAAGGCCGCCGATGCCGGCGTGCAGGTCACGGTGACGGTCAGCCTGGAATCGGCCATCGGAACGGCGGTCGCGCTGCATGTCGCGGCGACGCTGCCGACGCCCCTGCCGGATTGCGGCATCCCGATGGGACGCTTCCTCGCTGCCGATCTGGGCCCGATGCCGCCGGTCGAGCCGGGCGCGGTGATGGCCGTCCCGCGCGGCGCGCCCGGGCTTGGGCTGCGGCCCGACGCCTGGCCGCTGCGGCGCTGAGGCTTGCGTGCCGCCCGCGGCCGGCAGCATCCTGATCGCGGTGGCGCAAAGGTGCGGTCATGGAGGAGACGTCGAGCGACGTCGTCGTGGTCGGCGCCGGCAATGCGGCGCTCTGCGCGGCGCTGTCGGCGCGCGAACGCGGTGCCTCGGTGCTGGTCCTGGAGGCGGCGCCCTTCGATGCGCGCGGCGGCAACAGCCGCTTCACCGCCGGCGCGATGCGGGTGCCCTATGACGGCCTCGCCGACATCCTGAAGCTGATCCCGGATCTCGGCGCGGCGGAGCGCGCCAACACCGAATTCGCCGGCTATTCCCGCGACGCCTTCTTCGACGACATGGCGCGGCTGACGCAGTACCGCGCCCAGCCCGAACTGGTGGAGATCCTGGTCAACCGGAGCTTCGACGCGCTGATGTGGCTGCGTGGTCACGGCATCCGGTTCCTGCCGGCCTATGGCGCGCAGGCCTTCAACGTGAACAACAAGTATCGCTTCGGCGACGGCCTGACGATCGAGGCGGTGGGCGGCGGGCCGGGGCTGGTGGACACACTGACCAGCGCGGTCCGGCGCGGCGGCGGGCGCGTGCTGTATGGTGCGCGGGCGACGGCGCTGGTCGCCGATGCCGGTGGCGTGCGCGGCGTGCGCCTGCGCCACGACGGGCGCGAATTCGCTGTCGCCGCGCGCGCCGTGGTGCTCGCCTGCGGCGGCTTCGAATCCAATGCCGAGTGGCGCGCGCGCTATATCGGGCCGGGCTGGGACCTCGCGAAGGTGCGCGGCACGTGCTTCAACATGGGCGACGGCATCCGCATGGCGCTCGATGTCGGCGCGCGGCCGCACGGCCATTGGTCGGGCTGCCACGCCGTCGGCTGGGACATGAACGCGCCGGAGTTCGGCGACCTGGCAGTCGGCGAGAAGTTCCAGAAGCACTCCTATCCGCTCGGCATCATCCTCAACGCGCGCGGCGAGCGCTTCGTGGACGAGGGCGCGGACCTCCGCAACTTCACCTACGCGAAGTACGGTCGCGCCGTGCTGGAGCAGCCGGGGCAGTTCGCCTGGCAGGTCTTCGACGCCCGGGTCGCGACGCTGCTGAACGACGACTACCGCATCCGCCAGGTGACGAAGGTCACCGCCGATACGCTGGAGGGTCTGGCCGCGAAGCTGGAGGGAGTGGACGGCGCGGGCTTCCTGCGCACCGTCGCCGCCTTCAACGCCGCGGTGCGTGACGACGTGCCCTTCAATCCCGCGGTCAAGGACGGCCGCGGCACGCAGGGCCTGGCGTTGCCCAAGTCGAACTGGGCCAACCGCATCGAGACGCCGCCCTTCGAGGCCTATGGCATCACCTGCGGCATCACCTTCACCTTCGGCGGCGTGAAGATCGACACCGAGGGCCGCGTGCTGGACACCGCGGACGACCCGATCCCGGGCCTCTACGCGGCCGGCGAGATGGTCGGCGGGCTGTTTTACCACAACTACCCCAGCGGCAGCGGGCTCACCTCCGGCACGGTGTTCGGAAGGCTGGCGGGCGCTTCGGCGGGCGGGTTCGCGCGCGCCTAGGGCAGCGCGCGCGGCACGCCGGCGCTGGTATAGGCGTCCTCGACCAGCTTCAGCGTCGCGATCTGGTCCCGCGCCGAGGTCCAGAAGGCGGCACCGTCGCGGAGGCGGGCGACGAAATGCGCGATCGAGGCGTCGAAGCCGGCCTGCCGGGCGTCGTCCTCGTCGAAGGCGACCGTCTCGGGTTCCGGGCCCAGCAGGCGCAGCACGCCGCCATCGAAGACCACGCTGGCGCGCGTGCCGGTGATCTCCACCCGGTCCGGACCGCGGATGTCATGCCCGGCAGCGGACATCACGCCCTGCACGGTGACGGGCAGGCCGGCCTCCCCTTCCAGCAGCATGGCGACGGAATCCTCGCCCACGACCTGCGACGACGCGCGCGCCATCCGCGCCGCGACGAGACGCATCTCCCCGATCAGCGACCGCGCGACGTCGAGCTGGTGGATCAGCCACTCCGCCGTCATCAGCCGTGGCTCGGTCGCGATGAAGGGCATGCGCACCAGCACGTTGGCGACGCCTTGCGCATCCGGGATCAGGCTCGATCGCACCAGGGCCGCGCGGTATTGCGTGATGCGGCCGAGCCGCCCCTGGCGAATCCACTCGCCGATGCGCGCGTAGTAGGGCCGGAAGCGCCAATTCTCGTTGACCATCACGCGGATGCCGCCGTCGAGCGCATCCAGCAGCCCGACCGCCTCCGCATGCGTCGGGCAAAGCGGCTTCTCGCAGAGCGCGTGCAGCCCATGCCGCGCGGCCAGCTTGAGATGCTCGGCGTGCAGACCGCGCGGGCTCGCGATGTCGAGCAGGTCGAGCCGTTCCTTCGCGATCATCGCCTCTGGCGTCGCATGCACGCCGAGGATCGCGAATTCCGCGGCGCGCGCGGCGGCGCGGCCGGGCGCGGGATCGCAGAGCGCGACGACCTTGGCGCTGGCGCAGCGCGCCCAGGCACGCAGATGGTCGCCGCTGACGCTGCCGCAGCCGATCAGCCCGACGCGCAGCGTGTCAGCCAAGGAAGGCGCCCTCCTCGACCAGGCGGCGCTGCAGCGCGGCGATGTCGAGGCCGGCGACCGGCACGCCGGCGCGCACCGCCATCGCCGCCGCCGTGCCCGCCGCCTGCCCCATCACGTAGCAGGGGCCGGTGACGCGGATCGAGGATTGCCCGATCGCGGTCGCCGATGCGCAGCGGCCGGCGACGAGCAGATTCGCCACGCCACGCGGCAGCAGCGCGGCGAAGCCCAGCTGGTGGAAGCCGCGTCCCGGCGTGAAGCGCCATTCCGTGTCGCCCCTGGTGTGGCGCTCGATCGGCCAGCCGTTCACGCCGATGGCGTCGGGAACGTCCCCGCCGGCCAGGATCTCCTCCTCCCCGATCACATGCCGGCCGACCAGGCGCCGGGTCTCGCGGATACCCAGCTGGGGTGCGATCTCCAGCAGATAGGCCTGCTCGAAGCCGGGCACCTCGGCCTTGTAAAAGTCGAAATAGCTGCGGACCTGGCGGCGGCCGGCGATCTCGCCCTCGCTGAAGGACAGCCAGTCAGTGCCATCCACCGGCCTAGCGCCGACCGATATCTGCGTGGCGTTCGACCGCCATTCCCCCGCATGCGGCTGCCTGTTGATCGAGGCCGAAAGACGCGGCAGGTCCGTTCGCCCTGCCGCCTGCGCCGCGGCCAGGCGTGCTCGCAGGCTCGGCTTGCCTTCCGCCCAACCGCGCTCGTCATCCACATGGCCCATGCGGAACATCATCGTGGGATAGGCGACGAAGCCGTCGTCGTCGCCCTTCTCCGTCGGCGCGCCGGCCCAATGCGCGAGGTCGGCGTCGCCGGAGCAGTCGATGAACACCGACGCCGTGACAGCGCCGCGCCCGGACTTCGTCTCGATCAGCAGCGCGACGATCCGTTCGCCCTCCATCGCCGCGCCGACCGCCAGCGTGTGGAACCGGATCGTGGCACCGGCTGCAAGCACCGCGTCATCGGCGATGCACTTCATCGCCGCGTTGTCATAGGCCTGGCCCCAGGTGCGGCCCATGATGGCGTGCGGCTCGTGCAACGCGCCGAGCCGTTCCAGCCGTGCCAGCAGATCGTCGGCGACGCCGCGCGTCACGCGGACGCGCTCGCCATGCACATTCGCGTAGAGGCCGCAGAAGCTGGTGACGCCGCCCGCGGTGCCCATGCCGCCCAGAAAGCCGTAGCGTTCCAGGAGCAGCGTGCGCGCGCCGTCGCGGGCGGCGGCGATGGCGGCGGCGATGCCGGCGGGGCCGCCGCCGAGGATGACGACATCGGCCTCGGCGAGGATCGGCGTGCGGCGCTCGGGCTCGATGAGGTGCATGGCGTTCAGCCCGGCAGCAGGACGCAGCGATCGGGCGGCAGCTCGACCGAGACGGCATCGCCCGGCGCGCGCATCGCGACGGACATCGCCAGCACATCCAGCCGCGTCGATCCGACCCGCACCGCGTAGGCCACGGTGCGGCCAGCGAAGCTCACGTCCTCGACCGTGCCGGCGAAGCGGTTCGGCGCATCGGCGCTTGGCGGGCCGAGCAGTATGTGTTCCGGCCGCACCATCAGCTGCACGGTGCCGTCCGGCGCGGCCGCCGCGCAGCGCACCGCGCCGAATTCGGTCTCCACCAGCGCGCCGGCGTCGTCGCGCGCGACGACGCGGCAGGGCAGGAAGCGCGTGCGGCCGATGAAGGCGGCGGTGAAGGCATCGCGCGGGCGGAGGTACAGTTCTTCCGGCGTGCCGAGATCGGCCAGCACGCCGTCGCGCAGGACGGCGATGCGGTCCGACAGGCTCAGCGCTTCCTCCTGGTCGTGCGTGACGTAGATGGACGTGGTGCCGATGCGACGCTGCAGATCCTTCAGCTCGGTGCGCATCTGCTCGCGCAGCGCGGCGTCGAGGTTGGACAGCGGCTCGTCCAGCAGCAGCAGCTTCGCCTCCCGCACGATGGCGCGGGCCAGCGCGACGCGCTGCTGCTGCCCGCCCGACAGCAGCGTGGCGCCGCGATCGGCCAGCGCGGCCAGGCCCACCTGCTCCAGCGCCGCCATGCCGCGGCGGCGGCGCGTGGCGGCGTCCAGGCCCCGCTCGCCTTCCAGCGGGAAGACCACGTTCTGGAAGACCGTCATGTGCGGCCAGATCGCGTAGGACTGGAACACCATCGCGATGTCTCGCTTGTGCGGCGGGACGAAGCTGTTCCGGGTGCTTTCGCTCAGCGTCTCGCCCGCCAGGGCGATCCGGCCCGCATCCGGCCGCTCGAGCCCGGCGATCATGCGCAGCGTCGTGGTCTTGCCACAGCCGGACGGTCCGAGCAGCGTGAAGAACTCTCCGCGCCGCACGTCGAGGTCGAGCGCGGCGACGGCCGGTGCCGCGGCATTCGGATACGTCTTGCCCAGGCCCCGCGCGCGCAGGATCGGATCCTCGTCAGACGGCACCGATCGCCCCCCGTCGCGCACAGGCCCGCCAGGCGACGGTGGCGATGGCCAGGATCCCGACCAGCCAGACGCCGATGGCAGCCGCGATCGTCGGCTCCCCGGTGTTCCAGTAGCCCCAGAGGAGCGTCGACAGCACCACGTTGTCTCGCCCCTGCAACATGATCGGCGTGGAGAGCGCGCGCAGCGCATGCGCGAAGACCCAGATCCATACCGCGAGCGCGGCCGGGAGGAACAGCGGCACCAGGATGCGCCGCATCACCCGGGCGGGACCGGCGCCGGACATGCGCGCCGCTTCCTCCAGCTCCGGGTGCAACTGCACCATCACCGCTCCCATGCTGCGGCTGCCATAGGCGACGTAGTCGGTGACGAAGGCGATGACGATGATCCAGATCGTGCCGTAGACCGGCAGGAAATCCAGCGAGAGATAGACGAAGACCAGCGCCAGCCCGACCATCACGCCCGGCAGCGCCAGCGGCACCAATGCCAGGGTGTCGATGATCCGCCGGCCCGGCCCCTTCGCGCGGTGGACATAGGTCGCCACGGCGAAGGCCAGCAGCACCACGCCGGTGGCCGAGATCAGCGCGACCTGCAGCGCGTTCGACGTCGCTTCCAGCGCGCGCGCGTTGCGCAGGAAAGTCAGGTGGTTCTCGGTGGTGAGCAACTCCACCAAGTCCAGCGAGAAGCGCGCCTGGTAGGGCAGCAGCGACGTCCAGAGCAGCATCGCGAAGGGCAGCAGCACCGCCAGCACCAGATAGAGCGCGACGAGTCCCGCCAGGGGCCAACGCCACGCGCCGAGCGGCTGCGGCGCGGCGCGCCAGCCCTTGCCGGTGATGGCGACGAAGCGCTGCGCTTCGCGCCCCAGGCGCTGCACCAGCAGCACCAACGCGCCCAGCGCGAGCAGCAGCAGGAAGGACAGCGCGCCGATCTCGCCATAGAGCGGGATGCTTTCCGGCGGATTGTTCGCGAGGTTGTAGAGATGCGTGCTGAACACCCAGAGCTTCGCGGGGATGCCGATGATGGCGGGGACGTCGAAGATCACCAGGCCTATGATGAACAGGACCAGCGCGGCGGACGCGATGGCCGGCAGAAGCATCGGCAGATGGATGCGAAGAAGCCGCCGCAGGGGCCTGGCGCCGGACAAGGAGGCCGCCTCGTCCAGCGACTGGCCTATATTCGCCACCGGCGCCGCCAGCATCAGGTAGGCCGAGGGCACCAGCGCCAGCCCCTCCACGAAGACCATGCCCCCGAGGGTGTAGATGTTGAAGATTGGCTGCCGCGTACCGAGCCAGCCGCCGACCACCACGTTGATCGCGCCGATGCGCGGGCTCAGCAGCAGCGTCCAGGCGATCGCCAGCAGCATCAGCGGGATCGCCATCGCCATCACCACCGTCCCGCGCATCAGGCCGCGCATCGGCAGGTCGGTGCGTTCCAGCAGGAAGGCGAGTGCCAGGCCCAGCGTCACCGCGACCAGCGTGGACCCGGCCGAGAAGGCAAGCGTGTTGAGGATCAGTCCCGGCAGGAAGGGATCGGCGAAAGCCTTCGCGACATGCGCCGTCGTGAAGCCGGGCTCCAGCGGGAAGCCGCTCGGCTTGAAGGCGCTGACCACCAGCATCGCCAGCGGCACGACGACCAGGTAGCCCAGCACCAGCAGCAGCGCCGCGCCGCCCAGCAGTACGGGCAGCGGCGCGCTTGTGAAGGCGCCGCGGCGCGCGAAGGCGCCCACCTTCTCAGCGCGCCCGCGCGCCGACCACCATGCGGTTCATGCGCTCGAAGATCTCGGCATAGGGCTGCTTGTTGTCGATCGGCCACTCGCTGATCTGCTTCCCGGCCAGGAAAGCATGGGTCTGCGTCGTCGGGATCAGCGCGCTGCCGCGACCGACCGCCTGCTCATAGGCCCGGTTGCCCTCCGGCCCGGTCAGCCAGGCGGTGAACACGGTGGCGGTCTTCGGGGCGCGGGCCTTGGTGGGCACGAAGGTATAGACGGAGCTTACCGGCGTCGGATCGAGCGATACCATGTCGATCGGTGCGCCGCGGCGCTTCGGCGCCTGCGCATTGTGCCAAATGCCGAGGCCCAATGCGATCTCGCCGGAAGCGACGGCCTGCGCCAGGGGAGCGGTCGCGTTGAAGAACATCGGCCCCTGCGTCAGGAAGCGCGTATAGAAGTCCAGCACGCGCTGCTCGCCCCAGACGGCCGAGAGTTCCGCGAAGCCTGCGGCGCGCACCCAGGTGCCGACATTGCCCTTGTTGCGTGGTGCCAGGAGGTCATCCCAGCCGGCCGGCCGTGGCATCATGCGCGTGTTGTAGACGAGGCAGTAGATCGAGACGGCCGTGTTCACGGCCCGGCTCGCGTGGACTAGGCGCGGATCCACGCCGAGAGCGGCATAGTCCTGCTGTGAGATCAGGTCCTGGCGCAGCAACTGCGCCGTCTCGCCACCGCCGACGGTGACGATGTCACCGGTAGCGCCGCGCGCCATGGTCTCCTGCATCACGCGGGCGGCGACGCCGTTGCCGCCGGGAATGCTCTCATGCCGCACGCGCAGGTCGGGGAAGCTGCGGCGGAAAGCGGCGAGGACCCGGTCTGCCTCGTCGCTGCGACTTGACTCATACCAAACCGCCGCGTCCTCGCCGGCGGCCTGTGTGGCGAGGGCTTGCAAGCTCCCCTGCGCATCTGCCCTGCGACCAATGGCTGCAAGCAGTGGCCCCGCGATAAGGAGTCGACGGTGCACGATCCTAGAACCGGCCATGTGCTATCTCCTCCCAGCTGGACGCAGAGCGTACCAGCATCCCTCGGTTTGGCTAGTTGAACACTGAACACAGGCGCCTGCCGGCCTCAGGTCTCAGATTGGGCCTGCTGAGCGGTTCGGAGCGGTGGAGCGCGTGATGCGCGAGCACGGCTACAGCGAACCAACAGGTCGCGAAGCTCGAAGATGAGCTCGGGGTCCGGCTGCTCGACCGCTATGCGCGAGGCGGCTCCAGCACAGCGAGCGAGCCGCAAGGCATGGTGACCCTGAGCTTTTCCGCGAGCTGCCGAAGCTGTTCGGCGGTCGCTTCGCCGCGCTCAGCTTGAGCAGCTTTGCCGGCATGCGGTTGCGCAGCACGAACGCTCGGAGCCCGGTGTTGGAGGCGTGGGTCCATGAAGGGCGTGTAGACATCGCCGTCCTCAATGGCCCGACCGACCCGGGAACAGCGTCACTCTATCCCCGCGAGGCGCCCGACGCGCCCGGTGAGGCGATCGCCTTGCGTGACGGCTTCCCCGAGCCGTCCGGCCGCGCGCGGCTGATGCCCGATGGCATGGCGGATCTCGCCAAGATGCCGGACAGCGAGAACCGATTCGTGCTGACCATGGGCCGCGAGCCCGAGCTCGAGTGGAGCTGCTGGCGCGCGCCGATCCCGCGCTGCCCGCCGGCCTCGCCTTCATCCCTTTGCCTGCCAGGAGGCCGCGGCGAACCTGCTCACCGATCCGCGGCTCGATCCCCAACTGGCACATCATTGGCTGCAAGTCCTGCGCAGCACGGCTCAAAGCCGTGTCAGTGCCGGATGCAGCGCATCCCTCGGGGTTGCGCCGTGCGCAGCCTATGGATCGGGGTCGGGCGTCGGCCCGGTCAGGACGGCGCCGATGCGCTCCAGCGCCCAGTCCGCCTGCTCGCGCGTAATCACCAGCGGCGGCGAGACCCGGATGGTGTGCCCGTGCGTGTCCTTGCAGAGCAGCCCGGCGCTGCGCAGCGCCTCGCAGTAGCGACGGGCGCCACCGGCCTCCGCTTCCAGCTCGACTGCCAGCATCAGGCCGCGGCCGCGCACGTCCTTCACACGATCGCCGGCGATGCCGCGCAGCCCCGCCGCAAGATACGCCCCGATGCGTTCGGCATTGCCGATCATGTCCTCCTCAACGAGCACCCGCAACGCCGCGCGCGCCACCGCGCAGGCGAGCGGGTTGCCGCCGAAGGTGCTGCCATGCTGCCCCGGTTGCAGCACGCCGAGCACGGCGGTGTTCGACAGCACGGCGGAGACCGGATAGAAGCCGCCCGACAGCGCCTTTCCGACCAGGGTCACGTCGGCCTCGATCCCCTCATGCTCCTCCGCCAATAGACGGCCGGTGCGGCCGAGCCCGGTCTGGATCTCGTCGAGGACCAGCGTCAGCCCGTGCCGGGTGCAGAGGTCACGCACCGCGCGCAGGTAGCCGGGTGGCGGGATGATCACGCCGGCCTCGCCCTGGATCGGCTCAATCAGCACGCCGACCGTGTTCGCATTGATCGCCGCTTCCAGCGCGGCGGCGTCGCCGAAGGGCACGACGCGGAAGCCCGGCGCGAAGGGGCCGAAGCCGCCGCGCGTCTCGGCGTCGCTGCTGAAGCCGATCACGGCGATGGTGCGGCCGTGGAAGTTCTCGGCGCAGACGATGATCTCGGCCGCGCCTTCCGGCACGCCGCGGACCTCATAGCCCCATTTGCGCACTGCCTTGATGGCGGTCTCGACCGCCTCCGCGCCGGTGTTCGTTGGCAGCACCATGTGGGAGCGCGTCAGCGCGCAGAGCTCCTCGAGGTAGGGCGCGAACTGGTCGTTGCGGAAGGCGCGGGACGTCAGGGTGAGCCGTCCCGACTGCTCGACGAGCGCCTCGCGGATGCGCGGATGACAATGGCCCTGGTTGACCGCCGAGTAGCCCGCCAGGCAGTCGAGATAGCGGTTGCCGTCGACGTCCCACACCCATACGCCCTGCCCACGCGTGAGCACGACGTCGAGCGGGCGGTAGTTGTGGGCGCCGAGGCGCTCCTCGACGCCGATGTGGTCGTAGCGGATGCTGGGGATCATGGTGTCGGGCATGGCGAAGCCTCCGTCGTCATTCAGCTGCGGTGGCGAGGTCCAGGCGGCGCGACGCGCCGACCGAGCTCCGGTCCAAGCGGAGCGTCATGCAGAAGGCGGCACCGCCGGCGAGGATGAAGGGTGCAAGATCGAGCTCGACCGTGCGGTAGCCGCACCCGTCGAGCACGGCGCGCAGGCGGGCGGAGGTCCGGGCCATCACCACGGTGCGGCCGATGGCGACCGCATTCAGGCAGAGCAGCCCTGCCTCCTGCTTGGTGGCTTCGATGCGCTGCACGGCGGGGACGCGCTCGCGGATCGCCTCGAGCGAGGCCGGGGCGAAGGCGCCGGGGTAGTAGAGAACCTCGCCGCCAGGCAGAGGGCAGAAGCAGACATCGAGATGGTAGAAGCGCGGCGAGACCAGCTCCAACGGCACCGCCTCGAGTCCGAAGAAGGTCGCGACTTCCGCAATCGCGTCATTCCGGGAGCGCTGGCCATGGCCGGCCCAGAAGTGCCCACGTGCCTCGTCCCAGATGCAGTCTCCCGCGCCCTCCTGGAAGAGGCCTTCGGGCAGGGTCGCAACCTCGGTCACAAGGCCGCGCGCCTGAAGGCGGCCGAAACCCGAGCGGAAGCGCGCCTCTTCCGGCCGGCGCTCGGGGCAGGCGAAGCGCGAAAGCAGCGCACGCCGGTCCAGCACCACGGCCGCGTTCGCGGGGAACACCATGTCCGGCAGGCCGGGCACACCGGGCAGGACCTCGAGCTCCGCGCCAGCCTGGCGCAAGGCCGTGGCCAGCGCGGCCCAGGACGCGCTCGCTGTGGCACGGTTGACGTCCGCATCGGCGTGCCACGCCGCCGGGCGCATCCAGGGATTGATCACATAGTCCACCGCGAAGTGGGCGGGGTCGGTCATCAGGATCTGCGCTGCCATGGTCGCTCCCGACCGCGAACTCGATGCTCCAGCATCGCAACGGCGCGCGTCAGCAATCCGCTGAAAAAGCGCCAGCCGGGCGGGGGAAAGCTGGCACAATGCCAGCCGCATCTGGCAAATCGGCAAACGACATGGAACTCGACGACACCGACCGCCGGCTGATCGCGCTGCTGCGTGCCGATGCGCGCCGGCCCGCCTCCAGCCTGGCGGCGGTACTCGGCGTCTCGCGTGGCACGGTGCAGAACCGGATCGCGCGCTTGCTGCGGGGCGGCGTCATCCAGGGCTTCACGCTGCGCCTGGCGCCGGAGTCGCAGACGGCCGGCGCCTCGGTCCGTGCCATCACGGCCATCGAGATCCGCGGCCGATCGACGGACGGGGTCGTCCGAGCATTGAAGGGCTTCCCGGAGGTGCGAACCTTGCACATGACCAACGGGCGCTGGGACGTCGTCGCGGAACTCGCCGCACCGAGCCTGGAGACGCTCGATCAGGCGTTGCACCGGATCCGCGCGCTGGAAGGCGTCGCCAACACGGAGACTAGCATCCTGCTTTCGACCCAGAAGGGCTGACGCGGCGCCGTGTCGGGGGTGGCTCAGAACGCCATCCAGCCGCCATCCACGAGCAGGTTGTGACCGGTCACATAAGCCGCGTCCTCCGAGGCAAGGAACAGCGCCGCGCCTGCCACGTCCTCGGGCCGGCCGAGCCGCGGCCAGGGCGTGCGGGCGTGACTGTAGTCGATCCAGCGCGGCTCGATCGCGCGCCCCGTCTTGCCGGTCAGGATCTTCCCCGGCGCTACCGCATTGCAGACGATGCCCTGCCGCGCATAATCCACGGCGACTTGGCGCGTCAGGTAGACGACGCCCGCCTTGGACGTGCCGTAGGCCACATCCTCCGGCGAGGCGACCATGCCGTGCTGCGATGAGATGTTGACGATGCGGCCCCGCACCTCGCCGCGTGGTTCCTGCGTCACCATGGCGCGCACGGCGGCCCGGGACATCAGGAAGACCCCGGTCAGGTTCACGGCCATCACACGGTTCCACTCCTCGAGCGTGCAATCGAGTAGCGTTTTCCCCAGGCCGACCGCGGCGTCGTTAACCAGCACGTCGAGCCGCCCATGCCGCGCCACCACATCCGCCACAGCAGCCTCGCAATCCGTCTCGCGCGAGACGTCGCAGGCGAGATGGACGACGTCGTGGCCCTCTGCGGCCAAGAGCTCATGCGTGGGCACGCCGCCCTCGCGCACCGCCGTCGTCACGTCGGCGATCGCGACCTTGGCGCCTTCGCGTGCGAAGCGCAGCGCGATCGCGCGCCCGATGCCGGAGGCGCCGCCGGTGACAAGCGCCACCTTGCCCGCGAGCCTGTCTCCCATCGTGTCCTCCTCAGCGGGCGCCTCGCGCCAGCATTCGCCGCTCCAGCCGCGCCACCGCATGAGCAAACGGCCAGAGCAGTACGAAGTACATCAGCGCCGCGACCATCAGCGGCGTCGGATTGTAGGTCTGCTCCTGCGCGACACGCGCGCTGCGCAGCAACTCGGGCAGGGCAGCGAGCGCCGCGATCGAGGTCGCCTTCACCAACTCCAGGGAGTTGGAGGCGAGCGGCGCGGCGATGCTGCGCAGCGCCTGCGGCAGGACGACAAGCCGCAGCGCGCGCAGCCGCGTGAGGCCGAGAGCCTGGGCGGCCTCCATCTGTCCATGTGGCACGCTGAGCAGCCCGGCGCGGAAGATCTCCCCGAAATAGCCGGAGTTGTTCAGCACCAGCGCCAGCACCGCCGCCCCGAAGGCGGGCAGTTGCACGCCCAGGAAGGGCAGGCCGAAATAGATTAGGATGAGCAGTACCAGCACTGGAAAGGCGCGGAACAGGTCTATCCAGGCGATCAGTGCGGCGCGCAGCACGCGTCCACCCAGCGCGTAGAGCAGGCCGATCCCCAGCCCTGCCAGCAGGCCCAGCGGCAGCGCCACCGCGGCCAGTTCCACCGTCAGCATCAGTCCCTGCCGCAGCAGCGGCCAGGCCCGCACGGCGCTGTCCCAGTCCGCGAAGTTCTCGATGAGGAGCTCGAGCCCTTCCGGCATCATCGCGGCACCATGCGGGTCGCCTCTAGCCACCGGCTGGCGATGACGAGGGGCAGGAACAGCACGAGGTAGAGCGCGGCCGCGAGGCTCAGAGGCGAGGGGTTGGCGGCGATCGCCATTACGCTCTGCGCGCGGCCGAGGATTTCCGGCAGGGAGACCGCGGTGCCGAGCGCTGTGCCCTTGGTGATGGCAATCGCGCGGTTGGTCAGCAGCGGCACGGCGAGCCGGATCGCCTGCGGCAGGATCACCAGGAAGAAGATGCCGCGGAAGCGCAGCCCGAGCGCGGCGGCGGCATCCCATTGACCCTGCGGCAGGGCCTGAATCGCGCTGCGAAAGATCTCCGCCGCGAAGGCCGAGAGCACGGCACCCAGCGCACCAGCCGTCGCCCAGAACGGAGAGAGCGTCACGCCCGCATAGGGCAGGCCGAAATACACGAAGACGATGACCGCGAGCTGCGGCAGCGTACGGAACACCTCGATCCAGCAGGTGACGGGCCAGCGCAGCAGCGGCACGCGCGCGACCAACACGATCGCCATCAGCAGCCCAAGTCCGACGCCGATCGCGACAGTGGCCGCAGCCACGCCGAGCGTTACCCAGATGCCCGGCAGGATGTCGGGCCAGTAGCGCTCTAGGATCTCGAGATTGAGGTAGTACTCCGCGAAGCGCTCCACGGGCGCCCGCGGGCTAGTTGCAACGCGGCGTGTGCGGCGTGTCCTCGAAGCCGGGCAGGCCGGGCGGGCCGAAGCCCGGGAAGACTTCGGTCAGGGAAGTATTGGGCTCAGGCGCGCTGCCGTACCACTTCTCATGCAGGCGGGCGAGCGTGCCGTCCTGCTTCATGCACTCGATCGCCTCCTCCACGCGGTTGCGGTACTCGCGGCTTTCCTGGCGGAAGGCGATGCCGAAGTTGCGCCCGGTATAGTCGCGGAAGGCGACTGTGATGTTGCGGTTCTGGCTGGCGGCATAGACCGCCGTCGGGATCTCGTTGATGGCAGCGAAGGCGCGGCGCGTGAGCACGGCCTGCACGCTGTCGGGGAAGGTATCGTATCGCTGGACCTCGAACCCATAGCGCTCGGCGTTCGCCGTGGCCCAGGTATCGCTGATGGTGCCGCGATTCACCGCGATGGCGCGGCCACGCAACGCCTCAAGGTTGGCCATGGTCTCGCCACGCCGCGTGATGAAGCCGTTGCCGGTAGCGAAGAATGGCTCGGTGTAGAGCATGCGCTGCGCCCGCTCCTCCGTGATGTTGAGCGGGTTCGCGGTGAACTCGAAGCGCTTGGCGAAGAGCGCGGCGAAGAGGCCAGAGAAGTTGATGTCGACGATCTCGACGCCCGGTCGGCCGAGCCGGCGCGCAATCTCGTTCATCAAATCAACCCCGAAGCCCTCAGGGCCGTTCGGTCCGCGCATCATCCAGGGCGCGACGCCGAAATCCGATCCGACGACCATGGGGCGGTTCGACGGGTGGTCCGCTTCCTGCGCCGTGGCACCGGCCGCGATGCACGCCAGAAGCGCGATAAGGGGCAAAAAGGCGCGGCGGTTCATCGGAAGCTCCGGGCGGGGGTCTGGTCGAGGACCGGCACAGCCGAGGATCAAGCGCCAGCGCGGAAGGTGTCAAGCGCACCGCCGGCGGCCGCTTGCCTCTGTCGAGCCGCTTGTCGCGGGCGCGCGCCGGACGCAACACTGCGCCATGACGCTCATCGTGGCCCCCCTGACGGCAGACGCCTTCGCGCCGTTCGGCGACGTGCTGGAAGGTCCGGCACTGCCCGGCCGCGTCGTCGCCGATGACGCGCTGGGCCCGACGCAGCCGGCGCTGCGGCCAAGCCTCGCCGTGGTCTTCAAGCCCAATGCGGACCTGCCCCTGCGGTCCGCGACGATGGAACGTCATCCCTTCTCCTCGCAGACGTTCATGCCGCTCGACGCCGGCGCGTGGCTCGTTGTTGTTGCGCCGGAGGCGGCAGTGGGCGGGCCCGACATGGCCCGGGCGCAGGCGTTCCTCGCGCGACCCGACCAGGGCGTGACCTATCGCGCCGGCGCTTGGCATCACCCCTTCACGGTGCTGGATAGGCCGGCGAGCTTCGCCGTGCTGATGTGGAAACACGGCACGCCGGCCGACGACGAGTTCGTCGAAGTCGAACCCTTCCAGATCATCCGTCCCTGACCGGAGCCCTCGCATGCCCTATCAGGTCGCGCGCGATTTCGTCGGCTATGGCGATGCTCCACCCGACCCGCAATGGCCGGGCGACGCCAAGGTCGCCGTGAACTTCGTCATGAACTACGAGGAAGGCTCGGAACCCTCGGTGCAGGATGGCGAGGGATACACCGAATCCGGACTGACCGAGGCGCTCGGCGGCGGTCAGGTGAAGTCGGGCCGCGACCTGGCTGCGGAAGGCATGTTCGAGTACGGCAGCCGCGTTGGCTTTTGGCGCCTGATGCGGCTGTTCGCAGAGCGCGGCCTGCCTCTAACTGTCTTCGGCTGCGGTCTGGCGTTGGAGAGAAACCCGCTCGCGGCGGCCGCCATACGGGATGCCGGGCACGACGTGTGCTCGCACGGCTGGCGCTGGGTGAAGCACTTCGAGCTTCCCGAGGCGGAGGAGCGAGAGCACATCGCGCGGGCGGTGACGAGCCTCGAGAGAACGGTGGGCCATCGGCCGGATGGTTGGTACTGCCGCTACGGACCGAGCGTGAACACCCGTCGCCTGGTCGTCGAACATGGCGGTTTCCTCTACGACAGCGACTACTACGGCGAGGAACTCCCGTTCTGGGTTACCGTCGAGGGCAAGGCGCATCTGGTCGTGCCCTACTCGCTCACCAACAACGACGGGAAATACGCGGGATGGATGGGGACGGGGGAGCAGTGGTTCTCCTACATCCGCGACGCCTTCGACATGCTGTGGGAAGATGGCGCGAAGGGCCGGCCGAAGATGATGTCGGTCGGCCTGCACATGCGGCTGATCGGCCATCCCGCGCGCGCGATGGGGCTCAAGCGTCTGCTCGACCACATCGCGGCACGGCGCGGCGTGTGGGTGGCACGCCGCGGCGAGATCGCACGGCACTGGATCGCGACGCACCCGTATCCCGGCCGTGGACTGAACGAATAGGCGCGGATGCGCCGTCGCTCACATACGCATCCAGCGTCAGCCTTTCAGGCCCAGGCGCTCCACGGCCGGCCCCATTTCCCGGTAGGTATCCAGCACTCGCCGCGTGAAGGGCGCGCTCGGGAGATAGCTCGTCACAGCGCGCAGCCGGACCATGAGCGCTTCCCATTCCGCTGTTGCCGTCACCTCCCGTACGCCCTCCTCCCACATACGCACAACTTCCGGAGGAAGGCCTGCCGGCCCGACCACACCGAGGTTTACCTGCAGTGTCAGTGGGTAGCCGAGTTCGCCAAAGGTCGGCACATTCTCCAGGCCTCTCACCCGCTCGGGCCCGATCTCAGCTAGAAGACGCACCTGGCCAGCGTCGAGCAGTGGCGGGTAGTCCGGCGAGACAACCATGTCGATGTCACCGGCCAGCAGTGCAGCCACGGCTGGTGCCCCGCCGTTGTACGAGGCGACGATGGTGGTCAGCCCTTCTTTTCTGAACGCGGCCTCTGTCGCGATGTACGGCCCGCCACGCGCGGCGGCGGTTGCCCAACGGAATCGGTCGGGGTTCGCCCGCGCGAAGTCAATCACGTCCTGCCAGGTCCTGAAGCGGCTGGACGAAAGCACGAATGCGGCCTGCGGCGTGATCAGGTACTGCGCGACATACGTGAAGTCCTTCGCGGGGTCATAGGGTGCGGGACGCATCACCGGCTCGACCACGAACGGGCTCGCCGTGTACATGCTGAAGGTGTAGCCGTCCGGCCGGGCGCGGGCGGTGCGCTCGGCCGCCAGCGCACCACCTGCCCCAGGACGGTTCTCAACCACAATCGGTACGTCAAAGCGATCCTTTAGCGCATTGGCTAGATAACGGATCGTGATGTCGCCATTGCCGCCCGCAGCGAAGCCGACGATCAGCGTTATCGGTCGGCTCGGGTAGCGCTCCTGCGCGAAAGCACCGCGCACGCTAGCGGCGGCGACCCCGGTGGCGGCCAGACGGATGAGAACACGACGCTGCATCTGCTCCGCTCCCTTCGACCGCGCCGAGGCCGCCAGCCCCGCACGCTCAGCTGTTACAAGCTGACGGTCAAGTTTAGCCCTTCGTCGACCTCGACGCGCGCATCGGGCGGCACGACGAAGGTAGATTCGCGTTCCTCGAACACCGCGGGGCCGGCCAGCCGCGTCCCGGGGCGCGCGGCGTAGCGATTGAATACTGGCGTACGGCGGAAGCCCCTTGTCTCGGCGAACCACACGTCGCGTTGCCCCTTCTGAAAAACCGCGGTGTCTCCGCGCGCATGCACGGGCACATCGGGCCTGAGGCCGGCGCGCGGGCCGCTCGTCACCACGCGCCAGGAGACCATCTCTATGCTGATCCCGGCCTCTGTGCGGCCGAACAGCGCGGCGTAGTTGCGCTCGAAGCGCGCGGCAATCGCCGCGGCGTCGGCGCTAGCGATCTCCTCGCGCGCTATCTGCGCCTCCACGTCATAGCCCTGACCAGCGTAGCGGAGGCCACATGTGATCTGCGTCGTCACGCCGTCCTTAACGCCGGCGCGGGCGAGCAGAGCGCGGCCCTCGTCGCGCAGCGCGTCCAGCATCGAGAGCAAGGCGCCGTAATCGGCGCCATGCAGCGGGGCGACCGCGGTCCGCAGCAACTCGAAGGACGTCGGGGCGGACAGGAAGCCGAGTGCCGAGGCGACGCCCGGCCCGAGTGGGCACACCACTTTCGCGATGTCTGCCCTGCGCGCGACAATGCAGGCATGAACGGGACCAGCGCCCCCGATCGGAAGCAGCGCGAAATCCGATAGCCGCTTTCCCTGCTCGAGCGCCTGGATGACCATTGCCTGCGCCATGTTGGCGTTAACGGTCTCCAGGATACCCCAGGCGGCCGCCTCCATCGGCAGGTTAAGGGGCACGCCAAGATCGCGGAGAATGGCAGCTCGCGCCGCCTCAAGGTCGAGCCGCATGGCGCCACCCAGGAAGTTGCCCGCATCGAGGTAGCCGAGCACGAGGTCCGCGTCGGTAACCGTCGGCTCCCTACCGCCCTGCCCGTAGCAGACTGGCCCGGGACGGGAACTCGCGCTTTCCGGCCCGACCTGGATCAGGCCCATCGAGTTAACGCGCGCGATGCTGCCTCCACCAGCTCCGATCTCAATCATGCTGACGATGGGCACGCGCAGCGGAATGCCGCTGCCTGGCTTGAAGCGCGCCAGGCGCGCAATTTCGACTTCCGTCGTGCGGCTCGGCCGGCCGCCTTCGATGAGGCAGGCCTTCGCGGTGGTGCCGCCCATGTCAAAGCAGACGACCTGTTCGAGACCTGCAATCCCGCCGAAAAGCGCCGCGGCCTCGGCGCCGCCGGCGGGGCCGGAATGCACCAGGCGGATCGGCGCAGCGATCGCTGCACTCGCTTCCACAGTGCCCCCATCGGACAGCATGAGTTGCAGCTCGCGTGTTATGCCTAGGCGGGCGAGCCCCTCCGAGAGGCGTCGTAGGTAACGATCGAAGACAGGCTGCACGTATGCATTAGCGATGGTGGTGGTGGAGCGCTCGTATTCCCCGATCACCGGCACGACATCAGAGGAGGTGCAGACTGTCCGACCGGGCAGAATCTGCTGCAGCAGTTCCGCCATCGCCTGCTCATGCGCGGGGTTCGTGAACGCGTGCAGGAAGACCACGGCTACCGCCTCTGCGCCGGACGACGCGATCCCGCGGGCCGCGGACAGCGCAGAGTCGCGATCGAAAGCCTGTAGCACGCTACCGTCATGCCCAATGCGCTCGGCCACTTCAAAGCGTAACGGACGCGCTATCAAAGGCTCCGGCATGGTGATTGATAGATCATAGGTATCGTAGCGGTTCTCCCGCCCGATCTCGATGACGTCTTGGAAGCCTTCCGTGGTGACCAGCGCGACGCGGGCCCCCTTGCGTTCGATCAGCGCGTTGGCGACCAGCGTTGTGCCATGCACCACCCGCGCGACCGTTGCCGGCGTGACGCCCGCGCTCGCCATGATGCGAGCCACCCCGTCGAGCACGGCAACCGACGGGTCCTCGGGCGTGGTCAGCAGCTTCTCGAAGTGCAGCGCGTTGCTCGCGGGGTCGTGGAGCACGAAATCGGTGAACGTGCCGCCGACATCCACACCGATGGTGACGCCACTCATTCTCCGGACGGCTCCCCCTCCACGTAGCCGAAAGCCAGATCGCGCGCGATCAGCGCGGCGGAGCGCTCAGATGGGTCGCCAAGGCCGCCACCACCTGGCGTGAGAAAGGTGACGCGGTCGCCCTTCTCCAAACGCGTTACGCTCTTCGCTGCGATCTCGCACCCGTTGACCTGGTTGCTTCCAGGCTTGCCGGCACTGCCGCCGAGCAGGCCCTCGGCGGGGAACCGCACGCGCTCGTGCCGGATGGTCATACTAATCGGCGTCTCAGAGAGAGACTCGAAGGTGATGCGCTGCCCTAGCCCGCCGCGATGCCGCCCCGCACCACCCGAGCTAGTGCGCAGCGCCTTCTCCCGGATCACCATCGGGACACCGGCCTCGAACACCTCGACGGGCGAGTTGGCGATGTTGCTGGGGTAGCTGCGGCAATCCAGGCCATCCATCGCCGCTCGGCCACCAAGGCCGCCCGCCATGAAGTACATCTTGACGAAGCGACGTCCGTCGCTGTGCTCGCCCTTGAAGTAAGCCGACCAGATCGGTGCAGCACAATCCGCCATGGCGCGGTCTGGCCGGACCGACGCCAGCGCGCGGAAAAGCACGAGCGGGACATAATGCCCCGCCAGATGACGCGCCCAGACCGGCGCTGGTCGGATCGGGTTGAGTATGCTGCCCGCGGGTGCCGTGAGCCGCACCGGCCGAAAGGAGCCGCTATTGTTCGGCACAGCCGGATCAAACAGGCATTTCACCGCGAAGGCAGTCCAGGCGAAGGTGTAGTTCAGAACCGAGTTGATAGGCCGGTCCACCTGCGGCGAGGTTCCGGCGAAATCGACTGTCAGGTCGGAACCGGCGATGGTGACAGCGGCGCGAACCAGCAATGGGGCGTCGTAGCCGTCAGCGCTCACCTCGGCAGTGTACGTGCCGTCCGGCGCCGCTTCGATCGAACGACGCAGGCTGGTCTCGGACCGGTCGAGAATGAGCGAGGAAACGCCGTCGATCTCCTCCAGCCCTTCTTCTGCCATAATGCGGCGAAGCTTGCGCTCCGCCACCCCATAGGCCGCGAATTGCGCGCGGATGTCGCCGAAGGTGTCGGCCGGGATGCGGAGGTTCTCCGTCATCAGCTCGATCAGCTCGGCGTTCTCCACGCCGGCCTTCACGATCCGGCTCACCGGGATCCAGAGCCCTTCCTCGTAAGAGTCACGCGCGCTCGGCGAGGGCGCGCCGCCGATGTCCACGGAATGGAAGACGCTGGTGACGAAGGCGATGATGCGTTCGTCGCGGAACAACGGCTTCATCATCGTGATGTCGTTGAGGTGGCCGCTCGAGATCCAGGGATCATTGGTGATGAGAATATCGCCGGGGTCGAGCGTACTCGGCGGAAACTTCGCGAGCATGGCACGCGCAGCCGGCGCTATGGTGCCGATGAAGGACGGCACGCTTCGGCTCGACTGCGCGATCTGCCGGCCCTGGCTGTCGAGCAGCGAGCAGGCGAGGTCCCAGTTCTCGCGGATTACCGTGGAGAAGGAGGTGCGAACGACGGCCTGCGCGACCTCGTCCATCAGACCAGTCAGACGCTGCCAGATGATGCCAAGCTGGATGGCGTTCACAGCCCCTCCGGCGCTCCCAATGGCATTGCCAGCGCTTGACGCGCGGCACGCACAACTATTGCTGCGATTGTCAGTATTGGGAAGCAGACGATGAGGGGATGGGCGGAGCCGAGCAGGCGGGCGTTCCGGTCCTGCAACCCCGTCTTGCCACCGAGCAGGGGACGATAGCGGCTATAACGATCTGCCATCGGCACTGACATAGACCGCGCCGATCGTCGCAGCTTCCCTTCTTCTGTGCTTCGGCGAGCGGTGCCATCGCACTGTCTATCGGCATCCGCGAGGCGGTGGCTTGACCGAGAGCGCTCCTGAGAAAACACGTCGTAGTCAATCGTAGACGTAAGGAAGGAGTGGATGGGGCAATCGGCCCAGTGTCCGGCTGACCTGCGGAAGCGCTCGCGCTCTGCTGAAAACCCTCGCGCGGGCGTTCCCCCACGAGGTGATCATGACCAAGGTGGCGGCGAGGGAGGTTGGGCGCGACCCCTTGGCGGGCACCCCCGGCGACGTTGCGCTGAGACGCTTGCAAACCGCCGGCCTCCTCCGGTTCGCCGCGCTGTCCGAGGCGGCCTACCTCCACTACCTCGACCTTGTTGGCGCCCCATCCCCGGATGGATTGGATGACGGCGAGGCGGCCACGGTGGCGTACGCGGTGGAGGTCGGCGCAGTACCGGTCCTCGATGAGCGCAAGGGGACCCGGATTGCCATCCCCCTCTGCGCCTCACCCCCGATCTGCACCCTCGACCTCCTCTCGCATCCCCGGCTCCGAACGGAACTTGGCGACGCCGCCCTCGCGGATGCCGTCCATTCAGCGCTCCGGCACGCGCGGATGCGTGTGCCCCAAGAGTTCCGAACGTGGGTGCTTGATTTGCTTGGCGCCGAGCGGCTGCGGGAGTGCAGCAGTGTCCCGAAGCGGTGGGTGCGCGCCTTGCCGTGATGCTGTCGAGGTGTGCGGGTCAGGACCAGGACCCGCTTCGTCCGTTTAGATCGTCACCTCGATGTGTTGGCATCGTCGGTTGCGCGTCCCCGCATCTCAGATTCCAGCGCGTCGGCAGTGACTTGCGGCTCGACCATAGCCACCGAGACTTGTCGCTGGCTGATGGACGGCTCCCGAC